>JAGPVX010000050.1 GCA_018066805.1 Paraperlucidibaca sp. | reverse complement strand
CCACTGTGGCATTGTGCTGATGATCAATGGCAACAACGGTGGCTTTCGCCAATGCCGCATCAACACGAGCAGCGCTTGCGCGCAGATGCAGATCATTTTCCAGGACGATTACCGCATCGGCATCGCCGCTATTTAAGGCGTCGAGCGCGGCATCTAAGGACTGACCGCCTAGCAGCGTATTGCCCAAGCTATTAACTTCGCGCACCACCAAGCTCAGGCCAGCAGATTTTCCCTGCTGCACCAATGCTTTCGTGATGTTGGCCGCGGCTTGAATTACGCCCGCATGCTGAGCGCCAGTACCTGACACCACCAATGGCGCATTCGCTGCCATTAAGTCATCGGCGATACGCTGCGCTAGGCCGGCAGTAACGCTATCAAGATCAGCTACTGCTGGCGCATTGGCATCAATGGCATGAGCAACGGCGAAGCCTAGGCGCGCAATATCTTCTGGCGTGGCGTGGTGTGTGGCTGCAGCGACATCATCTAAACGAGTCGCTTCAACACTGGCGATATACAGCGGCGACAACTCACGCTGGCCAATATCGCGCACACCAAGTGCGTTCCATGACTGCACTTTCTTCTCGGCAGTCATCGCAACAGGTTTATTTTTTACTGATTGGCGAAGGCCTAAGGCCACGCGCGGTGAGGTTTGCGTCAAGTCTTCACCGAGCACAAATATCGCATCTTTTGTTTCGATCTCGCGCAAGCTCGGCACGCGGTCGGCATGTTGCTGCAACAAGCCCAGCACTAAAATATTCAGCGCCTGCTCAGTCGCATTCACGCCGGAATAGAAATTATCGGCACCAACTAACTCGATGAGCGCGTGGTTAGCCTCAAGGCTGGCGCGTGGCGAGCCGATACCAATGACGCGTTTCGCCGATTTCAAGCTAGCTGCGATGCCATCGAGCGCTGCATCTAAGCCGCGCTTCTCGAACTCACCAGCCACTTTTTGCATAGGCTGGCGTGGACGATCTTCGCGATTAACAAAGCCATAGCCAAAGCGGCCGCGGTCGCACAGGAAATATTGATTCACCGAGCCATTGAAGCGGTTTTCGATGCGACGTAACTCGCCATAACGCTCGCCTGGGCTGATATTGCAGCCAGCAGCGCAACCTTGGCAGATGCTCGGCGCGAACTGCATATCCCATTTACGGTTATAGCGTTCGCTGTGGGTTTTGTCGGTGAATACGCCGGTCGGGCAGACTTCGGTGAGGTTGCCAGAGAACTCGCTTTCCAGCGTGCCATCTTCAACACGGCCGAAATAGACGTTGTCATTCGCGCCGAAAACACCCAAATCGGTGCCGCCGGCGTAATCGTTGTAATAGCGCACGCAGCGATAGCAAGCGATGCAGCGGTTCATCTCATGATTGATGAACGGGCCCAAATCTTGGTTTTGGTGCGTGCGTTTTTGGAAGCGATAACGGCGCGTATTGTGGCCAGTCATTACCGTCATATCTTGCAAATGGCAATGGCCACCTTCCTCACAAACTGGGCAGTCGTGCGGGTGGTTGATCATCAGCCATTCCACCACCGAAGCGCGGAACTGCTTAGCTTCAGTGTCTTCAATGGAGATATAGGTGTTGTCGGTGGATGGCGTCATGCACGACATCACCAAACGGCCGCGGGTGTCGTCAGCATTGGCGTATTGCTTGACCGCGCACTGGCGGCAAGCGCCCACCGAGCCTAAGGCTGGATGCCAGCAGAAATAGGGGATATCAAGACCTAGCGACAAACAGGCGCGCAGCAGGTTGTCGCCGCCGTCTACTTCGTATGATTTGCCGTCTACGTGGATGGTTGCCATGTCGGGACCGTCTTTAAACTAAGGTGATTACGCGGGAGTCGCAGCAGCGGGCATAGCCACACCAGCCACAAACTCATCGCGGAAATATTTAATGGCACTGCCCAAGGGCTCGACCGCACCGGGCGCATGCGCACAGAAGGTTTTACCTGGGCCTAAGAAGCCGACTAATTGCAGCAAAGTTTCGATATCAGTGT
This sequence comes from Paraperlucidibaca sp., assembly GCA_018066805.1. Taxonomy (GTDB): domain Bacteria; phylum Pseudomonadota; class Gammaproteobacteria; order Pseudomonadales; family Moraxellaceae; genus Perlucidibaca; species Perlucidibaca wandonensis. Next base: position 58,069 of record JAGPVX010000050.1, on the reverse strand, counting down.
CTTTGCCTTCGCCACGCTCTAGTGCGCGCAGTAGCTTCACGCTCCAGGGCAGGCCATCGCGGCAAGGTGTGCACCAACCGCATGATTCGCGCGCAAAAAACTCTTCCATATTGCGCAGCAACGACACCATATTGACGGTGTGATCGACGGCCAAGGCCAGGCCTGTGCCCATACGCGTGCCAACTTTACCGATACCGCCAGCATACATTTGCGCCGATAAATGCTCGGGCAATAAGAAGCCTGTGCCAGCGCCGCCGGGCTGCCAAGCTTTCAGCGTATAACCATCGCGCATGCCACCGGCATAATCTTCAAACAGCTCTTGCGCGGTGATGCCAAAAGGCAACTCCCACACACCTGGGTTCTTCACTTTGCCAGAGAAGCCCATCATTTTTGTGCCGTGATCTTCGCTACCAGGGCGCGCAATACCAGTGAACCAGGTCACACCATTGCCAATGATGGCAGGCACGTTGGACAAGGTTTCGACGTTATTAACGCAGGTTGGCTTACCCCAAACACCGACCGCTGCTGGAAATGGCGGCTTCGAGCGCGGGTTGGCACGACGACCTTCGAGCGAGTTGATCAGCGCAGTTTCTTCACCGCAGATATAGCGGCCAGCACCGGTGTGCACATACAGCTCAAAGTTAACGCCAGTGCCGAGAATGTTTTGACCGATATAGCCTTTGGCACGGGCTTCATCGAGCGCGTGATTTAGGTTGCGGGCAGCATCGACGTATTCGCCACGAAGAAAGATATAGCCAGTCTGCGCTTCTAGGGCGCGAGCACTGATGATCATGCCTTCGATGAGCAAATGCGGCATTTGCTCCATCAACAGGCGATCTTTCCAGGTGTTTGGCTCCATCTCATCAGCGTTGCAGAGCAGGTAGCGTGGCGTCACACCATCGCTGGGCGGCATCAGGCCCCATTTCACGCCAGTGGGAAAGCCTGCACCGCCGCGACCTTTAAGGCCGGCATCTTTCACTTGGCTAGCGATTTCGCCAGGCGCCAAGGTTTTAAGCGCTTTTTTCATCGCGCTATAGCCGTCTTTTGACTCGTATTCATCTAGCCAAACGGCTTGGCCATCATCACGCAAACGCCAGGTTAGCGGGTGAGTTTCAGCCGAGCGCGCAATGCGATTTACCGGACCGACAGAGGAAAGCATCATGAATACTGCTCCAACAAGCCGGGGATGATCTCGGCAGTTAAGCCACCGTGAGTGTCGTCATCGACCATCATGGTCGAGCCTTTGTCGCAATTACCTAAGCAGCACACCGGCAGCAGCGTGAAGAGGCCATCGGCGGTGGTTTCACCGTAGCCAATGCCGAGCTTGGCGGTGATGGCAGCGAGCACGTCTTCATGGCCATTGATATAGCAGGTCATGGAGTCGCACAGGCGCACCACATGACGACCGACCGGCACGCGGAAGATCTGGCTGTAGAACGTAGCCACGCCTTCAACATCGGCAGCTGGAATGCCGAGAACTTCGGCAATCGCTGGAATGGCGCCATCGGGCACGTAGCCATGAGTCGCTTGCACGATTTTCAGGGCATCAATGCTGGCAGCACGCGGGTCAGGATAATGCGACTTGGCATTTTCCATATCGGTGCGTTCTTGGGGCGACAAAGTGAATCGGCTGGTCGCAATCAGCGCTTGATTATCTGTTTGCATTATCGGTCAACGTCGGCCATCACGAAGTCAATGGAAGCCAAATAGGCAATAAGATCCGGGATCATCGCGCCGCGAATCACCGAGGGAATTTGCTGCAAATGCGCAAACGATGGCGTGCGGATACGAGTCCGGTAGCTCATCGTGTTCTTATCCGAGGTCAGATAATAGCTATTGATGCCTTTCGTGGCCTCGACCATAAAGCTGGCCTCACCCTCGGGCATGACTGGCCCCCACGACACGCTAGTGAAATGGTGAATCAGCGTTTCAATATCTTGCAGCGTGCGATCTTTTGGTGGCGGCACCGACAGCGGGTGATCGGCCTTGAATGGACCGGACGGCATATTATCGACGCACTGCTGAATGATGCGCAGCGACTGGCGCATCTCTTCCAAGCGCACCATGCCACGATCATAGGCATCGCCGTTATGCGCTAAAGGCACTTCAAATTCGAAGTTTTCATAGCCCGAATACGGACGCGCTTTACGCAAATCGAAATCGACGCCAGTCGCACGTAAGCCTGGGCCGGTAACGCCCCATTCGATGGCTTCGGCGCTGTTGTATTTGGCAATATCGATGGCGCGGTTTTTCAGCACGCCATTTTCCATCGCGGCTTTTTCGTATTCTTTCAGACGCTTAGGCATCCACGCCAAGAACTCGCGAACCAAACGCTCCCAACCATTGGGCAGATCGTGAGCAACGCCACCGATACGGAACCAGGCCGGATGCATACGGAATCCGGTAATGGCCTCGATAACGTCATAGGCCTTTTTACGATCGGAGAACATAAAGAAGATCGGCGTCATGCCGCCGAAATCTTGGATATAGGTGCCGAGAAACAGCAAGTGCGAGGTGATGCGGAAAAACTCTGACAACATCACACGGATGGTTTGCACACGCGCTGGCACTTGAATGCCGGCGAGCTGCTCGACCGCCAGCACATAGGGCATGTTGTTCATCACGCCGCCGAGGTAATCGATACGGTCGGTGTAGGGGATGAAACTGTGCCAGGTCTGACGCTCGGCCATTTTTTCCGCGCCGCGATGGTGGTAGCCAATATCGGGCACACAATCGACAATTTCTTCGCCATCGAGCTGCAAAACGATGCGGAAGGCACCGTGAGCAGACGGGTGGTTCGGGCCTAAGTTGAGGAACATAAAGTCCGACTCATCATTGCCTTTTTTCATGCCCCATTCTTCGGGGTTGAAGCGCAGCGCTTCCTGCTCTTGGTCTTGGCGCAAGGCGGTGAGCTGGAACGGGTCAAATTCAGTGGCGCGCGCGGGATAATCTTTACGCAGCGGATGACCAACCCAAGTGCGCGGCATCAATAGGCGGAATGGCTGTGGATGACCAGGAAAGTCGATACCAAAAAGATCGATAACTTCGCGCTCATACCAATTCGCATTGGCAAATACCGGTGTCACCGTAGGAATGCTCAGATCATCAGCCGAGAGCGCAACCTTGATACGAACATCGCTATTACGATCGATCGATAACAGATGATAAAACATCGTGTAATCGGAAGCCGGCAAGCCGAAACGGTGCTTGCGCAGGCGCTCATCCACCGCCGACAAGTCATAAAGCATGCTGTAGGGCTTAGGAACTTGCTTTAAAAAGCGCAGAACATCACGAATCAAGCTGCGCGGCACCCAAAGCGTCGGCACGCCATCTTTGGTGGGCTGGAAAACCAACTGATCGCCGCCAAAACGGTCGCTAAGCTCGCGCACCACGGCAAACTCGGCACCAGGCAATGGTGCGGCGTTGGAAGTTACTGTAATAGATGCCATGGGGACGTCTTCAGCCATCAGTCTTGTCGTCACTCAATTGTGTTAGGTCGGCGTTATACGTTATCGGGGGTGCGTAAATTCACCACCTCAATACGCTCAGCATTTTTCTCGTCGCGCTTAGGCGTGAGCTCAGGCTTGTATATGCCCTGATCGCCCATCACCCACGACAGCGGACGACGCTCTTTGCCAATTTGCTCTTGCAGAATCATCAATGCTTGCAAGAAGGCTTCGGGGCGCGGCGGGCAGCCGGGGATATAAACATCGACGGGCAAGAACTTATCGACGCCTTGCACCACAGAATAAATGTCGTACATGCCGCCCGAGTTCGCGCAGGCACCCATGGAAATAACCCATTTCGGTTCGAGCATTTGCTCATATAAGCGCTGAACTACAGGCGCCATTTTCATGAAGCAAGTGCCGGCAATGACCATTACGTCGGCTTGGCGTGGTGAGGCGCGAATCACCTCGGCACCAAAACGCGCAACGTCGTGTGGCGCAGTAAAGGCGGTGGCCATTTCCACGTAGCAGCACGACAGGCCGAAGTTATAGGGCCATAAAGAGTTTTTACGACCCCAGTTCACCGCGCCATGAATCATGTCTTCGAGGCGGCCTAGAAAAACGCTTTTGTTGACCTGCTCTTCGATGGGATCAGGCACGCCAGTTTGCGTTTGCTGAATTGGATAAACATCGTTGGCGGCGTTTGGATCAATTTTGGTGAGGGTGTATTTCATGCAATAAGCCTCAGGATGCTTTTTTGTCGGCAGCTAAACGCGCAGCACGCTTGCGACGGGCTTCTGGCGCCCAATCTAGCGCACCAACTCGCCAAAGATAAAATAGGCCGGCGAGCAGCACAAAAATAAAGATGGCCGCTTCGATAAAGCCTAGCCAGCCAACGTCGCGGATAGAGATGGCCCAAGCGTATAAAAACAGGGCTTCAACGTCGAAAATCACGAAGAACATGGCGACCAGATAGAACTTCGCCGACACCCGAAGGCGCGCGCCACCCTGCGGCACAATGCCGGACTCAAAAGGATCGTTTTTGGCTCGGCCCCAGTCGCGGCCACCCAGAAAATAGGGGACAAACAGCATGAAGCAGCACATGCCGACAATGCCGAGTAGAAAGATGCCGAAAGACCAGTAACTGGCTGTTTCCATGACGTCTGGCGTCATTGCTCACTCCTCAGTCGCACCGCTGGTAGCGGCTGGCTTTTAGAGCAAATCAGATCGTTTGCTCAAAAACCAACCTTACAGAACAAGATTTCGCGCGGAGGATACGCTTTTGGGCGACTTAATTCCACACCACGATGGTGGTGTTTATGAATCTAGCCATAGGCTTTATGCCACTGATGCGCTGATGCCACAGGCATAATCACGTTCGATTTCTTCTAGCGCCTCACCCAAATACACGGCAATTTTTTGCACACGCGGCAGCGCCACGCGACATGCCGTGAAGCCAAAGTGCATATGGCCGTCGTAAGACAACAAGGTGATGTTCAATGCTTGGCCATTAAAAATCAGCGACACCGGGTAGGCGCTGAGCAAACGCGCGCCATTTAAATACAGCACTTCGGTCGGGCCTGGCACATTGGAGACCATGGTGTTGTACATCGGGCGCTTAGTGCGCGCTGCCAAGCCCGTCATCTGGCCGATCATAAACGGCGCCATGAGCAGGTTGGTGTAAAGCGTCATGGCCGGCTTGGAGAGCGTGCCGAGCAAGTCTTTATTGGCCTGCATGGAGGCTTTGATGTGCTCAAAACGCGCTTTCGGATCGGCAATATGCGTGCCTAGCGAGGCCAAAGCGAGGCTAATACCATTGCCTTCGCCAGCTTCTTCGCGCGTGCGAATCGAGACAGGAATTGAAGACACCAAGGGCTTAATGGGCAAGTCGCCCTGCTCGAGCAGGTAGCGTCGGAGCGCGGTCGCACACACTGCGAGCACGATGTCATTGAGCGTTCCACCAGCATTTGTAGCGACGGCTTTCATGCGGTCGATAGGCAAGCTTTGCGTCGCGAAGCGGCGTTGCGGGCTAACAATGGCGTTGAGTGAGCAGCTTGGCGAGCGATAAGGACCAATCAAGCCAGACTCTGGCGTAGCTCGAAGCATGCGCATCCAAGCCTTAAAGGATTGACCAAGCACGCTCAGTACATTAGTGCGAGCTAGCGCTTGAGCAGACTCAGCAATGGCTTTCGGCACGGCGGCGCTAGCACGTTTGAGTGGTGGCATCGCCCAAAAGGCCGGCATATTGGTGTTGCTGGGATCAGGGCTTAAGCAACGACTCATGGTGCGTGAGCCCGACATGCCATCCATTAAGGCGTGATGAATTTTGAAATAAATTGCAAAACTGCCGTCATCAAGCCCTTCAATGATGGTGCATTCCCAAAGCGGGCGATTCTTATCTAATGGCTGGCTATGCAGACGCGAAATCAGCACGCCAAGTTCGCGCTCGCCACCGGGATGAGGCAATGCAGCATGGCGTAGGTGATAGTCGATATCAATTTTATCATCGACCTCCCAAGCGGGAGCGACCTTGCTACCAAGACCGGTTTTTAGACGCAAATTAAATGGCGATTGATCAACCGGATAGCTTTTCATGCGCGCGATCATCTGACCGACCCAATCAGGGCCAGCGCCCTCGGGCAAGGCATAGCGATGCAGCATAGCCACATGCATATAGGCATCGCGAGATTCGGCGTTAAGAAAGAAGGAGTCGGCGAGGCTGAGGCGCTTAGCGGCCATGAGTGCATCCTGCGTTATTGTTATTTTGTGCCTAATGGTAGCGAGTCTAGCGCCGTCCCTGCAATGCCGTTTGTGCAATGTGCTGCTTTACTAGCCCACTTTTCTCAAAAGCCTTCATGCCGATGTTGCGCAGCACGCGTAGCGCCGGCAGCTCGCTGGCAAAGAGCAAGTCGAAGCCACTCATGGCATGCATCATTAGGCCGTTGTGGCCACGACGAGCGCGGCTGTATTGGCGTTGCGCACGCTCATGCGCCCACGACAAGCCGGCTTTGCGCTGTGCCACTAGTGCATCGACTAGTGCGGCAACATCGAGGAAGCCAAGATTGACGCCCTGGCCGGCGAGCGGATGAATACTGTGCGCGGCATCACCGATTAACACCACGCCATCGCAGGCGTAATGCTCGGCATGCTGCGCCAATAGCGGAAAGCTGGCGCGCTCGCCAAGGAGCTCAACAGCGCCCAACTTGTGCTCAAAAGCTTGAGCCAAGGCTTGCTCAAATTCAGCCACGGGCATTGCGCAATAGGCTTGCGCCTGCTCGCTGGGCAAAGTCCACACTATCGATGATTGTTGCGGATGATCGGTGGGCAAAAATGCCAGCGGGCCCGTGTTCAAAAAGCGCTGCCAAGCCGTGGCCTCATGCGGCTTTTCGTGCTCAACGGTGCACACCACGCCGCGCTGATGATAGTCGCGTTGCGCCACAGCGATACCGGCCAGCTCACGCACGCGCGACTGCGCGCCATCGGCGGCGATAACCAACGGCGCGTGTAGCGCAGTACCGTCGCTGAGCGTCAAACACCAATCGCCAAGCCCGCGCTCAAGATTAGTCCACGCTTGCGGGGCATAAATACTCAAGCCCGAGTCTTGCGTGACCTGCTGCCAAAGCGCAGTTTGCAGGGCGGCATTTTCAATGAGCACGCCTAAGCTTTCCACGCCCGCGGCTTTTGCGCTGAAATGCACAGCACCGGTGCCATCGGCATCCCATACGCGCATATCGGCATAGGGTGCGGGCCGTAGCTGCGGCCATTTTGCGTGTAGTCCGGCGGCTTGAAGCAAGCTCACGCTTTCTGGCGACAGCGCCGAAACACGTAAACCCCAGTGCTCATTTGCTGCTGCCGGCGTTGGCGGCAATGAGCGCTCGACCACGGCAATACGCAAATCGCGAGCAACGGCCTGCTGACGCAAGCGCAAAACAAACGCGCTGCCAACGAGGCCAGCACCAATCACGATCATGTCGAATTGTTCAGAAGTCTTAGGCATGGTTGAGCCCCATGGCATAACGAGCCAAAGCTGGTTTCGCACCGGGCAAGACATCAAAACCCACTAGGCCAATGTTACGCAGCAAGCTCAGCGCTGGATTTGCCGTGGAGAAGCCGCGCACGAGGCTGTCGGAGAAGCGAATAATTTGCGATTGATCTTGCGTGCGGGCGGCGGCGTAGGCGGCTAAATCTTTCTTATCGCCTAAGTCTTTGCCCTGCTGATGCGCATCCGCGAGCTGTGCGCTCAGCACGAGGGCATCGCGCACACAGAGGTTGTAGCCCTGGCCAGCAACGGGGTGCAGGCTGTGCGCGGCATTGCCTAAAATCACGGCGCGACCTTGCACTTGCTGGCTGGCGACCATGAGCGTGAGGGGGTAGGCGTGGCGCTTGCCAACGCGCAGGAAGCGACCGGCGCGGCGACCGAAAGCTTTTTGCAGAGCGGCGATAAAGTCGGCGTCATTTAGCGTCTGTACTCGCGCGGCTTCAGCTTCATTTAAAGCCCAGACCAATGAGCGGCGACAGCCAGCGGCGGTGGCATCTGCCACGTTGATGGGCAAATCAGGTAGCGGTAGCAGCGCTATCGGGCCATCGGCGGTGAAGCGCTCGTAGGCGACTTGCTCATGCGGCAGACTAGTCTCACACGCGGTAACTATGGCGGTTTGGCCGTATGGTTGGCTGCGCACATCGATACCTAACCAAGCGCGACTTTGTGATTGCGCGCCATCGGCGGCAATGAGCAGCGGCGTGGATAAAAGTGTCTCTTCAGCGCCTTGCGAATCGGCCGCGCGGTAACGTACTTGCGCCATCTCGGCCGTGCTCGTCACCTGTGTCACGCGCACGCCATCTTTTAGACTCACCGATGGGCAGCGCCGCAACGCCGCCAGCAGAACTGCCCCCAACCACGCATTTTCTACCACATAGCCAAAGCTATCGACATTTTCCTCGGCCGCACTCAAGCGCGCCATGCCAAATTGACCCTTATCAGAGACATGAATCTGATGAATCGGCGTCGCATGTGGCGCCAGCTCAGACCATACGCCAAGCTCTTTAAATGCCTCAATGCTGCGCCGCGACAAAGCTGTATTGCGCGCATCGAAGCTTGGCGTATAGCTAGGGCTCTGACCGGGCGCGAGTGCAGGCGGCAATTTAGCTGCCTCCAACAAAGTCACTGACAACTCTGGCGCAGCCTTAGCAATGAGCAGCGCCAGCGTGACGCCGACCATACCGCCACCGACAATCACTACACCCGAATCGGCCAAGTCGCTCATGCGCTACCCACCAAAGCTTCAATCTCGGCAATGGTTTTCGGCGCTTTCGCAGTCAACACGTGAGGGCCAGATTCAGTGACCACCACATCATCCTCAATACGAATGCCGATGCCGCGCCAACGCGCTTCCACTGTGTCGTCATCAGGCGCGATATAAAGCCCCGGCTCCACGGTTAACACCATGCCCGGCGCAAATGCGCGCCATTCGCCATCGATACGATAATCGCCGACATCATGCACATCCATGCCCAGCCAATGACCGGTGCGATGCATATAGAAGCGACGATAATCGCCACCTTCAATGACCGCTGAAAGCTCGCCCTTAAGCAGACCGAGCTCAAGCAAGCCTTCACACAGCACGCGCACCGCCGTCTCGTGCGGCAGCTGCCAAGAATTACCCACCTGCACGACATCGATGGCAGCGAGCTGAGCCGCTAACACCACTTCATACAAGGCTTTTTGCTCAGCTGAAAAACGGCCATTTACCGGAAAAGTACGCGTGATGTCAGCGGCGTAATAGGCCAGCTCGCCGCCAGCATCAATCAATACCAAATCGCCATCGCGCAGTTCGGCGTTGTTTTCGGTGTAATGCAAAATGCAGGCATTGGCGCCGCCGCCAACAATGCTGCCGTAGGCCGGCGCTATGCAGCCGTGACGAGTAAAGCTGTGCAGCAATTCCGCCTCTAATTCGTACTCATAGCGCCCAGCTTTGGCCACGGCCATGGCGCGGCGATGGCCTTCGGCGCTCAAATCCGCTGCCGCCTGCATAATCGCGATCTCAGCTGCCGACTTAATCAACCGCAAAGGATGCAAGGCCTGATCTATCGCATGCAGCGATTGCGGCGCCTCAACACCCGCACGCGCCTGCGATCTCACGGCGTTTATCCAGCCAGCTAAATCAGCGTCAAAAGCCGTTTCTGTCGCCATCGGCGCATAAACCTGCTTACGCCCAGCCAACAACTCAGGCAATTTAGTAGCTACATCAGCAATGACAAACGCCTGACTTGCGCCAAAATCACTGACTGCACCTTCGGGGCCCGCACGGTAGCCATTCCAAATTTCCATGGCGCGGTCGCGGTCGCGACAAAACAGCACAAACTCGCCTTCAGCTCGGCCTGGCAGCAGCACCAGCAATGCTTCCGGCTCAGCAAAACCAGTGAGGTAGTAGAAGTCCGAATCTTGTCGATAGCGATATTCAGTGTCGCGATTGCGACGATGATGCACGGCTGCCGGAATAATCACGGCGGCATCGCGGCCGACACGCGCCATCAAAGCCTGACGGCGGCAAGTAAACTCTTCCGGCGAAATACGAACGGTCATAAAAGCCTCAGTGGAAAGTTGGATCGTCGGACTCGCTTTCATTGCTAGAGTCGTGACCATGCTCTTCGCGCGGCGCCATTTCTTCAAACAAATGCATAGAGGCTAAACGCACAAACTCATGCAGCTCTAAATACGCAGCTTCGCCTTCTTCATCGTCGTCATCGACGCTATCGACCTGGGTGATGTGCGCTAAATCCTGCAATGTTTCGCGCATAGACGCTTCCGCCAGCACTGGGCTATTAGCCGGCGCGCCCAAACCGATGCCAGCAAGCAAGCCACGGCAAAAGTCGGCCAAGGCGACAACCCGCAGCTTCAGCGCTTCGTCGTCATCGGGCAGCATCGGCTTAAACGACAACTCATCGGCGTTTAAATCTTCCAAAGTTTGTAGCTGCAACTGCCAAAGACTGGCAATCATCCCGTCAGAAAAGGTAGATACTGGGTCGGCATGGCCTTCCAGTGTTTTCATCAAGGCGTGGCGGTTTAAGCGCGCACCAGCAACCAATAGACCAGAGATCAAACCATGAAGCTCGGAGCTACTACAGTCGGCGTTTACTTCGCTGAGTAACAGCGCGAGAGATTCTAGGGTTGGTAAATTCGCCGCTTGCATGATGTCGGCCTCCTGTTGGCATGAGCAAGGATGAATCTTATAGTAGCGGCTGACTTTCTTCACGGCGAACCGAATATGCGTGAGCAAGATTTCCAAGCGCTGAGCCGTCATCTTGAGCAATTGCTTGAGCGTTATCGTGCCAGCCAACAACAATGTAGCGCGCTACAAGCCCGAGTTACTGAGCTTGAGAACGAGCGTGAAGATTTAAAACACCGCAACGAGGTCGCTCGCGATCGCGTCGAGGCCATCATCACGCGGCTAAAAGCACTCGATACATCGAGCTAATGCCGCCTCGTCTATAGGTCCCGATATGAGCGCAGAAAACAACACATTGGATATTTTCATCCTCGATAAGGCGTACAAAATTGCCTGTCCGCCCGCCGAGCAAGATAATTTGCAGCGCGCGGCACAATTTCTTGATCGAAAAATGCGCGAAATTCGCGGCAGTGGCAAAGTTTTAGGTCTAGAGCGCATTGCCGTGATCGCTGCACTGAACATCAGCCATGAGCTATTAAGCCGGCAGCAAGCCGATAGCGAGCCGCAAGTTAGTGCCGAAACCATGGCAGGCTTACTAAAACGGATGGAAGTAGCGCTGACAGAGTCGTAGTTGCAACATCGTTAGCAACTACCGTGCTGAGACGCTACGGTTTTATAACAGACTAGACTTAGCAATATTGAGTCATTTGCGTATACTAAAGTTCTTCTCTGGGGTGTTCGCCAGTTTTTCATATCCCCTGAGCCGATGTTTAAACCATTGGGATGTGTTCGTTTGTAGCTGTGTGCATGTCCGCCCGTCGGAAAGCCTAATGTTATGACGCCGCATCCCCCTTGAACCGCAGGGTTCAAGGGAGACGACGAACAGCGGCACTCTCGGAGAAACTATTCATCTATGGTGCGTTTGCGGCATCAACTCAGACAATCCCTTAGGCTTTCGCGCCGCTCGCTGACATCAGCTCAGCAACAAGCTGCGGCACACGGCCTCGCTCAACAACTCTCGAAATTACCCAAACTGTCATCTTGGCGGCACGTTGGCCTGTACTGGCCCGCTGATGGCGAAATCGACCCTGGCTTGTTTGCTCGCATGCTTTATAAGCGTGGCATAAAGCTGTATTTGCCAGTCATTGCACCGCGTAAACATGATCACCGGCTACATTTTTTGGCTGCCCCTGCAATGGCTTATGCCAGCAAAAACCGGCGTCAATTACGGCTGCAACCGTGGCCAGCTAAGCGCAATCGCTTTGGTCTTCGCGAGCCGTTAGGTCGGCAGGTCATGCGCCCAGAAAAGCTAGATGCGCTGCTGATGCCCCTAGTCGGCTTTGACGCCAATGGGCAACGCTTGGGCATGGGCGGTGGTTTTTACGATCGACTATTGGCGCGACTGCAACGCGGCGTTAAGCGCCCACAGCTCATTGGCCTCGCGCACCGATCACAACAGGTATTAGCGCTGCCAACGGAGCAATGGGACGAGCCTGTCGATATCGTTGTTACGGACGCGGGGCATCTGCGTCGCTAGCCAACACACTTAAGCGCTCATTGGCTAAAACGTCGAGCACATGCAGTTTTTGCTCAAAGGTCATGCTCGGGATGAGCTCCGCCCATTGCGTACGCTGCTTGTTTTCACCTTGATCGGCTTGCGCCAAGACATCAGCCAACGCCGCGTCTAGGCGCGCCACGTCTTTATTTTGGGCAATTTCAGCCAACACTTTGTCTTTTTCCACTGCCGATGCACTTAGGCGCGTGGCATCGCGCGAGCCCAGCAAGCCGATACCGCCATTCAAGCCCGCCCATTGAATGCTGCACGCCGACAGCATCATGATCACCGCAAACATCGTTAATAGACGGCGCATGGCCAGCTCCTAAAGGGCTACTTAATAGAAAATCACTTAATCACGAAGGCTGAGCTGTTGCCAGCCCCGCTCATCGGCAATGCCAGACAAAACTGGGTCGGCATCGACTGCAATAGGATGTGTAACACGCTCTAGCAATGGCAAGTCGTTGCGCGAGTCAGAGTAGAACCATGAGCCTTCGAGGCTGTCGTCATGATCTTTTAGCCACGCTTCAAGGCGAGTGATTTTACCCTCCTGAAAGCATGGCACGCCGAGCACTTGCCCCGTGTAATGGCCGTTAGCATCTTGCTCAGGCTGAGTCGCAATCAGGTGCTCAACGCCCAAACGTTTGGCGATAGGCCCAGTCACAAACTGATTGGTCGCCGTAATGATAACTAGCGTATGTCCAAGCTGTCGGTGCTTCTCAAGCAAGGCCTGCGCCTTTGACAGCAGCATCGGCTCGATGCGCTCACGCATAAACTCCGCATGCCATTGCGCCAAAGTCGCCGGCGTATTGCGTGCCAATACAGCAAAAACAAACTGACAAAATGCATTGATATCCAGCGTGCCGGACTGATAATCGGCGAAAAATCGGTCATTAGCGCGCGCATACGCCTCGGCATCTACATGGCCTTTTTCGGCCAAAAACTCACCCCAAGCGTGGTCAGAGTCGCCCGCCAGTAGCGTGTTATCCAAATCAAACAAGGCAAGAGTCATCTTAAGCTCATCAAATAGGCCATAAATTCGCTTCTAGGATACTCATTTAGCATGAATAAATCGCGGCTCATCCTTGCCGATATCGCAGCACTGCGGTACTAATACGGGTAATAAATCTAAGTTTTTCAAGGACTCTCCAGTGATCGACGGGGACGGCTTCAGGCCCAACGTGGGCATCATTATTACTAACGACTCGGGCGATGTGCTCTGGGCCAAGCGTTATGGCCACGATGCCTGGCAATTTCCTCAAGGCGGCATCAGCGATGGCGAAACGCCTGAGCAAGCTATGTATCGCGAGCTTTGGGAGGAAGTTGGCCTTGATCCTGAGGATGTCACCATCCTGGCTCAAACTCGCGGCTGGCTGCGTTATCGTCTACCTAAGCGCTTCATTCGTAACGACAAACCGCCATTGTGCATAGGCCAAAAGCAAAAATGGTTCCTGCTAAAACTGGTTGGCGCAGAGTCGCGAGTCGCGCTCGACAAGCAAAAGCACGCTGAATTCGATCATTGGCGATGGGTTAGCTATTGGTTTCCTCTCGACCAAGTTGTGTCATTTAAACGCGAGGTCTATCGCAAAGCATTGAAAGAGTTGCAGCCTCGTGTGCCAGTCGCCTTAACCGCCAAGGCAGGATGAACGAATGCCATTAAACACCGATTCGAGCATGCTGGAAATTTTGCGCCGCATCGTTCAGGAGGTCGACTCTGCCCCGAACTTTCAAGCCGCACTCGACATTCTCGTATCCTCGGTGCGCGAAGCCATTGGTACAGAAGTATGCTCAGTTTATTTGCTCGATGATCGCAATAATCGTTTGGTTTTAATGGCCAATGAAGGCTTCAATCGTGAAGCCATTGGCGTCGTCAGTATGGCCATGGATGAAGGCTTGGTCGGCCTCTGCGCCACTCGTGAAGAGCCAATCAATTTACAAGATGCCGCCTCACATCCACGTTATCGCTACTTCCCTGAAACCGGTGAAGAGCATTACAACGCGTTCTTGGGCGTGCCCATCATGAACCGCCGCAAAGTGCTCGGCGTTTTGGTTATGCAGCAATGCGATAATCGCCGCTTTGACGAAGGCGAAGTGGCCTTTATGGTCACGCTCTCGGCGCAGCTTTCCGGCGTGGTCGCGCACGCTAAAGTGCTCGGACAGCTTGAGATATCAAAAGGCTCACGCGGCAGTGCCACTCAAATATTTCAAGGCCTTACTGGCGCCCCAGGCGTCACCATTGGCCGCGCAGTAGTGCTCTACCCGCCGTCCGACCTAGACCAAGTGCCCGATCGAGCAGTCGATGACGTCGACTCTGAGCTACTACTCCTAGCAAAAGCACTGAACACCGTTCGTGAGCACGTTCGCGCGCTAGATGAACGCATGCGCGGTAGCCTTTTGCCTGATGAGCGCGCACTATTTGATGTGTATTTGCGCATGCTCGACGATAATGCTCTTGGTGGCGAAATTGCCGAGCGCATTCAAGACGGTAACTGGGCACAAGGCGCATTGCGCTCGGTCATTGACGAGCATTTGCAAAACTTTGCCAAAATGGACGATCCGTATTTACGCGAGCGCATGTCGGATGTGCGCGACCTTGGTCTGCGCTTATTGGCGCAGCTGCAAGAGCAAGAAAGCGAAGAAATCCGCGAGTTCCCCGACAATAGCATCCTAATTGGCGAAGATATCTCCACGGCCATGCTGCTTGAGGCTCCGCTAGATAAAGTTTGCGGCGTGGTATCGGCAACTGGTGCCGCCAACTCGCACATGGCCATTGTCGCGCGAGCGCTAGGCATTCCCACCGTGGTGGGCGTCAGCGATATCCCCGTGACCTCACTCGACGATGCGGAAATGATCGTTGATGGCTATATCGGTCGCGTTTATGTGCAGCCTTCGCGCATGCTGCGTAAGCGCTACAAAGACATCATCAAAGAAGAGCAGCAACTCACCGCCGAACTCGATGCCTATAAAGACAGAGACGCAGTCACGCCAGACGGTTTCGCTGTCTCGCTTTGCGTAAATACTGGCTTGATGGCCGATGTCGCGCGCGCTAAGGATCGCGGCGCTGAGGGCGTGGGTCTTTACCGCTCAGAAATCCCCTTTATGTTGCGCGAGCGCTTTCCCAGCGAAGAAGAACAGCGGCAAATTTATCGCCAGCAGCTGGAGGCCTTTGCGCCGAAATCAGTCACCATGCGCACGCTCGATATTGGCGGCGATAAAGACCTTCCATACTTCCCGATTCGCGAAGATAACCCCGCCCTTGGCTGGCGCGGCATTCGCGTCACGCTAGATCATCCTGAGATTTTCATGGTGCAAGTTCGCGCCATGCTAAAAGCTGCTACTGACCTGAATAACTTGCATATTTTACTACCCATGGTGACATCGGTGAGCGAAGTAGAGGATGCCGTGGCGCTAATTCATCGCGCCGTGGAAGAGCTACAAGAAGAAGGTGAATACGCAGTTACGCTGCCACGTATTGGCGTCATGGTCGAAGTGCCAGCAACCATTATTCAAATCGCCGATCTTTGCCGTTTGGTCGACTTTGTCAGCATCGGCTCAAATGACTTAACGCAGTATTTGCTGGCCGTTGATCGTAATAACTCCCGCGTCGCCAACTTATATTCAGCCTATCATCCGGCGGTTTTACGCGCCGTGCGCTATGTCGTTAATGAGGCTCACCGCGTTAACAAGCCAGTGAGTATTTGTGGCGAAATGGCCGGCGACCCAGGCACCGCTATTTTGCTGATGGCCATGGGTTTTGACACGCTATCGATGAGCGCGAGTAACTTGCTGAAAGTGCGCAAAGCCATCTGCCTAACGCCAATGGCGCAGGCGAAAGCACTTTTGGAGAGAGTGTTAGCCTTTGATAAGCCGGAAGATATTCGTGCTGAAGTGGAAGAAGAGCTAACGGCACTGGGCTTGATTGATCTGCTCAGGCCTAGCACAAGCGCGACATAAGGCCAGCTTCACCGCGCTAACGCACCAGTGAAAACTGAACACGTTCGCCGATATTGAAGTCTTGCTCATGCCATTCGACGCTCTCTCGACTCAGGCGTAACCATGTCGAGTTGCGCGTGCCATAAGCTGGTGTGCGGATGCATATTGGCGAAAGTGCTCGCTCCATTAGGATGCCAACGCCGGTGTCGGGCAGATCTTCGTCGCTGGCCATGGCGGTGTCGCTCAATAAAGCCAAGGCATAACCAGCATTCATTGCCACTTTGGCGCTACTGCAGCTTGCTACTAGAGACTCACTCAGACTCCATGCTTTCGCCGCGCCGACTAAGCGCTGCAACTTAGGCCAGGGCGTGTTTAGCCTCGCATTCGATAAGCCATGCCAGCCTGGGTTAACGGCCTGCACCTGGCCACGATCATCGACACAAAATAGCTGCTGGCCATCGCAGAGTAATAGATTAAATCCGGCGTAATCGTTGGCCTGCGCAGCGATACGCTCGGCGGCAATCAGCGCCGATTCATCACTGCTTAAAAACTGCGCAACCAATTCACCTCGCGAGCGTAAGCCAGCGGCCTTCGTGGGGTCGCGAAAGTTTGTTAGCGCGGCAAAGCGACCGGTCAGCGTGACGCCCATCCAGGTGCCGCCAGCAACAAGGTCTCGACCGGCCAAGATCTGTGGTGCCTCTAGCCAATGCTGCGTTGGCGCTGCTGGGCGTGCGAGAAATTCATCGCGATTGGCCCACACTTGCAGCGGCAAGTCGCTATCGGGCTGCCAATGAAACGCTAACAAACACATGATCTCTCCTTGGCACGACTTATCGAATACATCGCGCTTTCTATCAGCACTGACCAATCATGCCCCAACTGTCGGTGATGCATGCGCAAGCGGCCCAAGTGTCTTATGATGCGAGCTGTTTGTAAAAGGATGTCGTCATGCTCACATACCCTCACATCGACCCTATCGCGCTCAGCCTCGGCCCGCTCAAAGTGCATTGGTACGGCCTCATGTACCTGCTCGGTTTTGGCTCGGCCTATCTGCTCGCACTATGGCGCGCTAAGCGCATCGGCTGGACCAACGACCAAGTCGCCGATCTAATTTTTTACTGCGCCATGGGTGTGATTATTGGCGGCCGTTTGGGCTATGTATTTTTCTATGGCTTCGATAGGTTTATAAACGATCCACTCTGGGCCATTCGTCTCTGGGAAGGCGGCATGAGCTTTCACGGCGGCTTCCTTGGCGTACTTGTTGCTGGCTTCTTATTCGCTCGCCGCTACAACACGCCATGGCTAGAAATAACCGACTTGCTCGCGGTCATCGTGCCGCCTGGCTTGATGTTTGGTCGCATTGGCAACTTCATTGGTGGCGAGCTCTGGGGCCGCCCAGTGACTAATCCCGAACTGCCTTGGGGCATGGTATTCCCCCATGTCGACGCCTTAGCACGGCATCCATCGCAGCTCTACGAAGCGCTATTTGAAGGTCTGGTGCTATTTTTAGTGATCTTCATTTTCACGCTAAAACCACGCCCGCGCATGGCCGCCTCGTCGCTATTCCTCATCGGCTATGGCCTCGCGCGCTTCAATATCGAGTTTTTCCGTGAGCCCGATGTCGACCAAGGCTTTGTGCTGTTCAACTGGATGACCAAAGGCCAAATGCTCACCGCACCGATGATCATTCTCGGCGTTGTGCTGCTCATCATTTCCTATCGCAAAAGTAATGTTGCCCGTGTAGCAGAGCAATCGCGCGCGGCATTAGCGAAACGGAGCTAGTCACATGCAGCAATACCTTGATTTACTCGCCCGCGCTCGCCATGAAGGCACCTTCAAAAGCGATCGCACCGGCACCGGCACGCATTCTGTGTTTGGCCATCAAATGCGCTTTAATTTGGCCGATGGCTTTCCGGTATTGACCACGAAAAAGCTGCACTTAAAATCCATCATCCATGAGCTGCTATGGTTTCTTGCAGGCGACACTAATATCGCCTATTTACAAGAAAACGGCGTGCGCATTTGGGATGATTGGGCTGACGAGAACGGCAATCTTGGCCCGGTTTATGGCTACCAATGGCGCTCGTGGCCAGCGCCCGATGGCCGTCATATCGACCAAATCAGCCAAGTCATCAATATGATCAAAACCAATCCCGATTCGCGCCGGCTCATTGTCAGCGCGTGGAATCCGGCACTGGTCGACGATATGGCCTTGCCGCCATGCCACGCGCTGTTTCAGTTCTATGTTGCCGATGGCAAGCTGTCTTGCCAGCTCTATCAACGTAGCGCCGACATCTTTTTGGGCGTGCCATTTAACATCGCCTCCTATGCTTTGCTCACGATGATGGTCGCGCAAATCTGCGACTTAGAAGTTGGTGATTTTGTCTGGACCGGCGGCGACTGCCATCTTTACAGCAACCACGTTGAGCAAGCCGACACGCAACTCGCGCGCACGCCGGGACCATTACCCACGATGCGCATCAACTCCGATGTCACCGACCTCTTTGCCTTCCGCTTCGAGGACTTCACGCTCGAAGGCTACGAAGCGCAAGCGCATATCGCCGCCAAGGTAGCCGTATGAATCCTGACATGATGAACCGTGAAATCCCCGACGATCTACAAGACTCACTGCCCGATGACGCCGTGCGTGTGTCATTAATTGTGGCGATGGCGAGCAATCGCTGCATTGGCATCAATAACGAATTGCCGTGGAAGCTGCCCGAAGACTTGAAGTACTTTAAGCAAGTCACCAGTGGCAAAGCCATCATCATGGGCCGCACAACCTACGACTCGCTGGGCCGACCATTGCCCAATCGCACCAATATCGTGATGACCCGTGATGCTGACTGGGAAGGGCCAATTGGCACGCGCGTAGTGCATTCGCTAGAGGCCGCGCTGGCACTGGCCGAGGCAGTGGCGGTAAGTAATTATCAGGATGAAGTGGTGGTGATTGGCGGCGCTCAAATCTATGCACAATTGCTGCCGCAAGTTGAGCGCTTGTACATCACCGAAGTTCACACAGAAGTTGCAGGCGACGCCTTTTTCCCAGAGCTCAACACGACTGAGTGGCAGGAAATTTCCCGACGAAAGCATAGCGATGAAGCAAGCGGAATCGGCTACGATTTTGTCGTTTATGACCGCATCATCAGTGCCTAAGGCACAGCACTAGCGCCGCTTATTTGGCGCTAGTCGCAACAATAAAAAGAGGGATCAAAATGCAGGTAAGGAATACCCAGTTTTTAGCGCAAGTGAATACAGCCGTTGACTCCATTATTGCCGCTGTAGGCAAGCAACTCATCGTGGGTATGCCTCTTGGCTTAGGCAAACCAACAGAGCTGATTAATGCGCTTTATGATCGCGCCGTATCCGACCCGAGCTTGTCACTAACTATTCTCACCGCGCTTTCACTGGAAATTCCTTCGCCGGGCAAAGGCCTTGAAGCCAAGTTTATGGCGCCGTTTTTAAATCGTGTGTTTGCCGGCGTGCCAGAGCTCAGTTATATGCGTGCACTGCGGCAAAATAAATTGCCCGCAAACGTCACTGTTTCTGAGTTTTTCTTCAAGCCCGGTAGCTTGTTAAACAATATCCACGCGCAGCAGCATTACATCAACAGTAATTACTCTCACGCTGCTCGCGACGTTTTCAATAATGGCTGCAACGTCACTATGCAGGCCATTAGTCGCGTAGGTGAAGGTGCCAATGCGCGCTACTCATTGAGCTGCAACCCAGACACAGGCCCTGAGTTACTAGAGCTGCTAGAAGAGAGCGGCCGCCCACACGTGGTCGTTGGCCTAGTAAACACCCGCTTACCGTTTATGACGCACGACGCAGAAGTGCCAGCATCGACTTTCGACATCATTATCGACGACTCGGTTTATTACACCGAGCTGTTCTCGACGCCTAAACAGCCAGTGACCACGCCCGACTACTGCATCGGCCTATATGCCAGCAGCTTGATCAAAGATGGCGGCACACTGCAAATCGGCATTGGCGCGCTTGGCGACGCCATTGTTTATGCCACGCAACTGCGCCATCAAGACAATCAGGTGTATCGACATGCGCTGAATGATATTGGCGCAACGCACAACTATGGCGACTTAATCGAGCGCGTTGGCGGCCAAGGTATCTTTGAAAAAGGCTTGTACGGCGCCACTGAAATGTTTGTCGACGGCTTTTTGCATCTGATGCAGGCCGGCATTTTACGTCGTGAAGTCTATGATTTCTGGGCCTTGCAGCAGCTGGTCAATGATGACCGTATTGACCCTCAGAACATCACAGCAGACGCGCTTGATGCACTGGAATCGCTCGGCGTGCGCGTGATCCGTACGCAAGATTTTCAACGCCTGCAGCAACACGGCTTCTTCAATGACGCCACTCGCTACGATAACGGCTATCTCATCGCGCCCGATGGCACTCGTGTGATCGCCAATGTCGCCGAGCCAAGCTCGCGCGTGGTCATGGGCGAGCAATGCTTAGGCTCCGCACTGAAAAACGGCATCGTGCTGCATGGCGGCTTCTTCCTTGGCCCACGCAGCATGTACCAAGCCATCCACGACATGACGCCCGAAGAAAATGCGCGCATCTGCATGACCGGCGTCAACAAGGTCAATCAGCTCGATCTCAATCCGCGCCTGTATAAAGCCCAGCGCATCCATGCCCGCTTTATGAATACCGGCATCATGGCCACGCTCTCTGGCGCATTAGTTTCCGATGGCCTCGCTGATGGCCGCGTGATCAGCGGCGTTGGTGGCCAATACAACTTCGTCGCTATGGCACATCAACTACCCACCGGCCGCAGCATTCTCATGGTGCGCGCCGTGCGCGATGGTGCCAATCCGAGCAGTAATATCGTGATGAACTACGGCCACATCACCATCCCGCGCCACCTGCGTGACATCGTGATTACCGAATACGGTATCGCCGAATTGCGCTCAAAATCCGACGCCGACGTCATCAAAGCTTTACTCAATATTACCGACTCACGCTTTCAGGAAGCATTGCTGGCCGAAGCTAAAGCCAATGGCAAAATTGAGGCCAGCTATGTCATCCCCGAAACACGTCGACATAACTTTCCTGCCGCACTAGAGCAAAAGCTTAGCTCGCACCGCCAAGCTAAACGCTTCCCCGCATTCCCTTTAGGCAGCGATTTAACCGACGACGAAATACGTTTAGGTGCTGCACTCAAAGCCATGAGGAAGCGCGTATCGAGCACACCAAAATGGCGCCTGCTACTCGGGTTGCTGAGCTTTAATTCTAGCCGCATCGACTCTAATTTGAAGCCGCTACTCGAGCGCATGGACTTAGTTAAGCCAGAAAGCATGGAAGATAAAGTAGCGCAAATGTTACTGGTCGAGGCATTAACAGACTAAGACTATCGAGTCAGTGCCGTGATATTGGCATAACGTAGTAAGCGCTGTAACACAGGCCCTACAAAGATTTGCAATTGTAGGAGATATGCAAAGGCGGCATAAATATATACAGCTTGTCACTTATAATCTGCCATCTATCGCTAAGTGACGAGCACTGGACATGCATCACCGTAGCAATGCCCAAAAGGAACAGGGCGCAGCACTAATCATGACTGCTGGCTTTATGCTGCTGGCTGTTTTGTGCCTATCGCTGGTAGTAGACACGGGCCGACTTTATGTCGAAAAGCGTAACCTACAACGCATTGCTGATGTCGCCGCACTAGAGGTGGCCTCGCGCCGCGGCTGCGCAAGTGGCAATGCGCAGGCTTACGCCGTCACTGCTGCAACTCGTAACAACTTCAACATCGATGATAAACAAACGATCATTGCAAGCTGCGGCAGCATTAGCGTAGCTGAAAATAGCATACGAGTATTCAATCCCGATGGCAGTACCGGCAGTACCGATGGCGTACAAATTACCGCCAGCAAAAAAGTGCCTGCTAGCCTAATTGTCGGTGGCATATTCGGCAACATTATCAATCTCAGTGCTAGCGCAACCGCAATTAACTCTGCACCGACTGTAGCTTTTCGTATCGGCTCTAAACTACTAACTACCAACCCTTCTGCACCCATAATGTCTTTGCTGAAGTTAGTTGGAGTGAACTTAGACAATACAGTTGTCGCATCTTACGGCGGTCTAGCTGACGTTAAAATCACACCTTCTGGCCTATTAAAAGCACTGGGAATTCCAGTGTCTGCTGATATTTCAGTAGGTGATTTAAATGAGCTACTTGCTGTAAATAAGCTAGGGGTCGGCCCCATACTCAATGCTATCGTCACAGTGGCCGGGCAAGATGGACTATTAGGCGCTAACGTCGAGTTACTGAGTGCACTCGAGGCACAGCTAGGTCTAAGCGACTTAAAAGTGCAATTAGGCACAGACCCAACGATCAACGACACCACGGGGCTCTTCGCACTCATTGAAACCGCTGGCGTGTCAGGTAAATCAGCTCTAGATGTCAGTGTAGATGCTCTTAGTCTTCTCACCGCCACCGTCGGTGTGGCAACAAAGTCCAATGGCGTAAACATTAGCCTTGGTGGCAACGATATTTTAACTGGCCTCGACGTTGGCGTCCGCGTGATTGAGCCACAAAGCATCGGTATTGGTAGCGTGGGCACTAAAGCGAATAATGCTCAAGTGCGTATTCATGTCGATGTAGACACCAATCAAGGCCTCACTGGTATTTTACAGCTACTGGGCACGACGATTAAGTTACCAATAACCATCGACACGATTCAGGCTGTAGCCACTGTTGATGAGATCCATTGCGATACCTCGCCTCGCACAGCCGTCATTCGTGTGGATAGTGCAGTTGCCAATGCCTGCATTGGCAAAATACCGACTCCATCACTGTGGTCCACCAAAGAGGTATGTGCAACCTCACTGCAAAATGAAACTTTTGTACGTTTACTCGGCATTAACTTGGTTGGAGGGAAAGTAGAGCTGCCTGTGCTGCCATCGGACCCGGAATACATAACACTAGAGGTTGGGCAAACCAAAACTACCGGCATCAATAATTTAAAAATTGGCAGTTTAGTATCTGACCTTATTTCCGAAGTACTCGACTTACTCGGTAATAGTGACTTTGCATCAGAGCCACTGACTAACGCGCAAGCGACTCAAATTGCCGATACCTACTTAGCGTTACCGGAGCTGCAACCAACAGGTGGTGGTGGTAATTTCAACTCCAGCGACCTTAATAGACTTCAAAATCGACTAAGCAATGATGGTGTGAACTGGGATAGGCCTGCATTCATCTTCACCGGCAACATGCTCTCGCAATGGCGTAACAGTGTTAACACTGGCTGCTACGAAGGATTTTTTCGCTACAGTCCGGCATGCACGAGAACGAAGCTAATTTCTTCGCTACAAACCGATGCCAAGCCCGGCTTTCTGGAGGCACTTCTCGGCGGCTTACTCGGCGACGTTGTAAAGCCACTGGTTGGCGCAGTTCTCAATCCGGTTATTGAGCTACTTAAAGTGATTTTAAACGGCGTTGGCAACCTAGTCGCGAACTTGTTAAGCGGCCTTGTTGGTCTTGATCTTGGCCGTAGCGATGTCTCGCTAGACTCCATCAGTTGTGGCAGCCCTGAGTTGGTGATCTAAGACTTAAGGCTAATGCCTTAATTTTCTAATCTGGCTAGTCTCGGGCATACCTAGGCTAGTCGGAAAAAACCATGTCATTGACGCAAGCACTGCACCGCACGCTACAACAACGCCCAGATGCTATTGCCACCATTTATCGCGACCGTCGCCAGAGTTATCGCATATTTGGCGATCGCGTGGCGCGCCTGGCGGGCGCACTGCAAGGGCTTGGCATGAGCGTTGGCGAACCGGTGGCCTTGCTCAGCCTCAACTCCGATCGCTATCTCGAATACTTCATGGCCGTGCCTTGGGGTGGTGGCGTAATCAATCCCGTCAATACGCGCTGGAGCGCCAACGAAGTCGCCTTCTCGCTCGATGATTGCAACACCGCCATCTTATTGGTCGATGACCAATTCACCGGCATGGTGCCTGAGCTTCGCCAACGCGCGAACAGCCTGAAAGTCGTGATTTACACCGGCGAACACGAAACGCCAGAAGGCATGCTCGGCTATGAAGATCTAATCGCTAGCACCGAACCCGTAGCCGATACTTATCGCCACGGCAACGATCTCGCCGGCATCTTCTATACCGGCGGCACCACTGGCTTCCCCAAGGGCGTGATGCTTTCGCACATCAACCTAAGCTCAGTTGCGTTGGCGCTAGCTGCCAGCGGCATCGCCAAGCCAGGTTGCATTGGCCTACACGCCGCTCCGATGTTCCATCTGGCCGATTTTGCTCTACTCAATGCCATGCTCACCCATGGCAGCACCCATGTCATGCTGCCCAGCTTTGAACCACTCGCTGTACTAAGAACCCTGCAAGATGAATCTGTAACGGAAACCATTTTGGTGCCGACCATGATTCAGATGCTGGTCGATCATCCACAGGCTGGCGACTTTGATTTAAGTCATCTGCAAATACTGCTTTACGGCGCTTCGCCAATTAGCGAGTCCTTGCTGAAGCGCGCGATGGCTTTGCTGCCTAATGCCGGGCTGCTGCAAGCCTATGGCATGACTGAGCTGGCGCCATTGGCAACGCTATTACTGCCGCAAGATCATCTTGTCGAGAGCAAAATGCGCTCTGCTGGGCGGGCAGGCCTGTGTGCCGACGTGCGTATTGTCGATGAAAACGACCAAGAACTGCCGCGCGGGCAGGTTGGCGAGGTAGTAGTGCGCGGCCCTCACGTCATGCTCGGCTATTGGAATCGACCCGAAGCCACCGCCGAAGCGCTAAAAAACGGCTGGATGCATACTGGCGATGGCGCTTATATGGACGACGATGGCTATGTTTTCGTCGTAGATCGCATAAAAGATATGATTGTTACTGGCGGCGAAAATGTCTATTCGGCGGAAGTCGAAAACGCCATCGCGCAACACGCCGCCGTGGCTAATTGCGCCGTTATTGGCGTGCCATCTGAGACCTGGGGCGAGACCGTACATGCGGTAGTTGTGCTGAAAGCTGGCGCGGCGCTGACTACTGAAGCGCTCAGCGCGCATTGCGCCGAACAAATTGCCAAATATAAATGCCCGCGCAGCCTGTCGTTTATCGAAGCGCTGCCACTCTCTGGTGCCGGCAAAGTGCTTAAGCGCGACCTGAGAAAGCCATTTTGGGATAATCATCAGCGCGGCGTGGGTTAAGCAATCGCTCATACCGAGCTAGGTTTATTTATTAGCAGGGCTCATTGCTGCCAGTAACTATCGAAGCGCATATTGATCCAGATCAATAAAAACTAAAGCGACTTGCGTGAAACTACCTTGACCATTTTGGTTAAGACTTGGAGAACTGCGCATGTCCACCACCAAACGACTTTGGCTTGGGCTGGCACTGCTATTAGCAAGCACGTTTAGTGTGCTTTTGCTCATGGGCAACGAGATTTATCGCGTCGCGCCGCCATTGCCTGATCGCGTCGTCTCGACATCTGGCGAAACCATTTACACTCTTGATGATTTAGAGACTGGCCGGCAAGTCTGGCAAAGCATCGGTGGCATGCAGGTCGGTTCGATCTGGGGCCATGGCGCACTCATTGCGCCAGATTGGAGCGCCGACTGGCTGCATCGCGAGGCCGAAGGTCTGCTAACGCTTTGGTCGCAGCAAACCTATGCCATGGACTACGCCATGCTCCCACTCGCTCAGCAGCTCGCTCTGCAAGCGCGAGTCCAAGAAGAGCTACGACCCAACCGCTACGACGCTGCCAGCAAAACACTGACCGTTTCGGATGATCGCGCAACGGTTATTAAAGGCCTGATTACGCACTACGAAAGCCTATTTAGCGATGATCCTGCGACGGCCGCACTGCGCGAAACCTATGCCATGAAAGATGGCAGCGTCGATACTCAAGAGCATCGCCGCCAACTCAGCGGATTCTTCTTTTGGACCTCATGGGCAGCGGTGACTCAGCGCCCAGATAGCAAATCCAGCTTCACTAATAACTGGCCATACGAGCCGCTAGTGGGCAACACGCCAACGCCAGGCACACTGATTTGGTCATTGTTTAGCGTGCTGTTCATGATCGCCGGCATTGCCTTATTGGCCTGGCATTACGCCGTTTATGCCAGTCAAGAAAAGCCGCTGACACCGCCAACCAAAGACCCCTTGCTGAACATCGTCATCACGCCATCCATGCGTGCGACAGCGAAGTACTTTTGGTTAGTCGTTGTGCTATTTATCGTGCAGATTTTGCTCGGTGCAATTACCGCGCATTTCCAAGTCGAGAAGGATTTTTACGGCTTAGATATCTCGCAATACCTGCCGTATTCGCTGACTCGAAGCTGGCACACCCAGCTCGCTATTTTATGGATTGCCACGGCATGGCTGGCTACAGGCCTCTACATTGCGCCTGCCGTATCTGGCCATGAACCGAAATACCAACGCTTTGGCGTTAACTTCCTTTTTGTCTGCTTGCTGATCATTGTTGTCGGCGCATTTACTGGCCAATGGTTTGCCGTCATGCAGAAAATGGGCCTGAAATATAACTTCTGGTTCGGCCATCAAGGCTGGGAATACACTGATATTGGCCGCTTCTGGCAGGCGTTTTTGTTTGTCGGACTAATGCTCTGGTTAGTCTTAGTCGGGCGCTCACTCTGGCCCGCCATGCGCCGCAAAGACGACATGGCCTCCATCGTTGGCCTACTGTTTTTATCCACCGTATCCATCGGCCTGTTTTATGGTGCCGGCCTGATGTGGGGGGAGAAAACCCATATCGTCATGGTCGAATATTGGCGCTGGTGGGTGGTGCACCTTTGGGTAGAGGGCTTCTTTGAAGTCTTTGCAGTAGCGGTGATCAGCTTCTTATTCGTCCGCTTAGGCTTGGTGCGAGCAAAAAGCGCCACCATTAATGTGCTCTTCGCCACCATCGTGTTTATGGCCGGCGGCGTGCTCGGCATCTTCCATCATCTGTACTGGAGCGGCACGCCAACCGCCGTGCTTGCGCTTGGCGCCTCATTCTCGGCGCTGGAAGTGGTGCCACTCGCGCTCATCGGCATAGAAGCTTATGGCACCTATAGAAATGGCCGCGCCACGCCGTGGATGGCGAGCTATCGCTGGCCGATTTTGTTTTTCCTCGCGGTATCGTTCTGGAACTTAGTCGGCGCCGGCCTCTTTGGCTTCCTCATCAACACGCCCATCGCGCTCTACTATATGCAGGGCCTAAACCTCACCGCACTGCATGGCCACACCGCGCTGTTTGGCGTGTATGGCATGCTCGGCATCGGCCTAATGATGTTCTGCCTACGCGGCATGAAGCCCGATGCGGTTTGGTCCGACAACACCCTGCGTGGCGCGTTCTGGTCGCTCAATATCGGCCTCGCCTTGATGGGCTTATTAACCCTGCTGCCACTGGGCCTAATGCAACTCAACGCCGTGCTTGAAAATGGTTATTGGTTCGCACGCTCTGCCGAGTTTATGGACCAACCATTGGTGCATTTATTGGTCTGGATGCGCATGCCCGGTGACATTATATTTGCTGCTGGTGGCCTGCTGATTTGCTGGTTTGTCTTCAGCTTATGGTTGCCCAAACGCAGCAAATAATAGGGGCTGAGCAAGCTCGTGTTTGAGTTTTACTTAGACACGAGCTTGCTCATATCTGCTTTATCATCGCGCGCTGGGATCTTTGGCATACTAGGCCGCACAGCTATGGAGCGGCCCGGCAATGCTAACGAAATTGGATCAGTGGTATTTTTCGGCAGAAACAAATCCAGTTGTTAAGAGGCGATATTTAGTTTTTATGCTGATTGCGTTCATCGCAGTGATGGCATCTTTTTCGCCATTATTCGTTGGCAATCGAATTGGGGCGGCCGTTTATGTATCAACTTTTATTTTTGATCTTTATTTGCAACTAAGGCTCCCACTCCGCTGTAAGTTCCCGATGTCTTTTTTGGTGGGAGCAGCTGCTTTGATTGCTGCCGGCTTAATAATGCTTGCTGGCGATTAAGCTAGAGGCTGAAATCAATTAGTTGCTACATCTACACTCCGGCTAGTGAAATACCCAATTTCTCAAGGATTTTATAGTAGCCAAAAATCACGCCGAGATAGAAAACGATAAGCACTAGCTCATGCTTAAAGTGATGGCGTAAATAAAATGCGCGATTTTTATGATGAAACACATCCATTAGCTCATCACCAAAACGAATCGACAAAAATGTACCTATGCCCGACAGGATAATTACACTCCAATACGGGTATGGATTTATGAGAATAACGCTCATAAGTCGGGTGATAAACGTAGTGTCATAAAACTGGGGGTAGTGCAGCATTGCCACTGCATTAATACCTATAGCAATCCCCCACACCACCAGCTCTGAGAAAACCATCCGAATACCAAATAGTACTCGCAGCGGGAAATCTAGCAAAAAGCCTGCATCCGCAACTGGAGTGCAGAGCACGAAGAAGCTCCATGTAATCAGTGAGGCAACACCGCCTGTTAGCAGGCCATACTCATAAGACAAATAGCCGAAGTACGTCACTAGAACCACGCACAGCACCACAAATTTGATCAGCACTTGATGCTTTGGTTGATTCATTTTTAGCCTCTACAGCTGAGCTGTATCAAAAACTTGGAATTACCAATTGAGTATACTCATACGCTACTAGCTCAATTCTTGATTCGGACCTTTTAGTGCCCACAGCCCATATTTTTTGCAGCGTTATCGACAACTTTGGCGATCTTGGCGTGTGCTGGCGTTTGGCGCGGCAACTCAGCGCTGAGCATGGCGCGCAGGTCGTACTTCTAGTGGATGACTTAGCGGCTTTTCAACAGCTAGATTCACGCATCGATCCCGAGCTCGCTGTGCAGCCGCTAGACGAGCTCACATTGATGCGCTGGAATAGCCACGAAGCCTTAGCGCTAATGCCGGCAGAGTTGGTCATTGAAGGTTTTGCCTGCACGATCCCCGACAACTATCGCACGCAGCTCACGGCAAAAAACATCTGGATAAACCTCGATTATCTTAGCGCAGAATCTTGGATCGAAGACTGCCATGGCCTGAGTTCGCCACAACCTAACGGCGCTAGCACCACCTTTTGGTTTCCCGGCTTCACACCTCGCAGCGGTGGCATACTGTGCGAAACGGATCTTTTGCAGCGACTCGATGATCCTGCGCAAGCTTTCAACTTTTGGCAGCGAATAGGCCTAGCTCAGCCCACAACAGATACGCCTCGATTATCATTATTTTGCTACGAAACCGGTTCAGTTAGCGCCTTGCTGGAAGCCCTGCACGAGAACAAAACGGAGCTGCTGATTTGTGCTGGCAAAGCGCTCAGCGCCATCAATAAATTACTGCCAGAGCCGCTAACTATCGGCAGCTGCGTGCAACACGGCGCCAGCACGCTTTACGCCTTGCCCATGCTCGCGCACGCAGATTATGACCAACTACTAGCGGCCTGCGACCTCAATATCATTCGCGGAGAAGATTCGTTTATTCGTGCGCAATGGGCAGCTAAGCCGCTGCTTTGGCATATTTATCCGCAAGATGAGCTGGCACACGAAACTAAATTGGCGGCGTGGCTAGAGCGTATTGAAGCTATGAGCGCTGCCGAAAGCCCAGAAGCTTCAACGCCCAATCACACAGCACAAAGCGCCTGGCTCAGCGCGCAATGGGCCTGGGTGCGCAACGAGCTCAAGCCGGAACATATCCACGAGCTTTTGGCCGAACTCAAGCCATTGCGCGAAATGATGCAGTGTTGGCGAAAGCACTTGATGCAGCAGCCCGATCTCGCCACACAACTGATGCGTTTTTACGCAAATAAGGTAGAATCTCCGCCCGAGAAACCCCACCCGGATAAGCCTTTATGAAAACAGCGATGGAATTCCGCGCCGGCAATGTGATCAACATTAGCGGCCAACCAATGATCGTTTTGAAATCTGAATACAACAAGTCGGGTCGTAGCTCGGCTGTAGTCAAAATGAAAATGAAAAACCTGCTCACTGGCCAAGGCCAAGAGTCAGTCTACAAAGCCGATGACAAATTTGACCAAGTCATTCTCGAGCAGAAAAATGCCACGTACTCCTACTTTGCCGACCCCATGTATATTTTCATGGACGAAGAGTTCAACCAGTACGAAGTTGAAAAAGACAACTTGGGCGACGTGATGAACTTCATCGAAGACGGCATGGATGACATCTGCAAGGTAGTTTTCTACAACGAGAAAGCTATTTCGGTCGAGCTGCCTACCACTATCGTGCGTGAAGTTGCTTACACCGAACCATCTGCCCGTGGCGATACCTCAGGCAAAGTGATGAAAACCGCAAAGCTCAACAACGGCTTTGAACTGCAAGTGGCCTCATTCATCGAGACCGGCGAGAAAATCGAAATCGATACTCGCGATGCATCGTTCAAGTCCCGCGCCAAAGGCTAAGCCTCTGTGAAGCCTCTGGCATACCTAACCGGGTGTGCCAGGGCGTATCACCGCTTTTAGCAGCCTATAGCCAACCGGCCCAGCGCGACTAATCAGCAGCGCCATCAAGATCAAACTACAACCTACTAATTGCCACGCGGTCATGGTTTCGCCTAGCCACGCCATCGCTAACAGCGCTGTCCATACTGGTTCGATGACCATAATCACCACGCCATGGCTGTGATTCGACAAGCTCTGCGCATAGGTTTGCACCAAGAAGCGCATCGCTGAGCCAATCACAGCACTTGCTAACACCCAACCTAGCATTGCGCCTGAGCGCGCCTCCCACGTCGGCAGCCAAGGCTCTAGCATCGCCGAGAATACGCAGGTCACAACCCCGACCGTGGTCAGCACGATCGCTGTTAGCGCTAGCGGCGGCACTCTTTCTTTGTGCTTAGCTTTGTCGGTCTGCGCTTGGCTATTAGATGCACGCGTATTGAGAATAAAAAACAGCGCGAAGATAACGGCTGCAACGATGAACCATACTTGGCCCTGCGCAACGCTAAGCTCATGCTGTAAGAACAATAACGCCAAGCCGGCACAGGCTATCGGCAGCGAAATCCAAGTACTGCGCGGCGCTGCTTCGTCGAAAATAAGCCAGGCCATGACCGGTACTAAGACCACGCCAAGACTGGTCAGAAACGCACCTTCGCCGACATGCACGCCAGATTGCAGACCCATGATCCAACAACTCATGCCAATGGCGAACACCAGCCCCACGCGCGCGCCACGTAGCCATTGCTGAGCCTGCAGATGGCGTAGCTCATGCCAACCAAATGCCGCTAGCAGCAAACCAGCTATGAGAAAGCGGCAGGCCATAAAGAGCAGTGGTGGCATCAGGGCGATGGCTTCGACCGAAAACATCCAGCTCACTGCCGCCAATAAAGTGGTGATAAGCAACAATCCATCGGCTTTTACTTGTGCAGATAGCGCCATAGTCGCGTTCCTTAGGTGAAATGCGTTTTAATGCGCGTCATCTTAGCGCATCTGCATAGGCAACCCCATGACACAACCTCGCGCAAACTCCGCTGGCCGCGTGCTATTTGCCAGCTTAATTGGCACTACCATCGAGTTTTTCGACTTTTATATATACGCCACAGCGGCGGTGCTGGTTTTCCCTGCGCTATTTTTTCCCAATGCCGATCCCACCACGGCCATGCTGCAATCGCTGGCGACCTTCGCCGTGGCATTTTTTGCACGACCACTAGGCTCGGCGGTATTTGGCCATTTTGGCGATAGAGTCGGTCGCAAAGCTACGCTAGTGGCAGCCTTGCTCACTATGGGTTTATCGACGGTAGCTATCGGCTTTTTGCCAACTTATGCGCAAATTGGTGTGCTGGCTCCAGCTTTGCTCGCGCTCTGCCGTTTCGGTCAAGGCTTTGGTTTAGGCGGTGAGTGGGGAGGTGCAGTATTGCTCGCCACTGAAAACGCACCGCCTGGAAAACGCGCTTGGTTTGGCATGTTTCCACAACTTGGCGCGCCCTTAGGCTTCCTACTCTCCAGCGGCACCTTCCTCGCGCTCACGCATTTTTTAAGTAACGAAGATTTCACCACTTGGGGCTGGCGCATCCCCTTCATCGCTAGCAGCTTATTAGTGTTTATCGGCCTTTATGTGCGTTTACGTATTACTGAAACACCGTCTTTTGCAAAAGCTATCGAGCGTAATGAGCGCGTTGAAGTACCTATGTTTACGCTATTTCGCGAACATAGCCGCACGCTCGTACTCGGCACCGTTATCGCACTCACCGTGTTTGTCGTGTTCTATCTGATGACCGTGTTCGCACTGAGCTGGGGCACATCGAGCCTAGGCTATTCCCGCGAGACATTCCTCCAGCTGCAAATGATCAGCATGGTGTTTTTTGCGCTCACCATCCCACTCTCCGCTGTGCTCGCCGATCGCTATGGCCGCCGCATAACATTGATGGTCGTAGCCGCTTTAACGATGATCTTCGGCCTCGCTTTCGAGCCACTATTTGTCGCTAACGACCCGATGGCCTGCTTATTATTCTTGATCCTTGGCTTGAGCATCATGGGCTTGGGCTACGGACCATTGGGCACGATGCTGTCGGAGTTATTTCCCACCAGCGTGCGCTACACCGGCGCTTCGCTGACATTCAACTTAGCGGGGATATTCGGTGCGTCATTAGCGCCATATGCAGCAACTTGGCTCGCCACTGAGTTTGGCATCGCCGCGGTTGGCGGCTATATGGCGGTAGCGGCAGGGCTGTCATTATTTGCATTGAGCAAGACACCAGAAACTCAATATCGCGAAGATTAACAATCGTTGAATCATAAAAAACGGCGCCTGATTTGGCGCCGTTTTTGTTTGGTCTGGGCGAGCGGGCTAAAACCGCTTAGCTCACCGAGCTACGAATCAAGTGATCAAATGCCGACAAGGCAGCCTTCGAACCTTCACCCATAGCAATGATGATTTGCTTATACGGCGATGTCGTCACGTCGCCTGCGGCAAACACGCCCGGCACCGAAGTCTGGCCTTTCACATCGACTTCAATCTCACCACGCGAGCTTAATGCCACACTGCCTTTTAGCCAATCGGTGTTAGGTAGCAGGCCGATTTGCACAAAGACGCCATCGATCGTGAGCTCATGCGCGCTGTCATCGATACGACTTTTGTAAGTCAGGCCAGTCATCTTCTCGCCATTGCCCAAAACTTCAGTGGTCAAGGCGGAGGTGATGATGGTGACATTGCTCATGCTGCGCAGTTTTTTCTGCAGCACAGCATCTGCTCGTAATTCGCTGTCGAACTCGATCAGCGTTACGTGCACGACGATACCAGCAAGGTCGATTGCCGCTTCTACGCCCGAGTTACCTCCGCCAATGACCGCAACTTTTTTGCCTTTAAACAACGGGCCATCGCAGTGTGGGCAATAAGCCACGCCACGGCCGCGATACTCTTGCTCGCCGGGCACATTGATTTCGCGCCAGCGCGCGCCGGTGGCCAATATCACAGTTTTCGATTTCAGCACCGCGCCATTGGCCAGTGTAATTTCAACCATATCGCCACGGCTCAAAGCTGTAGCGCGCTGGGCATTCATCACATCCACATCGTAGTCACTGACGTGTTGCTCTAGCGCTGCAACGAGTTTCGGGCCCTCGGTGCGACTGACCGAAATAAAGTTCTCAATGCCCATGGTGTCGAGCACTTGACCACCGAAGCGCTCAGCCACTACACCGGTGCTTACACCCTTGCGTGCGGCATAAATCGCTGCCGCGGCGCCGGCAGGGCCGCCACCAACAATCAACACATCGTATGGTGCTTTCGCATTGAGCTTTTCGGCATCGCGCGCACTGGAGTTGGTATCGACCTTGGCTAGAATTTCTTCCAAAGTCATGCGGCCTTGGCCAAAAGCCTCGCCGTTGAGATGCACGCTAGGCACCGACATGATTTGCTTGCGCTCAACTTCGTCTTGAAACAGCGCGCCATCAACCATGGTGTGCGAAATGCCGGGATTGACCACCGACATCAGGTTCAATGCCTGCACCACATCTGGGCAGTTGTGGCAGCTCAGCGAGATAAAGGTCTCGAAGTGCAAGCCAGCAGGTAATTCACGAATTTGCGCCAACACGTCATCGCTGACTTTCGGCGCATAACCACTAACCTGCAACAAGGCCAGAACCAACGATGTGAACTCATGGCCCAAAGGAATGCCGGCAAATCGCACGCCAGATTCACCACCCTGCAAATTTACCGCAAACGATGGTCGACGCTCATCGCCGCCATCATCGCGCACAGAAATATGCGGGCTTAGCGCGGCGATATCGTGCAGCAATGCCAGCAAGTCTTTTGACTCGCTACGCTCATCAAGGCTAGCAATCAGCTCAATGGGGCTAACAAGGCGCTGCAAATATCCAGCTAATTGGGCTTTCAGTTCTTCATCTAACATGATGGGTCTGCCTGGTTACAGATGTTTGCGAGAACTCCGGGGCTTGTGGCCCCGAAGCTTGTGTTGCGGTACTACGAGTCGGCTTAGATTTTGCCGACTAGGTCTAGCGAAGGCTTCAATGTTGCAGCGCCTTCTTTCCATTTTGCTGGGCAAACTTCGCCTGGGTGTGAAGCAACGTATTGTGCGGCTTTAACTTTGCGCAGCAGTTCGCTGGCATCACGGCCGATGCCATTATCGTGCACTTCGAATAGCTTGATTTCGCCTTCTGGGTTGATCACGAATGTGCCACGGTTAGCCATGCCATCTTCTTCGATCATGACGTGGAAGTTGCGGCTGATGCGGCCTGTTGGGTCACCAACTAATGGGTACTGCACTTTTTTGATGGTGTCGGATGTGTCGTGCCATGCTTTGTGCGTGAAATGCGTGTCGGTCGATACGCCGTAAATTTCTACGCCCATTTTTTGGAATTCGGCATAGTTGTCAGCCAAATCGCCCAGTTCAGTTGGGCAAACGAAGGTGAAGTCGGCTGGATAGAAAAAGACGACGGACCATTTGCCAGTTAAGTTGGCTTCGGTCACTGGAACGAAGTCGCCATTATGGTAAGCAGTTGCGCTGAATGGCAGTACTTTGGTGTTGATCAGGTTAGTCATTTATAAGCTCCTTGGTCTTACTCGGCCAGTTCGTATTGGACCAATAACAGCGGTCAATCGAGTCGGCCATTGGGTTCAGGTCATTCCTGCACGAGTATGATAGCCAAGGTCGGCCATAAAGTTAAATTGATTGTCTGATGTATTTTGATAGTTTTTGACTATGTCCGGATGAGAGAAGTGCCTACACACTGCCTATTATTGAAACGCTAGAAAACAAAAAGCCCCAACCGAGGTTGAGGCTTTTTGTAGGGTATAAATGGTGGCCGGAGGCGGAATCGAACCGCCGACACGCGGATTTTCAATCCGCTGCTCTACCAACTGAGCTATCCGGCCCACGCGAGGGGCGTATTAAAGCCGCGACGGAGGCTAGCGTCAAGCCTATCGCGAGCTTGGCGTCCAGTTTTTTGTCGTTGCGGGTGCAACTATTGGCTTATCTGCTGCTTTTTTGCTCGACAAGCGCTTCGGCAAGCGCGATGACGCGCTACGCAGCCACAACTCAAGGCTGACCAAGCGTGCAACTATCCACACCCAAACCACAGCAATAAATACTGCTAACACCAAGCTCAACTCTATCGATGTCTTGCCCCAACTAATCAAGACATAGCCCGGGTCTTTGCTAAAGGCCGCAAAACCTAGCGCTAGTAAAATCGTCATTAAGCACAGCCAAGAAAGAGCACGCATAATTAACGCTCCCCGCCCAGAGTCGGTAATGCACTCAAAGCCGCACGGCTAACTAAGGCTGGCGCATCGAGCATCACCGGCTGGGCTTGTAAATCTGCAAGCTCATCCAGCAAGGGCTCGGTTTGCTTAGCGGACAGCGCAGCTAGGCGCGACTGAATGCGATGGCTAGCCGACTCTAGGGCGGCGCGATACAGCACACTGTCGCCACGCAGCAGGGCCACCTGAGCTTGCAGAATTTGCGCATCGAGTTGGCCACGTAACAAGCTCAAGCGCGTGTCATCGAGCATGGGTTCGAGCGCTACATCATGGCGACGCACAACAATAAGCTCACGGAACTTATCTAAGCCCTGCTGCCAAAGACTCTCAGCACCTGCGCTTTTCTTATTTGCGACCTGTGCCTGCGCTTTCACCGCCTCGTGCTTGCTCACCGTGAGCTTCTCAACGGCCGCTTGCAGAGCAGACAAACGTAAATACACCGCGCTAGCATCAACCGGTTCAATAGCCGACAACGTACTGATGTCTTGCTGCAAAGCACGATGCAGCGGCTCAAGATTTTCGATGCGCTGCTCATTTAGCAAGGCATCGGCAGCGGCCAAAGCTCGGCGTGCTCCTAGCGCATCTTGGCGTAACACTAAGGCTTGTTCGGCCACCGTCACCGCAGCATCAATACGGTCAATCAGCCAGCGTTGGCGCAAAGCCGGGCCATCGGCCAGTAAGCTTTGGATGGCAACTTGCTGCTGCTTCAGCTGTGCGTCGCGCAAAGACTCACGCAGGCTCATGGCTTCAAGCTCGCCACTGACACGTGTTAATGCAGTATCGGCGACGCGTAAGCTACTGCGCGCACGCTTATGCTCCTGCTCGCTATGCCACGCCATGATGCCGGAAGCGATGGTCAGCAGCATGAGAAATAACAGCACAATTTTAAAGCCCAGGCTTAAGGGTCGCTTGATCGCAACCGATGTCACCAGTGGTTGACGGCTTGTGGGTGCTGCCATGACGAAATCCTTGTAGTTCTACTAAATATTATTGTGGGAGCTGAGCTAATGCCGCCAGCCAATGCTTTGGCTGTGCGCCATCAGCACAGGTCACCCGTGTTGCACCCGCAGCGCGCACGGTCTCAGCTAAGCGCGAGCTCACGGTAATCAGCCACGGCGCAATGGCTTCAGCGCCAGCAATCTGCTGCCAATGCCGCCAAATCATTGCGCTACTGAGCAGCACAACATCCGGCCGAGGATAGCAGGCTGCCCATTCAGCGCGCGCCGTGTTGGGCAAAAATCGTTTATACAGCGCCAGAGTTTCGACCTCAGCACCACGTTCGAGCAAAGTGCTGCGCAAAAGCTCGCGGCCATCCTCACCACGGCAAATCAGCCAATGCTGACCCGCCACTGCCTGCAATATCGGCAGCGCCAACATGCCTTCGCTATCTTCCTGCGCCGCGATGTGTACGCGCAAGCCCTCAGCCTCAAGCACCGCCGCCGTTGCCACTCCGACCGCCACGCAGGGCAAAGGGTCAGGCCATTGAGGCCAGTAATCGCTCACCGCCGCCACGCCATAACGCGCGGCATTGGCGCTAACAAAAACCACGCCATCATAACGATCAAGCGCGAGAATCTGCGTACGCGCTACGGCATCAAGCGCTAATGGCTCGACCGCCAGCAAAGGCAGCTCCAACACGTCATGGCCGGCGTCTCGCAAAGCCTCACTGAGCGGCTGAGCTTGGCGCGATGGGCGAGGATTGAGCACCCGCATTAGCGCGTACTCGAACGCCCATAAACCTCGTCGAGAATCTCACCAGCACCTTGCGCCAAGAGCTTTTCGGCCAACTCAATGCCCAAGGCTTCGGCTTGGCTTTGCGAGCCCATCACGTAGTCGATAATCATGCGCTGACCATCAACACTGCCTACTCGGCCCTCGATGGATATTTGATCGCCCGAAAGCGTGGCATAGCCGGCGATTGGCACTTGGCAGCCGCCTTCTAGGCGCGTATTCATTGCGCGCTCAGCTGTCACGCGAATGGCCGTGGCCAGGTCATGTAAAGGTGCCAATAAAGATCGCGTATAAGCATCATGCGTGCGGCACTCAATGCCAACAGCACCTTGGCCAACAGCTGGCAACATCAGCTCCGGGTCTAGGCTGCAACGAATGCGATCGCTCATGTTTAGGCGCAGCAAGCCAGCACAGGCCAGAATGATAGCGTCATACTCACCGGCATCTAACTTGCCCAAACGAGTTTGCACATTGCCGCGTAAATCCTTCACCACCAAGTCAGGTCTGGCACGGCGAATTTGGCACTGGCGACGCAAGCTAGACGTGCCGACAACAGCACCTAAAGGCATGGCTTCGACTGACTCATATTTATTGCTAACAAAGGCATCGAATGGATTTTCGCGCGGGCAAATAACCGATAGCTCCAAACCTTCTGGGAAAGTCATCGGCACATCTTTCATCGAATGCACGGCGATGTCGGCGCGGCCATCGAGCATGGCGGCTTCTAACTCTTTCACGAACAAGCCTTTGCCGCCGATTTTTGCCAATGGAACATCTAAGATTTTGTCACCTTGAGTGACCATGGAGACGAGCTCAACGACTAGGCCGGGATGATGGCGGCGCAATTCATTGGCAACGTAATGGGCTTGCCAGAGGGCAAGCGGGCTTTGGCGAGTGGCGATGCGCAGTGGCTGCGCTGATGTACCTATAGACATGAAAACCTCGGGGCCGAACACTGCGATTGAGTGTAGCAGCCCCAAGGCTTAACTGCGTAAAGCTTGCGGCTTAGACCCGATGCAAGGTCTCGCGCAATTCGGGCAAATGCCGACGACTCACCACTAGGCGCTCATCTAAGCCACGAATACGCACGCGGTATTGCCCTGTCGAAATAACCTCTAGACCTTCTAGAAAGTTCAACGACAACAAAGCATTGCGATGAATACGAATAAAGCGGTCGCCAAATTCTTCTTCAAGCTCTTTTAGCGTTTCATCAATCAACACTTCGCCATGCTCATGGCGCACGGTGACGTATTTGTGATCAGCTAGAAAATAACGCACCTCATCGATAGGAATCAGCTCAATGCCGCGATGGGTACGCGCCGTGATATGGCTGCGATGCGTGGTGCGCTCAGTAATCGTGGGCTGCTGCCGCACGGTGCCAAGCTGCAATTGGCTAACGCGGCAAGCACGAGTCAAGGCTTCACGCAGGCTTTCGCGACTCACTGGCTTTAGTACGTAACCTGAGGCGGTCACCGAGAATGCTTCTAGCGCATGCTCATCGAAAGCAGTGCAGAAAATAATGGCAGGGGGCGATTCACGCTCGGAGAGCTGGCGGGCACAAGTTAGACCATCCATGACCGGCATGCGCATATCCATCAGGACAATATCGGGGCGGTATTCTTCAACAAGAGCAAGCGCTTGCTCACCATGCTCTGCTAAACCTACTAGCTCATAGCCACCGATATCTTCGAGAAGGCGCACTAGGCGTTCGCGGGCTAGACGCTCATCGTCACAAATAATGACACGTGGTTTCATCACCTTAACCTCACTTTTCTTCTTGTTATGACGGCCATTACGGCTCGTTCTTTTTAGGCTAAGCGTCGAGGATAACTCAGCTCTGTGACAAATAAATCCGCTTTAGGCGCAGCCTCAAGTGTTGCTTCGGGGCCAAAACGTGCCTGTAATCGCAGTCGCACATTGCGCATAGACATTTGATTGCCTGGGCGCGCTGGCGACGGCGGCAGCGGATTCGTCAGTCGTATCCTAACCCAATCGGGCGAAATCTGAACAGCTAATGTGATTTTGCAAGGCACTATCGACATTTCTGCACCATGGCGGATGGCATTCTCTAGCAATGGCTGCAGCGTTAATAAGGGAATCCGCACAGCGTTTGCGTCGGCAGCCACCTGCCAATCAATATTTAGTCGATCGCCTAAACGCAGCTCTTCGATATTGGCATAACGCCGGCATAGAGCAATTTCATCAGCGAGACTGACATCGGCGGTATCTTTCAAGCTGGCGCGAAATAGCGCAGCCAAATCCTCTACAACTTGCTCTGCTTTCTCAGGGTCGATACTGATTAAGCTGGCAATAATATTCATCGAATTAAACAAAAAATGCGGCTCAATACGAGCTTGCAAAGCCTCTAGACG
This sequence comes from Paraperlucidibaca sp., assembly GCA_018066805.1. Taxonomy (GTDB): domain Bacteria; phylum Pseudomonadota; class Gammaproteobacteria; order Pseudomonadales; family Moraxellaceae; genus Perlucidibaca; species Perlucidibaca wandonensis. The sequence goes on along the minus strand of JAGPVX010000050.1, from coordinate 18,149 downwards.
AGCCTGCATTGCGGCTTTTTCACGATTTCTGAGCTGCGCCTGCAAAGTCAGGTAACGCATAAATAGGCCAGCAAAAAGGCCGCTAATAAGCAGATGTCGGAAGATCGCCGAATACTCATTGCTGACAAACGAGAGCATGGGCAGGTTCAGGGCATCGAGCAACATAAAGCCAACCAGACTTAGCCATAGCAGGTTGAACATGATGATAACGACGACGGCCGCCGCAACAGCCAAATGCCGCCAAGCCATCATGCGCTGGCGCCAGCGGCAAATCAGAAAAAAACTAATGCCCATGACGCTGCTAGTCAGCAGTAGCAGCAAGACATAATCCCAGAATGGAAATGGCCACAGCGATGGTGATTGCGCGAGTAGTAAAAATAGGGAGATGAGCACGCAAATGACGGCGACGCGCAGAGTGAACGTGCGTGAGCAAAAGTCCGGCAACCAGAACTCATTATTGTCGAGCAGATGCTCTTGCGCCGCTTGTTGTTTTTTTAAGATAGGCATGGCTTCAGTGTGCCCGAGGCTGGCCCGCGTTCACAAGCGGCGCAGGGGCTAGGTGATGTATACTTAGCGACTTATTTTTAACCGCACTGCTTTTATTTTAAGCAGGCCCGCCGAAAACATAATGCGCCCATCGCGCCCAAAGGTTTGTTCATGAGCACCCCATCATCATCCATGTGGGGTGGCCGCTTCGCTGAGGCCACCGATCAATTCGTCGCCGAGTTCACTGCTTCGGTGCAGTTCGACAAGCGCATGTATCGCCAAGATATTCGTGGCTCGATCGCCCACGCCACCATGCTCGCTGAAGTTGGCGTCTTAAACGCTGCCGATCGCGACCTTATTGTCGATGGTTTAAAGGCTATTGAAGATGAAATTAGCCGTGGCGAATTCGTCTGGCGCGTTGAGCTTGAAGATGTGCACATGAACATCGAAAGCCGCCTTACCGATCGCATCGGCATCGCAGGCAAACGCTTGCACACTGGCCGTAGCCGTAACGACCAAGTCGCCACCGACATCCGCTTATATTTGCGCGATGAAATTGATGCTATTCGCGGCGAATTAAAGCGCCTGATGACCGGCTTAATCGATCTCGCTGAGCGCGAAGCCGACACTATCATGCCCGGCTTCACGCATTTGCAAACCGCTCAGCCAGTGACGTTTGGCCATCATTTATTGGCGTGGTTTGAAAACCTTAAGCGCGATGACGAGCGCCTAATCGACCTGCGCGTGCGAGTGAATCGCCTGCCTTTGGGCTCAGCAGCATTAGCCGGCACGACCTATCCCATCGATCGCCGCATCACAGCCAAGCTTTTGGGCTTCGATGGTATTTGCGAAAACTCGCTCGATGCCGTTTCCGATCGCGATTTTGCTATCGAGTTTTGCTCGGCCAGCGCCTTGATCATGATGCACCTCTCACGCTTTAGCGAAGAGTTGGTGCTGTGGGCATCGGCGCAGTTCAATTTTGTCGACCTGCCTGATCGCTTCTGCACCGGCTCGAGCATCATGCCGCAAAAGAAAAACCCCGATGTGCCTGAGTTAGTTCGTGGCAAAAGTGGCCGCGTCTTTGGCCATCTCATGGCGCTCTTAACGCTGATGAAAGGCCAGCCTCTGGCTTACAACAAAGACAACCAAGAAGACAAAGAACCGCTATTTGATACCGCCGATACCGTCATGGGCTCATTGCGCGCCTTTGCCGACATGGTGCCAGCGCTGGTGCCGCGCCGTGAAATCATGCGTGAAGCTGCGCGCCGCGGCTTTGCTACCGCTACCGACCTTGCCGACTACCTAGTTAAGCGCGGCTTAGCCTTCCGCGATGCGCACGAAGTGGTTGGTAAAGCCGTTGGTTATGGCGTGTCTAGCGGCAAAGATTTAGCCGAGATGAGCTTAGCTGAGCTGCAAGAGTTTTCTAGCGACATCAGCGATGACGTTTTTGAAGTGCTTACGCTTGAAGGCTCGGTCAATGCCCGCGATCACATCGGCGGTACCGCGCCAAAACAAGTACGCGCCGCCGTTTTACGTGCCCGCGACCGTATCGCTTAACGCCCCCAATTTATTAAGGATTTATTGATGAAAAAATTACTAATCGTTGCTGCTACCTGCTTAAGCCTTGCTGCCTGCGTCACCATGGGCGGTGGCAACGCTGGCGCTAACAATGGCGCGTCTGCGAGCCAAACTCAGTCATTCATCCAAGCTTTGGAAGCTAAGCGCGGTACCGCTCTTGGCGTAGCCGAAAAAGTACAACTGCAAGGCTTGGTTGGCGCTACTAAGACTGGCCTAAATGGCGTGCAAAACAGCTTTCTTAACAACGTTGGCTCGCGCGTCGGTCTAAACGGCCCAGTGCTCGCCGCCTTGTTTCCTTCCATTGGCACGCCGGTAAGCGAAAACGCTGCTGTGGCCAAGGTCGAGCAAGCGCTTGGCTCACGCCTTAGCCAAGCCGACGCCAGCGCTGTTAAAGCAGCTACTGCGCTGCGTAACAACACCGGCGAAAGTCTGAAAACCAGCCTGTCCAACCGCGTCGGCGGCCTAGTCGGTCTCGATGGCGCAATGGTCGAAGCCCTGTTGCCGTTGCTGGGCTTCTAAAACTGTTTGAATCCGGCGGGCCATTATGTCCGCCAGCTAATCTGCACGTTTCCCGTGCTGGAGTGATGTGATGAGCTTGTTACCCCCGGTCGCAAAAACGCCGCTTTTCGGCCACGGCCGTTATTGGGCCGAATGTTTTGGTGACGCGCCATTTTTACCAATGTCGCGCGCCGAGATGGACCAACTTGGCTGGGACTCTTGCGACATCATCATCATTACCGGCGATGCCTATATTGACCACCCAAGCTTCGGCATGGCCATCATCGGTCGCCTGCTCGAAGCCCAGGGCTTTCGCGTCGGCATCATCGCGCAGCCTGAATGGCAGTCTGCTGACCCATTCAAAGTGCTGGGCAAACCCAACCTATTTTTCGGCATCGCCGCCGGCAATATGGACTCGATGATCAACCGCTACACGGCCGATCGCAAAATCCGCTCCGACGATGCTTATTCGCCCAATGACGAAGGCGGTCGCCGCCCAGATCGCGCCAGCCTCGTCTATGCCCAACGCGCTCGCGAAGCCTATCCCGATGTGCCGCAAGTACTCGGCGGCATCGAAGCCTCACTACGGCGCATCGCACATTACGATTACTGGCAAGATAAAGTCCGCCGCTCGATTTTGCTCGATGCTAAGTCTGATATTTTGCTTTACGGCAATGCTGAGCGCGCCATCGTCGAGATTGCTCACCGCTTAAGTCGTGGCGAATCCATTCGTAATATCACCGATGTACGCGGCACTTCGTTTTTACGTCGCGACACGCCTAAAGGCATGTTTGTCCTTGACTCCACACGAGTCGATGCACCTGGCCGCGTCGACCGTATTCTCAACCCCTATGTGAACACCGCCGACTTAGCCGCCTGCGATATCGAGAAACAAAAGAGCGCAGCAACTTATGCCGGCAGCGCATTTTCCAGCGAGCTGAGCAATGCCGCCAGCGATCGTGGCTTCGGCACTTTCAGCAGCAATAGCATGCCCGGCGCCAATGACATCGGCGCACCAATCGAGGTTACACCAGGCGCTTGGGGCGATCTCACCGCATTGCCCGATGACACCACTGTGGTCGACCTATTGCCCGCCGGTAGCGTGAGCAAGCGCAGCAAATTGCCTGCGCGTGATGACACGGTGATTCGCCTGCCGTCGTATGAGAAAGTCAAAGCCGACCCCGTGCTCTACGCTCACGCCAACCGCGTATTGCACTTAGAAACCAATCCCGGCAACGCTCGCGCGCTAGTTCAGCGCCACGGTGAAAATGACGTCTGGCTCAACCCACCGCCAATTCCGTTGACCACCGAAGAGATGGACTACGTCTTCGATCTGCCTTATGCCCGCGTACCACATCCATCCTATGAGGGCGCACGCATTCCGGCCTACGAGATGATTCGCTTCTCGGTCAACATCATGCGCGGCTGCTTTGGCGGCTGCACTTTCTGCTCTATCACTGAGCATGAAGGCCGCATTATTCAAAGCCGCTCGGAAGACTCGATCATTCGTGAAGTGGAAAAAATGCGCGATGTGCCGGGCTTCACCGGCATCGTCTCTGATCTTGGCGGCCCGACTGCCAATATGTATCGCCTAGCCTGCAAAAGCCCCGTGATCGAGGCCGCCTGCCGCAAGCCATCGTGTGTTTATCCCGGCATTTGCGAAAACCTCAATACTGATCATGACCCGCTGATCAAACTCTACCGCCGTGCTCGTGAGCTCAAGGGCGTGAAAAAGGTCTTGATTAGCTCAGGCCTACGCTACGACCTCGCTGTGCAATCGCCCGAATATGTGCGCGAGCTGGTCACACACCATGTTGGCGGCTACCTGAAAATTGCCCCAGAGCACACGCAGGAAGGGCCTTTATCGAAAATGATGAAGCCCGGCATTGGCAGCTATGATCGCTTCAAGCAGCTCTTCGATAAGTTTTCGAAAGAAGCGGGCAAAGAACAATTTCTCATTCCTTACTTCATCGCGGCCCACCCCGGCACCACCGATGAAGACATGCTGGACTTGGCTATTTGGCTAAAGAAAAATGGCTTCCGCGCCGACCAAGTACAGGCGTTCTATCCATCGCCCATGGCCACAGCCACAGCGATGTATCACAGCGGCAAAAACCCGCTGCGTAAAGTCACGCGTGATTCGGAAGAAGTAGAAATTGTGAAAGGTGATAAACGTCGTCGCCTGCACAAAGCCTTTTTGCGCTACCACGATGCCAATAACTGGCCATTGCTGCGTGAAGCATTGAGAGCGATGGGTCGTGCCGATCTAATTGGCAACGGTAAGCAGCATTTGATTCCAACATGGCAACCAGCGACCGATGGCCAGTACGCGAGTCCGCGCAAGAAAAACACCAGTACGATAGAAGGCGTGTCGGTGAAGGTGCAGCCACAGAAGTCGCGTGCGTCACAGCGTACGCCGCAGAAGGGGCAAATACAGACGCAGCACACGGGCTTACCACCACGTGATGATGGCAGTCGTGCACCGAGGCGTCCGCGCTAACACGCCCTACAGTTACTCGGCACCTAGCTCTCGCTCTAGCGAGCAAGCAGTGTCGACGTAACCTGCGACAGGAATTAGTTCGCTAAGCTTTCGCGCTGGTCCGCCAGCGCTTTCGCTATTTGGCGAAATACTTTCGGGCTAAGCACCATGCCTATATGTGAGCAATTTGCCTCCATATGACGCGCATGCGGCGTGACACGGTCGATAGTCGCCGGCCAGCTCACGATGCCATCAACACGGCTGAAGATAAGCGTCATCGGGCATTGAATCGGGACACTGTCTCGCGCGGCAATATCGCGCTCGATCGCATCAAGATCAAAACCCATCTTCACGTACTGCTTTGCCGTTAGCGTGTACTTCGGGCCGCCAACAACTGGCGAGCCTAGCGTGACCACACCGGCAATTTCAGCCGGCAAATCACGGGCTAATTCGCGCGCAATATAACCACCTAAAGACCAACCAATGAGGCTGATGGGCTGGCCTAACTCAGCCGACCATTCGCGAATACGCGCTTTCAGTGGCGGCACCAGCTTATGCACTGCACCATGGTTTTTGCCTTGGCCCCATTGCCGCACCACATAGCCCAATGCCTCAAGGCGCTTGGCCAACATTTGCATCGCCCGCTCGCTGGCCCCATAGCCTGGTAGCAGCATCACGGGATGAGCCTTGCCATGCTCATCGCCACGCGGCAGATTATTATGCAAGTGACGCTTAAGGCGTAGGCCGTCGAGCAGCTCTATACCCACACGCGCCTCAGCTAAGACCTCGTACCAACTCGGTGTCTTGCTCGGCAGTTCAGTGGGCAGGCTGCTCAAATAGCGCATGCGAAATGGCCTATTTACGCTTCATCATGTCGAAGAATTCATCATTGGTTTTCACGTCTTTAAGCTTATCGAGCAAGAACTCGATTGCGGCTATCTCATCCATTGGATGCAGTAGCTTGCGCAAAATCCAAACTTTCTTCAGTTCATCATCGCCAATCAAGCGCTCTTCGCGACGCGTGCCTGATTTCTTGATGTTGATGGCCGGGAACACGCGCTTCTCAGCGATGCGACGGTCAAGGTTAACTTCATGGTTGCCGGTACCTTTGAACTCTTCAAAGATGACCTCATCCATTTTCGAGCCAGTGTCGATCAATGCCGTAGCAATAATCGTCAGCGAGCCACCTTCTTCGATATTACGTGCGGCACCGAAGAAGCGCTTTGGACGCTCCAAAGCATGCGCATCAATACCACCGGAAAGCACCTTGCCTGAGCTAGGAATTACCGTGTTATAGGCACGAGCCAAACGCGTGATGGAGTCGAGCAAAATGATCACATCTTTTTTATGCTCAACCAAACGCTTGGCCTTCTCGATGACCATCTCGGCCACTTGTACGTGACGCACTGGTGGCTCATCGAAGGTCGAGGCAACTACTTCACCGCGCACGGTGCGTTGCATCTCAGTGACTTCCTCTGGACGCTCATCGATCAGCAGCACAATAAGTGTCGCTTCAGGATTATTACGCGCAATGGATTGAGCCAAGGTTTGCAGCAACATGGTTTTACCGGCTTTCGGCGGCGCCACAATTAGTGAGCGCTGGCCTTTACCGTAAGGCGCTACCAAATCGATAGTACGTGCCGTTAAGTCTTCGGTAGAACCATTACCCAGCTCCATAACGAGGCGCTGAGTTGGGAAAAGTGGCGTTAAGTTTTCAAACAAAATTTTATTACGCGCGTTTTCAGGCGCGTCTAAATTAATTTGATTAACTTTCAATAACGCGAAATAACGCTCCGACTCTTTCGGCGGACGAATAGTCCCGGAAATGGTGTCGCCAGTGCGTAAGTTAAAGCGGCGTATTTGTGACGGGCTGACATAAATGTCATCCGGCCCGGCTAAATATGAGCCTTCCGCTGAGCGTAAAAATCCGAAGCCATCGGAAAGGATTTCCAAAACGCCATCGCCAAAGATTTCTTCGCCGTTTTTAGCGTGCGTTTTTAGAATGGCGAAAATGATGTCTTGTTTACGGTTGCGAGCCATGCCTTCTAAGCCCATGGATTCCGCAATTTTGATGAGTTCGCCTATCGGCATTTTCTTGAGTTCGGTGAGATTCATACCGTGCTGTCAATTGGAGGGTGGGAATACCCTAGTTACTCTAATGGCCAATGCTAGGCTGAGGTCGTTCAGCAGGAAGTAACTGCGCAGCGCAACGGGAGTTGGCTGGAGGTCATGGGGAACGGGTTAAGAGTAATCTAGGCTGTAACGAGGCGACGGTGCGGAGTGCAACCATCGCCGATAAAACTTATATAGAGGAGTCGATAAACGCTGTCAACTGCGATTTTGATAACGCGCCGACTTTTGTCGAAGCGATTTCGCCATTTTTGAACAACGTTAAGGTAGGAATACCACGCACGCCGAACTTGGCAGCAGTTGCTGCGTTTTCGTCAACGTTGACTTTGACGATCTTCACGCGGCCTTGGTATTCGCTGGCTAATTCATCTAGCACTGGGGCAATCATTTTGCATGGACCGCACCATGGCGCCCAATAATCAACCAAAACTGGCACATCGGATTGTAATACATCGGCGGCAAAATTGGCGTCGCTGGTGTTGACGATCAGCTCACTGCTCATCATGGCACTCCGTCAGAAAGTAGGGATTAATCACTCATCGATAGTAACACACGGACGAGAAAGTCATGCAAGCGACTCGTGCTGCGTTACAATTACGAATTCTGCTTATACATTTGATAAGCCACAAGGAGTACGCCAATGCTGCGTAGCAAGCCTTTAAATGATGGCTTATTGGCCGCTGTCGACATGGGCTCAAACAGCTTTCACTTGGCCGTTGCACGCTTAGATCATGGCGTCATTCGTCTCACTGAAAGCCTGTCTGAAAAAGTTCAATTGGCCGCGGGCCTTGATGAAAATCAAATGCTTAGCGACGAGTCAATTGAGCGTGCTCTAGCCTGTTTGTCACGCTTTAGTCAGCACCTAGCGGGTGTCGAGCCTGACCATTTACGCATAGTTGGAACCAACGCCTTACGCGTCGCGCGCAATGCACGACGCTTTACTTTAGCTGCGCAAGAAGTACTGAAACGACCCATTGAAATTATCGCTGGTCGCGAAGAGGCGCGATTAATTTATATCGGCGCATCGCAAACCATGGCTGGTCAGGGCAAGCGTTTAATCATCGATATTGGCGGCGGATCAACCGAACTAATTATCGGCGAGCGCCACGAACCGTTGCTCACTGAATCTTTACATATGGGCTGCGTAAGCTATAGCCAACGCTTTTTTGGCGATGGCCGCATCAGCCCAGAAGCACTCAATCGTGCCACTACCAGCGCTCGTCAAGAATTAGCCTCTATTGCGCGCAATTATCGCGAACTCGGCTGGGATGTCGCAGCTGGCTCATCAGGCACAATGAAAGCAATGCGCAACGTAATTTGCAGTCTCGGCTGGGGAACGCCGGAAGGGCATATTCCAGCCGATGCTATTCCAAAGTTACGCGAACTAATACTTAGCGTCGATGACATTAGCAAGCTAGAGCTGCCAGGCCTCAAGGAAGATCGCCGCCTACTGATTCCGGCAGGCTTTGCGATTGTGAGCGCAGTTTTCGCATCCTTGCATATTGAAACACTGACCTTTGTCGACGGCGCACTGCGTGAAGGCGTGCTCTATGACATGCTGGGGCGATATGGGGAAGGTGATGTGCGAGACCGTAGTATTGATTCATTGCAGCAGCGTTATGGCATAGACCGCGACTTCAGCATGCGCGTTTGTGACACGGCAACTGAGCTATTTAATCAACTGCAGTCGCCGCTCCAATTTGATGAGGATCACCTTGGTACATTACTAAGAGCTGCCCAACTGCACGAAATTGGCAAGGCCATCTCGCATACTGGCTTTCACAAGCACGGCGCATACCTGTTACTGCACTCTGACCTTGCCGGGTTTTCCAACCCAGAGCAGGAAGTTTTATCGCTAATGGTCGGCTCTCACCGACGCCGCTTGCGCAATGAAAATATGGAATCTTTGCGTAGCGCCGGTGGCGAGAAACTACTCCAACTCACCTTGATATTGCGTCTGGCAGTATTGCTTAATCACAGCCGTAGTCGTGATGATATCGCCGTCCCTCGACTTCGCTCCGATGGTGAGCACTACCGCATAGACTTCGAGAAAGGCTGGTTAAAAGCGCACCCATTAACGCTAGCCGACTTAGAGCAAGAGTGCAGCTACTTTAATAGCGCCAGCCTAAAGCTCTCAGTGCACTAACTGAATTTTTCTAAGAGCTTTTGCTGTGCGTTACAGGGGCTATCATCGCCCGGCGTAGCGCGCACCCAACTGCCATCAGGCTGCATATCCCAGGCCTGCGTATTATCGTTAAGGTAGAGCATCAAGCCGTAATCAATAATGCGTTTGCGATGTACGGGGTCGAGGATAGGAAAACAGGTTTCAACTCGCTGATACAGGTTGCGATCCATCCAGTCTGCGCTGGAGCAAAACACTAAAGCTTCACCGCCGTTTTCAAAGTAAAACACGCGCGTATGCTCAAGAAAGCGACCGACAATAGAGCGTACCGTAATGTTATCGGTGACACCCGCAACACCAGGTCGTAAGCAGCACACTGAGCGAATAATTAGATCGACTTGCACGCCTGCTTGTGAGGCGCGCATCAGTGCCTGCATGAGCACCTTTTCCGTCAACGCATTCACTTTAATGATAATACGCGCTGGCAAGCCCGCCTGTTTGTTACTGATCTCTTGCTCGATCATGCTGAGCAACTTGGGGTGCAATGTGAATGGTGCGTGCAACAGCTGCTTTAAACGCAGTACTTTGCCCATACCGGTAAGCTCTTGGAAGATTTTATGAATATCTTCGCAAACCTCAGGGTTCGCCGTGAGCAAGCCATAGTCGGTATAGAGACGCGCATTGCCTGCGTGATAGTTACCAGTCCCTAAGTGGCCATAGCGCATAAGCTTACGGCCTTCACGACGCACAATTAAGATCATTTTCGCATGGGTTTTATAGCCCACGATGCCATAAACCACGATCGCACCGGCTTGTTGCAGCTTATTTGCAACTTCAATATTTGATGCTTCATCGAAGCGTGCGCGCAGCTCGATAACGGCTGTCACTTCCTTGCCATTACGTGCGGCATCAGCCAGTACGTTTACAATTTCAGACTCAGGGCCCGAGCGATACAAGGTTTGCTTAATCGCAAGCACGGACGGGTCTCGAGCAGCCTGACGCAGCATATCGACCACCGGAGCAAAGGACTCAAACGGGTGGTGCAAAAGAATATCGCCTTGTGCGAGAGCCTCGAAAATACTTTCCGACTTTTGTAGCACCTCAGGAGTACGAGGCCTAAAGGGCTTAAAACGCAAACGCGGCCGATCAAAGTCTGAAAGCAGCCGCGATAAATTCACTGGCCCGTTCACTTGATACAAGGCTTCATTACTCAAGCCAAACTGTCTCAGTAAATAGTCAATAATGTGCCGAGGACAATTATCCGCCACCTCAAGACGCACGGCCGCGCCATAACGCCGCGAAAGTAACTCACCTTGCAGTGCAGAGGCTAAATCTTCCGCATCTTCATCAACCGTCATATCGGCATTCCGCGTAACACGGAATTGAAAACAGCCATTCGCCGTCATGCCTGGAAACAGCTCTGAAACATGTTCGTGAATAATCGATGACAACATCACATGCTGATCACCACCATCAACAATGTGATCTGGCAGGCGCACTACACGCGGCAATGAGCGCGGAGCTGGCACCACAGCCAATGACATTTGGCGACCAAAGGCATCTTTGCCATCAAGCGATACAATAAAATTAAGCGACTTATTAACTAAGCGCGGGAATGGATGCGAAGGGTCAAGCCCGATGGGCGTAAGCACTGGCATGACTTGTTCTTTAAAGTACTTTCGCACCCACGCCGACTGCTTATCCGTCCATTCATCACGGCGCAGATAGCGAATATTTTCAGCAGCCAGCGCCGGCAATAAATCATCATTCAAAATACGATACTGACGCTCAACCGCCGCGTGGCAAATCTCTGAAATAAGCTTCAGCACTTCTTGCGGCAATAAACCATCGGGGCCCGATCTGATATGCCCAAATGAAACTTGCTGCAGCAAACCCGCGACACGAATCTCGAAAAACTCATCGAGGTTGCGCGAAAAAATCAGCAAGAAATTTAGGCGCTCGATAAGCGGATGGCTAGGATCCGTCGCCTGCTCTAGCACACGCATATTGAAATCGAGAATACTTAACTCTCGATTCAAATACAGCTCTGGGCTGGTCAACTCAAAGCTTTCAGCAGGCTCAGTCATAACATATCCTTCAGGTAATCAGCGCTTTTGATGATGCAGGCTATACCACCAAGATGTCAGCGTGATGAAGCATGAAGTAATCGCGCCGCCTCAACGGCAAAGTAGGTCAAAATACCATCTGCGCCCGCGCGTTTAAATGCCAATAGTGATTCTAAAATAACTGGCTCGCGCGACAGCCAACCGCGCTCAAAGGCTGCCACATGCATGGCGTACTCACCACTCACTTGGTATGCAAAAGTTGGCACTTGAAACTCAGATTTAACCAAACGAACAATATCTAAATATGGCATGCCAGGCTTAACCATCACCATGTCGGCGCCTTCAGCCAGGTCGAGCGCAACTTCATGCAAGGCTTCGTCGGAATTACCCGGGTCCATCTGATAGTTCTTTTTATTGCCGCCTTTTAAATTGCCAGCGGAGCCTACTGCATCCCGAAATGGCCCGTAGTAACTCGAGGCATATTTGGCCGCGTAAGAAAGAATACTAACGCGCTCATAGCCTGCTGCCTCAAGTGCAGCGCGGATAGCGCCAATGCGGCCATCCATCATGTCGGATGGTGCGACGATGTCTGCGCCAGCCTCAGCATGCGACAAGGCTTGGCGCACGAGTGCGGCCACGGTGATATCGTTGGCGACATAGCCAGCGTCATCGAGAATGCCATCTTGGCCATGCGTGGTGAACGGGTCGAGTGCGACATCGGTGATGATACCAAGATCAGGGTACGCGGCCTTCAGCGCGCGCGTGGCGCGTTGGGCGATGCCATCGGGCGACCATGCCGCCGCTGCGTCTAAGCTTTTATGCTCTGGCGGCGTCACCGGAAATATCGCCAATGCCGGAATGCCCATCTCGACCCATTCTGCCGCGGCCTCAATAAGCAGGTCGATAGACAGGCGCTCGACACCGGGCATTGATGCCACCGCTTCGCGGCGCTGCTCACCATCGAGCACAAAGACCGGATAAATCAGGTCATCGACAGTTAATTGATTTTCGCGCACCAAACGGCGCAACCAGTTATGAGCGCGGGTACGACGAAGGCGAGTGGCGGGATAAGGCGCGCGATTGGCAACAGACATCATCATCTCTCTCGGTGTAATAGCAACAGCTTAGCCGAAACGCAGGCGCTTTCGTAGCAATGGCGCGAAGTTTGAGGTGACGCGTAGCAGAGAGCTTGCTACATTCTACGGCATTACATTCTTTTGCATGAATAGCGATATGAGCGAAATACTAACCGCAGATCAAGCGCCAAAACTGAGCCCCGAAGAACGTGCCGCGCGCCTAGAGAAACGCCGCCAACAACTCATCGATGGCTTTAATGCTATTCCGTTTATCGTTCATGTTGGCGGCAAGCTCGTCTACATCGGCGAAGATGAAGCGCGTGCTGAAATAAGCATGGCGCCGCACTTAGTCGGCAATACGTTTCAGCAGATTTTACACGGCGGGGTGATTGCCACTTTGCTCGATAGCGTCGCTGGCGTGGTCAGCATGGCTGCGGCCTATGGCCGCTTAAAAGGCCAAGCAACGGAAGAGAAAATGCGACGTATGGCACAGCTAGGCACTATCGATATGCGCATTGATTACTTGCGTCCCGGTCGAGGTGAGAGCTTTATCGCAACGGCAAAAGTGGTGCGCATTGGCAGTAAAATTTGCGCGACGCAAATGACACTACACAATGAGAAAGATGCACTTATTGCCACCGGCAATGCCGTGTTTCATTACTAGCCTAAGCCGTAAGTGCCTCTAGAGCTTCCGTTGCCGCCAACCAAGTCGACTCGGCCTGCTCCATCGTTTTCTGCGCCTGCTTTTGCAGCTGCAACATTGCCGCAAGTTCATCGCTGGCCGCTGGCTCATAGAGCGCTGAGTCGCCAAGACGCTCAGCAATCGACTCAACATTGGCTTGCGCATCGAGCATAGTTTGTTCGCTACGCTCTACGGCTTTTTGCGCGGCTCGGAGATCGGCAGAGCGCACGGGCTTTTTGCTCGCGCTGGGCTCTATTGCTGCTGGCGCCGCAACTGGCTTAGCTGCTTTCTCTAGATCAGCACCGGCCACCACAGAGATCGGAGCACCGTTGGTTTGCTTTGAGCGCCAGGTACGTAACCACTGCGCATAGTCATCGAGATCGCCATCAAAACGCTCGGCCTTACCGCTATTGATCAGCCACAACTCATCGCAGGTAACCGCAACCAAATGCCTATCGTGCGATACCAGCACAATCGCACCTTCAAACGCTTGAATGGCCACCAGCAAGGCATGGCGCAAGGCTAAGTCCAAATGGTTGGTCGGCTCATCGAGCAGTAATACATTGGGACGCTGCCAAATGATTAACGCCAACGCTAAACGCGCTTTTTCGCCGCCAGAGAACGGCGTAATTTCAGCGGTAATGCGATCGCCACCAAAACCGAAACCACCAAGAAAACTGCGTAGCGTAAGCTCAGATGTGGTCGGACTTAGGCGCTGAATTAACATTAGCGGAGTTGCCGATGAGTCCAGATGATCCACTTGATGCTGAGCAAAATAGCCAATGCGCGTGTGCTCACTGATTAAGCGTGTGCCAGAAATCAGCGGCAGGTCACCGACTAGCGCGCGCACCAATGTGGTTTTACCGGCGCCATTGGGGCCAAGCAAGCCGATACGTGCACCAGGATATAAGCCTAAAGCGACATGTGAAATAAGTGGCGTTTTACCATGACCAATGGCGGCCTCATCTAGCCGCAGTAATGGACTGGCTAAGCGCTCAGGCGCGCGAAAACGAATATCTAACCCCGACTCGATTTCGGCAGGCGCACTTAAAGTCATGCGCTCTAATGCTTTTATGCGGCTCTGCGCTTGTTTTGCTTTCGTGGCCTTGGCGCGAAAGCGATCGACAAATGATTGTAGATGAGCCACTTGCACTTGCTGCTTTTCAAAGGCTTGTTGTTGCTGCGCCAATCGCTCTGCGCGAGTGCGCTCAAACATCGAATAGTTGCCGCGATAATGCGTAATCGTGCCTTGCGCCACATGCAAAATATGCTCGACAACAGCATCGAGGAAATCACGATCGTGCGAGACCATCACCAATGTTCCGGGATAAGCACGCAGCCAATCCTCTAGCCACAAAATCGCATCGAGATCGAGGTGGTTGGTGGGCTCATCGAGCAGTAATAAGTCTGAGCGGCACATTAAGGTTTGCGCCAAGTTCAAACGCATACGCCAACCGCCAGAGAATGCGGAAACTGGGCGCTGCATATCTGACTCAGAAAAGCCCAGGCCGGCTAAAAGCTGAGAGGCGCGAGACGAGGCGGTGTAGCCATCGATGCTTTCGTAATTGGCAAATAAATTACCCATCGCCGTGCCATCGAGCGAATCCAAATCACTCAGTAGTTCGTCGAGCTGACGCCATTCGGCATCTCCATCGAGAACATAATCGAGTGCACTGCGATCAACAGCAGCAACCTCTTGCTTCATGTGCGCGACAACCCATCCCACTGGGCGAGAAAGCGAACCGCTATCGGCTTGCAATTCGCGCAGCAACAGTGAAAACAGCGAGCTCTTGCCTGCGCCATTATTACCAGTCAGCCCCACATGCCAACCCGGATGGATCGCGAAACTGGCATCGGTAAATAAAGGGCGACCGCCACGTAGCAGTCCGAGTTGCTCGGCAAGAATCATGGGTTTCTCAAATTGGGCTTACAAATAGGTATGCAGAAATGACAACGGGCCCGAAGGCCCGTTGCATCTTAACTGAAACGACTTAGTTCGTTGAGTCAGTCTTCGGTGCTTCAGCCGTTTTAGCGGCTGGCTTTGCTGCTGGCTTAGCAGTAGCTGGCTTAACGGCCGGCTTTACTGCTGGCTTTCTAGCAACTGGCTTTTTAGCAGCAGTGGCAGGTTTGACCGCCGCTGGTTTTTTAGCAGCAGCTGGCTTAACGGCCGCTGGTTTTGCAGCAGCTTTTGCTGGGGCTTTTGCTGGTGCTTTAACAGCGGCCTTCGCTGGCGCCTTAGCAGCAACTTTAGCCGGTGCCTTGGCTGGTGCTTTAGCAGGTGCCTTGGCTGGTGCTTTAGCGGCAGGCTTAGCAGCAGTGCCTTTTAACTTGGCTTGCAAAAATGCTTTCAATTCACTTTTCTGCGATGACTTTAAAATCTCACGGCGTGCTTGATAATCTTTTTTCGCAGCAGCAATAACTGCCTTCGCCTCGACTTGTACCTGACGAATACTGTCTTTAATCAACGCTACCATTTCTTTGTCACCGGCAGCTTTTTGCAATTGTGCTTGCAGCTTATCGATGGCTTCTTTTGCACTAGCTTCCGCTTTTTCAATCAGCTTCATGCCAGCTTCAACATAGCCTTCGGCTTCTTGTTGCGCCTTATCAACGGCTTTTTGTAATTGATCGCCTAACTTAGCAGCTTGCTTCTCTACGTCGGCTTTGATTTTTTCCACCTGGCTCGCTGCTTTAGCAGCGTTGGCCTTGATGGGCGATGCTTTTTTCTTTGCAGCGGGCATGGAAAATTCCTCAGATGGTTTATGCAAAAAAGAAGTTAAACGAAGATGCGTCAAATTGCGAGTCTATCAGCGAAACTTTTACAACTTTCTGTCGGAACTTAATCAATTGGCTAGTGGTCACACACGCTTCTTGTGCTTATGCTCAGCTTCACCAACATTTCTTGGAGTTTCCTATGCGTCGTCTTGTTCTCGCCGCTGCCATTTTATTTACCGCCTCAGCGGTGCAGGCAGATACCGATATTGCTCCAGCTTCTTTTGCCACTGCTCCAGTGCTTGCTCCAAATAGCGGCAAAAAGCCTGTCGTCGATAAAGAACAATTTGCCTACAGCATCGGCTATATGAATGGCCAAGGTAGTGCCGAGCAAATTCCAGATCTCGATACCGATACTTTCATTCGGGGTTTTAAAGATGCGATTGCCAAAAAAGAAAGCTTACTCAGTGCGCAAGAACGCACCACTGCGATTAATCGCTATAAAGCTCAGCGCATGGCGCAACTTGAGGCCGATTTAAAAGCTTTGGCAAAAGAAAACGCTGAAACTGGCCGAGCTTTTCTAGCGCAAAATCAAAATGCCGAAGGCATTAAAGTCACCGAGTCTGGCCTGCAATACCGTGTGCTGAAAGAGGCAACAGGTAAAAAACCATCAGCCACTGATACCGTTAAAGTTAATTATGAAGGCGCATTTTTAGACGGCACGGTGTTTGATAGCTCAGTAAATCGTGGCGAGCCGGCCACATTTACTATTGGCAGTGTAATTCCCGGCTGGACTGAAGGCTTACAAATGATGCCCGTTGGTTCGGTGTATGAGTTTTTTGTTCCTTCCGATTTAGCCTATGGCGAAGAGGGTGCAGGCCCCATTCCGCCAAATGCTGTACTGAACTTCCGTGTTGAACTACTCAGCATTGAGAAATCTACTGCTGCATCGACACCGTCTAAAAAGAAGAAGAAATAAGACATAAAAAAGCCGGCGAAAGCCGGCTTTTTTATTACCCATGAACACCGTAGTTAGCGACGCAATAGCTGCACAACAGCAGCGCCAGTCATGCCAGCGAACATCAGCAATGTCCATTCGGGCAAACTAAAACCAAGCAATGACCAATCCACTAAGGCGCACTCACCAGCGCCCTTAAAAACCTCATTAATCACTTGCTGCAATGGCAGGGCATCTAGCCAGTAGTCTAGCCCTGGGCCGCAGCTCGGCACTTGATCAGCCGGCAAGTGCTGCAACCAAACATGACGGCCAGCAACACCAACACCTGCCACACCAGCTACAGCAGCTAGGCCAGCATAAATTCGTCGACCAAAGCCCTGACGATTGTGCAAAAAGGCCAGCAAGCTAACGACACCAAATGCAATCACCGCCACGCGCTGAAATATGCACAGCGGGCAAGGCTCAAGGTCTTGGTAGTGCTGCAAATAAAGCGCAGCAGCCATTGCGACAACTGAGCTCAAGGCCATCCATATAAATAAGCGTTGGGTGTTAAACATTTAGGCGGCTCCAGTTGGGGTGTCGGCAAAATACTGCTGCAAAAAATCATCAAAGGCTGGTGCAGGTGCTGCCTCTAAATCGGCCTGACGCTGCAATGATGCTTCAGCTTCGTCGCGATAGGCTGCCGCACGCTCATTGGCTAGCGGGCGCTGCATGAAGTGGTCGCGAGCGCGCTCAGCACGATCCATGGCAAAGTTATAGAAGCAGCCATCCCATTTGTCGATCGCCTGCAAAACCATCGCCGATCCTGTCAGCGCAGGGTCTTCCAGTTTGGCAAGCTGTGCTGCAACCGCGGCACTATACGTGTTGGTCACATGTGCCGAATCTAATATTTCGGCGACAGCGCGCAGCTCAACAAACAGCCTAGAGGCAAGCTCACGGAAGCGTACGGACTCACGGCCGGTATCAATTTCTAATGCTGGATCACGACCGCACTCGACCATAGCCTGCTGGTTTAATGGTAGGCGCTGATAGTCGTCGTCATTGAAGGTTGGACTTTCTGCAAGTGCGCAATGCAGCGCAAAAACCTCTAAAAAGTGCGCACTCTCGCAGCTAATGCCGAAAGGCTCAAACGGATCTAAATCAACGCAGCGCAGCTCTACATACTCAACGCCAGATCGGGCTAAAGACTGTGTTGGGCGCTCGCCTGAGGCTCCGTTACGCTTAGGTCGAATTAAGCCGTAATACTCATTTTCTAATTGCAGAATATGGCCATTTAGCTGCTGATAAATACCGTTCTGCTTAACGCCCATGGCCTCATAAGGCGCATACGGTGTGCGAATGGCGCGATCAAGATCACGTACATAT
>JAGPVX010000036.1 GCA_018066805.1 Paraperlucidibaca sp. | reverse complement strand
GCGAAATACTCGCACTCCTTGCCTTGCCGGCTGTCGGCGGGGCTGACTAATCCGTAAGGAGCACAATACGATGCGTCATTATGAAATCGTGTTCTTGGTGCACCCCGATCAAAGCGAGCAAGTGCCCGCCATGGTCGAGCGTTACACCGGGATCGTGAAAGATGCAGGCGGTAGCATTCACCGCTTAGAAGATTGGGGTCGCCGTCAATTGGCATACCCAATCAACAAAATCCATAAAGCCCACTACATCATGATCAACATTGAGTGTTCAGATGCCGTGCGTGTGGAATTGGAAGAAGCCTTCCGTTACAACGACGCCGTGATCCGCAGCTTGATCATCCGTCGTGAAGAAGCCATCACTGAAGAATCAATCCTTGCCAAAGGTGCAGAAGAGAAGCGTGCTCGTAAAGCTGCTCGTGCCGATGAAGGTTCAGATTCGTCAGCGTCGGCTGACTGATTCGCGGAGCGATCTGCGTGGAGCATAACCTGCTCCGGTTTAGCGGGGTGATTGAGAAAATCTTCCCGCGTCGTATGAGCCCTGCGGGCGTTGCGCATCAAGATTTCTTAATGCGACACCGTTCGAAACAAACAGAGGCAGGTGCGGCACGCGAGGTTCAGCTAGTGCTCAAGGTCCATGTGGCCGCCGACACTGCGAACAGCCTGATGGCCTTTGGCCTTGGCGACCGCGTTATAGCGATGGGCTTTTTGGCATCAGCCAGCCACCGCGATCCGGAACAATTGGTATTGCATGCGCAATCACTGCATAGACAGGATTAAGGAGAGGAAACCATGGCGCGTTTCTATCGTCGTCGTAAGTTCTGCCGTTTCACGGCCGACAAAGTCACCTACATCGATTACAAAGATGTAGAGACACTGAAGCAATTCATCACGGAAAACGGCAAGATTGTTCCAAGCCGTATCACCGGTACTAAGGCTCGTTACCAGCGTCAGCTAACTCTTGCTATCAAGCAAGCGCGCTTCCTGGCCCTGATGCCTTACACCGATAACCACATCTAAGGCTGGGGTGCGTGATGCAAGTAATTCTTTTAGAAAAAATTAAAGGCCTTGGTGCTCTAGGCACTAAAGTTGATGTTAAGCCTGGTTTTGGCCGCAACTTCCTGATCCCTCAGGGTAAAGCGCTGCCAGCTACGGCAAAAAATTTGGCTAACTTCGAAGTTCGTCGTGCTGAATTAGAGCGTCAAGAAGCTGAAGTGCTGGCAGCTGCCAATGCACGTGCAGCTGCTTTGGCAGAATTGGTTGTCACTATTGCCTCGAAAGCTGGCGATGAAGGCAAACTGTTCGGCTCGATCGGTAACCGCGACATCGCTGAAGCAGCTACTGCTGCTGGCGTTGCTGTCGACAAAACTGAAGTTCGTCTGCCAGACGGCCCGCTGCGTAACACCGGCGAGTTCGAAGTTGCTGTGTATGTGCACAGCGATGTGGCTGCGACATTGAAGTTGGTGATTACGGCCGAATAAGCCGCAAACACTGCTTCATGCTGGCTTAACGCTAGCTTCAACAAAGGGCGCTGGGGGTAACTCCAGCGCCCTTTTGTTTATATGCAATTTGAATCGGCAATATTCATGTCAAGGTCTTGGTCACGGCGGTCTTTGCGCCTAAGCTAACGGCACTATTTGATGTGATGTGCCCGATGAATATTCCGCAAAAACCCGCTGAAGATGCCGTGCTGTCGGCGTTAAAACTACCTCCGCATTCGCTAGAAGCTGAGCAGGCTGTGCTCGGCGGCTTGCTGCTCGATGACCAGGCCTGGGATAGAGTCTCTGATCGCGTGGGCGAGGAAGACTTTTATCGCCGCGATCATCGCCTGATTTTCCGCGCCATTAACCTGTTGGCAACCGAAGGCAGCCCGCGCGATGCGCTGACTATTGCCGAAACGCTGACACGCTTGGGCGAGTTAGAAAATGCTGGCGGCATGGCCTATTTGGGCGAGCTGGTGCGCAATACGCCATCGGCAACAAACATCGCGGCCTATGGCGACATCGTGCGTGAGCGCTCGGTATTACGACAGCTGATTCGCATTAGTAATGAAGTGTCGGACTCGGCTTTTTTGCCGCAGGGCGCCAGTGCACAGGCCATTCTCGACGAGGCCGAGCGCAAGATTTTCGCGATTGCCGAGCAAAGTCAGAAAAGCGGTGGACCGCAAGCGCTGAAGCCTTTGCTAACCAAGGCGCTAGATCGTATTGATAGCCTATTTCAGTCTGGCGACGCCATCACTGGCATCAGCACGGGTTTTGAAAAGCTCGATGAGCAGACTTCGGGCCTGCAAAAAAGTGACTTAGTGATTGTCGCGGCGCGGCCATCGATGGGTAAAACCACGTTTGCGATGAACTTGGTGGAAAACGCCATGATGCGCTCGGATAAACCGGTGCTGGTGTTTTCCATGGAGATGCCTGCTGAGCAGCTGGTCATGCGTATGTTGTCATCGCTCGGCCGCATTGATCAGGGCCGCGTGCGATCGGGCAAGCTCGAAGAGGATGATTGGCCACGCCTGACCTCAACCATCACTATGTTGGCCGAGCAGAAACTGATGATCGACGACTCGGCATCATTGAGCCCGAATGATGTGCGTACGCGAGCACGGCGTGTGGCGCGTGAGCATGGCGGCATCGGCTTGATCATGGTCGATTATTTGCAGCTGATGCGAGTGCCGGGCTTAGAGAGCAACCGTGTCAACGAGATCTCGGAAATTTCGCGCTCGCTAAAAGCCTTGGCGAAAGAAATGGAATGCCCCGTGGTGGCATTGTCGCAGCTCAACCGTTCGCTAGAGCAGCGCCCAAACAAACGCCCAGTGATGTCGGATTTGCGTGAATCTGGTGCTATTGAGCAAGACGCCGACGTCATCATGTTTATTTATCGCGACGAAGTTTATAACCCCGAATCGGCGGATAAAGGCACGGCGGAAATCATCATTGGTAAGCAACGTAACGGCCCCATTGGCAGCCTGCGCTTGGCCTTCTTGGGCAAATACACGCGCTTTGAAGATTTATCGCCGGAGTATTATCGCGAAACGGAGCAGTACTAGTGATGCGTGAATGCTGGCTAACACTGGATGCACAGGCGCTGCTGCATAACCTAGCGGTCATGCGCGAGCATATGCCCGAAGCTAGGTTGTTAGCGATGGTCAAGGCCGATGCCTATGGCCATGGCATCGCGCAGGTCGCGCCGCTATTAGCCGATCATGCCGATGGTCTTGGCGTGGCTTGCATGAGTGAGGCTCTAGCGCTGCGAGCACAGGGCGTTAAAGGCAATATCACGGTCATGCAGGGCGTGTTTAATGCTGAGGAGCTAGCCACCGCACGCGCGCAATATTTAACGCTAGTAGTGCATAGCCCCGAGCAACTAGATTTATTTGAAGCCACTGAGTCGAGTCGACCTTTAGCGGTTTGGCTAAAGATAAACACCGGTATGAATCGCCTCGGCTTTCGCCCAGCACAAGCGTTGATGGCTTGGCGGCGATTGGGCAATTGCGTTGGCGTACATCGTCTTGGCATCGCAGCACACTTTGCCTGCGCTGATGAGCCGGTGCTAGCCATGACCGATCAGCAGTTGGGTCGCTTTCGTGCGCTACAGCAGGCCTTATCTGCAGAAAAAGGCACATCTGTGGCTGGAAGCTTGGCTAACTCCGCTGGCGTTTTGGCGTGGCCTGAGGCCGCAGATGAATGGATGCGGCCGGGCATTGCGCTTTATGGCAGCTCGCCGTTTGCTGATCGTTCAGCCGCCGACTTTGATCTACGCCCGGTGATGACGCTGCATGCACGCGTGGTCAGCGTTTTCACCGTGCCGGCCGGCGAGCGCGTGGGCTATGGCGCGAGTTGGCTGGCAGAGCGCAGCACGCGCATTGCCGTGGTGTCGATAGGTTATGGCGATGGTTATCCGCGCCACGCCCCAACAGGCACGCCGGTACTCATTGCTGGCCGACGTTATGAGCTCGTTGGCCGGGTCTCGATGGACATGATCACCGTGAAGGTGGATGGCAGCGTTAACGTTGGCGATGAGGTCGTGTTGTGGGGCCAAGGCTTGCCTGTGGATGAGATTGCCAGTGCCGCCGGCACCATTAGCTATGAATTGTTTTGCCGCTTAACTGCGCGTGTGCGTCGACCATCTCAGCCGCTTGAGCTTGCCGAGACACCAATATCGGATGCGGAGGCTGAGCATGGCTAAGGTTCGCAGCGTTTATGTTTGCAGTGCCTGCGGCACGGAGTCGAGTAAATGGGGCGGACAGTGCGCTGATTGCGGCGAATGGAACACCATAGCCGAGCAACAGCGCGCAATAGTCAGCAGGGCGGTCGGACGTGCTGTGGGCTATGCTGGCACGGCCGCGCAAGTTAGCGTGCTCGATGCCATTGCCACCGAAGATGCGCCACGGATTGCTACTGGCTTATCTGAACTCGATCGCGTCTTGGGCGGTGGCCTAGTGACTGGTTCGGTAGTGCTGATTGGCGGCGACCCTGGCATCGGCAAATCAACGATTTTGCTGCAAACGCTAACGCATCTGGCGCAGACTTTGCCGGCGCTATACATCACTGGTGAAGAGTCGTTATCGCAAGTCGCCATGCGCGGCCGCCGCCTTGAACTACCGCTGAATAAATTACGCGTGATGGCCGAGACGCAAGTCGAAACCATCATCGCCACCGCCGAGCAAGAGCGCCCACGCATCTTGGTGGTGGACTCAATTCAAACGCTATACACCGATAGTCTGACCTCGGCGCCCGGCGGCGTTTCGCAAATTCGCGAATCGGCGGCCTTGCTTACGCGCTATGCCAAGCGCTCAGGCTGTGCGCTGTTTTTGGTCGGCCATGTGACTAAAGAAGGCGCACTCGCTGGTCCTCGCGTGCTCGAACATATGGTCGATTGCGTGCTGTATTTTGAGGGCGAGGCCGACTCGCGCTTTCGCTTAATTCGTGCCGTAAAAAACCGTTTTGGCGCGGTCAACGAGCTAGGTGTTTTCGCCATGACCGATCGTGGCCTGCGCGAAGTCTCCAACCCCTCGGCGATTTTTCTCTCGCGCTATGACCAACCTATTCCCGGCTCGGTAGTGATGATCACGCGCGAAGGCACGCGGCCACTGTTGGTGGAAGTACAGGCCTTGGTCGATGATGCCTTTAGCAATCCGCGCCGTGTCGCTGTCGGCTTAGATCAAAACCGGTTAGCGATGTTGCTGGCGGTATTGCACCGCCATGGTGGCATTTCCAGCCAAGGTCAGGATGTCTTCGTCAACGTCGTGGGCGGTGTGAAAGTGCTGGAGACCGGCTCAGATTTGGCGGTGGTGTTGGCGGTAACATCGAGCCTGCGTGGCCAAGCCCTCGACAGCGATTTGGTGGTGTTTGGCGAGATTGGTTTAAGCGGTGAGATACGCCCAGTGCCGAATGGCCAAGAGCGCCTGAAAGAAGCCGCCAAGCATGGCTTCACCCGCGCCATTGTGCCGCGTGGCAATGTGCCTAAGCAGGCTATTGAAGGCATTAAGGTGGTTGGCGTTGGGCGCTTAAGTGAGGCGCTGGATGCGTTGTGATGTTGTTTAGTCCAACTGGTGCGGTTTTTAATCAGCGATAAGCCTTAAACCACTCCAAGCTCGCCTCGGTGCCCAGCTCGCCGGGGCGATACTCAGCTCCTGTCCATCCTGCATATGGCAGCATCTCAATCACTTCAAAAATGCCCTGTAGCGGTAGCTTGCCTGTGTCCGGTGCGCCACGCCCTGGTGCATCGGCAAATTGAATATGGCCAATTTGCGCGACATTTTCGAGCAAGCTGCTCACGATATCTTCACCCATGCGCGCGAGGTGATAGCAGTCAAACTGCATCTTTAAGGTGGGGTGGTCGGCAGCTTCAAGGATCTCCTGCATCTGCGCGATATTGCTGATGAGAAAGCCAGGCATATCGAACGTGTTAATGGCTTCTAATGTGGTGATGACACCAATGCTGTGGAAGGCTTCAGCGGCATAGCGCGCATTGGCGACTAGCGTGTGCAAACACTGCACGAGATCGGCGTCGGCAGTTTGGCGGCCGGCGAGCACATTGACGCAGCTCACGCCCAGTTGTTGCGCATAGGGCAGAGCCTGTAAAACCGCGCGCCGAAAAGATTGCTCCTGCCCCGGCACGCCAGCTAAGCCATTGCCACCTTGCATCAGGTCGCCGGCGGGCACGTTGATTAGCACTAGCTCTAGTTCGTGACGATCAAGCTCAGCGGAAATGGCTTCAATGCTTAACTCATAAGGAAATTGAATTTCGACAGCTTGGAAGCCGGCGCGACGCGCTGCCGCAAAACGCTCAAGCAGCGGGAGCTCGGTGAATAGCAGCGAGAGATTGGCAGAGAATTTCAGCATGAGCCGGCATCCAAGTCAGGTAAGTAATGTGTAATAACGCTGCTTAAGTCGGCGTCAGCAAAACCATTGCCGGCGTGTGCTTGTAAGCGTTGCAAGGCGTGGGCAGCGAGTGGTGTGTCTAGATTAACTTGAGCTGATAATGCTTGGGCATTGCCTAAATCTTTCGCCAGCGTGGAGACTTTCCATTGCACCGGTGTGAAGCGGCGCTCGGCCATACGCGGCGATAACACTTGGAATGGCAGCGAGTCGGCAAAGCCGCCTGCCAATGCTGGTGCGAGCAAACTGGCATCGACACCGGCGCGCTCTGCTAGGGCCACAGCCTCGGCAATGAGCACGCTATTAGCGGCGACGATGAGTTGATTACAGATTTTCGTGACCTGACCAGCACCAACATCACCCATGTGTGTGATGCGTTGGCTGTAATGGGCGAGCATAGGCCGCACGGCATCGATCGTCGTTGCTTTGCCGCCGGCCATAATCACGAGGCGGCCATTTTCAGCGCCGGCAACGCCGCCAGAGACGGGTGCATCTACCCATTCGGTATTAGCGATTTTTCTGAGCTCAGCGGCAAGTTGGCGCGTGACATCGGCCGCGATGGATGAGTGATCGACAACGATTAAGTCCGAATGAGCGCCAGCGAAAACCCCATCGGCACCATGACATATTGCCTCTACAGCGGCGCTGTCCGAGACGCAGAGCATCAGCACATCAACGTTGGCGGCAAGCTCGCGCGCAGAGGCAAAGACATGAGCTCCGGCAGCATGTAAGGGCTCACAGGCGGCAGCGGTACGATTCCACACGCTAAGCTCAATACCGGCCTGCAATAGGCGCTTGGCCATGGGTACACCCATCAGGCCCATTCCTATAAATCCGACGCGCATGGACACCCCTAAAAGCAAAAGGCAGAAGCCGACTGATGGCTCGTGCGCAAATGAGTAAGTACTGGTAGTGTTGGCGAGCAGGCGGGCTGTATGCAACCCGATTATTTTCACCAACTCTTTTTATTTTCACGGAGACTGGCCATGAGCGCCTTTGAACAAGCCCAAAAAGATGTAAAAACGCTGACCCAACGCCCTGGCAATGACGATATGCTCGCGCTCTATGCGCACTTCAAACAAGCCAGTCAAGGCGATGCCAGCGGCAGCCGCCCCGGCATGTTTGACATGATCAATCGTGCCAAGTTCGACGCTTGGGCTGCGCTAAAAGGCATGAGCCAAGCCGCTGCAGAGCAAGCGTATATCGATAAAGTAAATGCGTTGTTGAAAACACACGCTTAATACACTGCTTTTAGACCGTTTTTTGCGACAAATGCGGCGTTTGGCTTGCATGCCTGCGCCGCCTCGTTTCCAATACACCCATCGCTTTTATTGATTCAACGCTATGGCTTCCTCCGCTGTTTCTGACGCATCCGCTGCATTTCAACTCAAAGGCAGTTCATTTACCGCGACCGTGCTGGAATTGCAGTCGGCGAGTCTTACTGAAATAAAAACCCAGCTAGCCGCACGCACGCTCGATGCCGCTGCTTGGCTGCAGCAGTCTCCGGTTATTTTAAGCGTTGAGAAAGTGGCTGAAAGCGCTGCTGATTGGGCGGCCATTGTTGCTCTCTGCCAATCTTTCGGCGTCAGCTTGGTTGGTTTGCGCGCGCCCAAAGCCATGCATGAAGCCCTAGCCTCGGTCGGCCTGCCTGTGCTGGCCTCATTGCGCACGAAAAGTGCTGAAAAAACTTACGACGCCGATGGCCATCGTGTCGCCGTAGAGCCTGAGCAAAAACCAGTTGCTGCGGCGACTACGCAAGTTATTACCCAGCCTGTACGCGGTGGTCAGCAAATTTACTCATCCGGTGATTTAGTCATTTTGGCGCCGGTGAGCGCGGGCGCTGAAGTCATCGCCGATGGCCATATTCATATCTACGGTCCATTGCGTGGTCGCGCTCTGGCGGGCGTGCAGGGCGACACCAGCGCGCAAGTATTTTGTCAGTCGCTTGAGGCTGAGCTGGTGTCTATCGCAGGGCGCTACCGCGTTGCCGATGACCTGCGCTCCGACTCACATTGGCGCAAGGCTACACGCCTGAGTTTGAGTGAAGATATGTTGAACCTGTACGACCTTTGAACAATACTGGCGGGTAACGCTCGCTCATGCTTTTGAGGAATCTTTTGTGGCAAAAATTATCGTCGTAACGTCGGGTAAAGGTGGGGTAGGCAAGACCACCTCGAGTGCTGCTATTGGCACTGGTTTAGCGATGCGTGGGCATCGTACTGTGCTAGTAGATTTCGATGTTGGTCTGCGTAACCTAGATCTCATCATGGGCTGCGAACGCCGTGTGGTGTATGACTTCATCAACGTTGTGCAAGGTGATGCCACGCTAAACCAAGCGCTGATCAAAGATAAGCGTTTAGATAACTTATTCGTTTTGGCTGCCAGTCAAACCCGTGATAAAGATGCCCTGACTGTCGAAGGTGTAGGTCGCGTCATGAGTGAGCTTAGTGCGCAGTTCGATTTTGTCATCTGCGACTCACCTGCGGGCATCGAGAAGGGCGCGCATATGGCGATGTACTTTGCCGATGAAGCTGTCGTGGTGACCAACCCCGAAGTGTCATCGGTGCGTGACTCCGATCGTATGCTGGGGTTGCTGTCGAGCAAATCTAAGCGTGCTGAAGAAAATCGCGAGCCAATTAAAGAGTTCTTGCTGCTGACTCGCTACGATCCGGCGCGTGTTGAAACCGGCGAAATGCTTTCGGTGACCGACGTAGAAGATATTTTGTCGATCAAGCTGCTTGGCGTCATTCCTGAGTCACAGGCTGTGTTGAAAGCCTCAAACCAGGGTGTTCCAGTAATTTTTGATGCCGAAAGCGATGCTGGCCAAGCCTATGGTGATGCCGTGGATCGTTTGCTCGGCGCTGACATGCCTCACCGCTTTTTAGAGGTGCAGAAAAAAGGCATCTTGAAGCGACTTTTTGGAGGCTAACATGAGCTTTATGGATTTTTTCCGGGCGCAAAAAAAGCCCACGACTGCATCGATGGCGAAAGAGCGTTTGCAGATTATTGTTGCTCATGAGCGCGGCCAGCGTTCACAGCCCGACTATTTGCCGCAGCTGCACCGCGACATCTTAGAAGTGATTCGTAAATATGTGCCGATCACTGAAGATCAGGTGCAAGTTGAGCTCGATAGCCAGGGCACTTGCTCGGTGCTGGAGCTAAACATCACGTTGCCAGACCGCTAAGCGGTTATAGCGTTTGTAGCGGGAAATAAAAAAGGCCTTTAGTGTGAACTAAAGGCCTTTTTGCTATCTCTATACTGCTGCGCTAAGAAGCTCGTAGCGCTAGCAGCATTTTAGCGGCGGACTACGTTGCCACCACTCATGCGTATTGCGTCACCCACTGAGAAGCCGGGGTTGTTGTCGTAATAAATACTGCGCACTTCGCCGCTATCTAGGCGCACCGACATCTCGTAGCCGCGAACACGACTGCCTTCATAGCGATTGCCCGCATAAGCACCACCTAATGCGCCTGCAACGGTGGCCACTTTTTTGCCACTACCACCACCAATCTGATGGCCAATGACGCCGCCAGCAACTGCGCCTAAGACCGCACCAATGCCGGTTGGGCCATTACTCGCCGCTGCAATCGGTGTGATACCAGTAACTACACCACAATCTACGCAGCTGGAATAACGCTCAGTTGTTGCTTTCGACTGATGGCCATACTCAGCATATGGCTTTTTCTGAACAGGCTGCTGCTTAACTTCAGCCACGCGCACGCTGGTGCTGGCTTCTTTTGCAGGCTCTTTCGGCTCAATAGCATGCCATTGCTCTTTGGCATCAGGTGCGGCAGGAATTTCAGCTACACGTTCAACCGTGGTGGTGCCATCGGTTTCGGCAGCGGTAGCTGAGCCAATGGGCAGCCAGCCTAGGGTCTTAGCGCTAGCGACAACGCCGAAAATAAGCACTGACAGCGCAGCCAAAGCAATCAGTGGATGCAACTTACGTGAGGAAATATCCATGGTGATCTCTAGGTTTAGTTACTGGCATTAAAAACGCCCGGCCTAGAGGACTCGTTGACCGAGCCATAGGGCGGGCGCTGATATAGCCTAAAGCGACTTAGGCCATTTTTTTGTATTTCACTCGCTTAGGCCCAGCATTGCTGCCGAGTTTTTTGCGACGATACTCTTCGTACTCGGTGTAGTTGCCGTCGTACCACTCCACATTATCGCCTTCAAAAGCAAGGATGTGCGTGGCGATACGGTCTAGGAACCAGCGATCGTGAGACACCACCATGGCCACACCGGGGAAGGTCAATAGCGCTTCTTCAACGGCACGCAGGGTTTCTACGTCGAGGTCGTTTGAGGGTTCGTCGAGCAGCAGCACGTTAGCGCCAACTTGCAAAATTTTCGCTAGTTGCAAACGGTTACGCTCACCACCAGACAAGTCTCCAACACGTTTTTGCTGATCTTGGCCCTTGAAGTTAAAGCGGCCGATATAAGCGCGTGATGGAATCTCGTAATCACCGACTTTCATGATGTCGAGGCCGCCAGAGACTTCTTCCCAAACCGATTTGCTGTCGTCGAGTGAGTCGCGAATCTGGCCGATGTACGCCACCTTCACACTCTGACCGACAACGACTTCACCGGCATCAGGCTTTTGCTCGCCAGTGATCATGCGGAAGAGTGTGGTTTTACCGGCGCCGTTGGGGCCGACAATGCCAACAATCGCCGCTTTCGGTACGGTGAAGCTCAAGTTTTCATAAAGTAGGCGGTCGCCAAATGATTTGGCAATACCTTTGGCTTCAATGACTTGGTCGCCTAGGCGCTCACCAGGTGGAATATAAATTTCCTGAGTCTCGGCGCGTTTCTGGAACTCTTTGCTCGATAACTCTTCATAAGCCTGCATACGCGACTTAGATTTCGCCTGACGCGCTTTTGGGTTACTACGTACCCATTCCAGCTCGCGTTTCAAAGCCTTGGTGTGGGCTTCCTCTTGGCGATTCTCCATGTCTAGACGCGCACTTTTCTGCTCTAGCCAGCCGGTGTAGTTGCCCTCGTAAGGGATGCCACGACCGCGGTCGAGCTCCAAGATCCATTCGGCTACGTTCTCAAGGAAGTAGCGATCGTGGGTAATGGCGACGATGGTGCCGGGGAAGTCTTTCAAGAATATTTCCAGCCAGCCCACGGATTCGGCATCCAAGTGGTTGGTTGGTTCGTCGAGCAGCAGCATGTCGGGTTTCGACAGCAGCAGGCGGCATAGCGCCACGCGGCGGCGTTCACCACCAGACAGTGTCGCGACTTCAGCATCCCAAGCCGGTAGGCGTAGGGCATCGGCGGCCTGCTCAAGCTGGTTGTTCAGGTTGTGGCCATCCCACGCTTGTATGATGGCTTCGAGTTTTTCTTGCTCAGCGGCAAGTTTGTCGAAGTCAGCATCTTCGCTGGCGTATTCGGAGAAGACTTCGTCGAGACGAGCCATGGCGTCGAGGCATTCGCGCACGCCATCTTCGACGTTGCCGCGCACGTCTTTACTGGCATCGAGCTCGGGCTCTTGCTCTAGGTAGCCAATTTTAATGCCGGCTTGAGGGCGAGCTTCGCCGCTAAAGTCTTTATCGACACCAGCCATGATGCGTAGCAAAGTGGATTTGCCGGAGCCATTGAGGCCGAGTACGCCAATTTTTGCGCCGGGGAAAAAAGATAGCGAAATATCCTTTAGAATCTCTCGCTTAGGTGGAACTAATTTAGACACCCGGTTCATGGTGTAAATATACTGCGCCATACAATGCTCCTGTATTAGGGCGGATCAAGCGGCGCAGTATACTGCACCCCGATCAACCTGCGGGAACTCGTGACAAAGGAGATGCGTGTGAGGGTTACAACGACACAATGGCCGTGGCAGCGTTGGGCACCAGACGTGCAGGCGGGCATTTTATTAATGCTGGCTACATTTGCGGCGCTAGCGCTGGCTAACACGGCAGGCCGTGAGTTTTACGAATGGCTGCTGTCTATCCCCGTGCAAGTACGCGTGGGTGCGCTGAATATCGACAAGCCTATGCTGTTGTGGATTAACGACGGCCTGATGGCGGTGTTTTTTCTCATCGTTGGCTTAGAAATTAAGCGCGAAATGGTGCATGGCCATCTCAGCTCGATGAAGCAAATCGTGTTGCCTGGCGCTGCAGCCATTGGCGGCATGGCTGTGCCAGCACTGATTTACGTTGCACTCAACTATCAGGATCCAGCATTGCTAGCCGGCTGGGCAATTCCATCGGCAACAGATATTGCCTTTGCTTTAGGCATCATTGCCTTGCTCGGCTCGCGTGTGCCGCCGGCATTGAAAGCCTTTGTTATGGCTTTAGCGGTGATGGATGACTTGGGTGCGGTGATCATTATCGCGCTGTTCTACACCAGCAAATTATCCGTACTCTCGCTAATTATTGCGGCAATTTCGACTGCGGCCTTGTTCATAATGAATCGCACTGGCGTAAGGCGCATCTCGCCCTATGCCGTAGTTGGTCTAATTTTATGGGTCAGTGTGCTGAAGTCTGGTGTGCACGCTACGTTGGCTGGCGTGGTGATTGCGTTGGCAATTCCGGTGACTCGCGATGGTCACGGAAATTCGCCATCTGAGCGCTTGGAGCATGCGCTGCACCCGTGGGTGGCGTTTGCCATTGTGCCTATTTTTGCCTTTGCCAACGCTGGCGTGAGTTTGGCGGGGCTTGGCTTTGAAGTGCTGTCAAATAGCGTGTTTCAGGGCATTGCGCTGGGCTTATTCGTTGGTAAGCAGATTGGTATTGTGGGCTTTTCGTGGTTCTGCGTGCGCATGGGTTGGGCGCAGCTGCCTGATCGTACCAACTGGCGCCAGCTCCATGGTGCCGCCGTGCTTTGCGGCATCGGCTTCACCATGAGCCTGTTTATTAGTTCGTTGGCGTTTGAGCATTCTGGCCAAAGCGTCGCGCTGGTCGATCGTTTGGCCGTGCTCGTGGCATCGTTTGTGTCAGCCGGCTTGGGCTACTGGCTGCTCTCGCGCGAGGGCGGCTCGCGCGGCGGGTGAGCGCGCCAAGTAACTTAGTGCCTGCTCGGTATTGCCTTCGCTTTCAGGATGGAAGCGAGGCGATATCCAATGCAGTGTGGCCATGCAGAATGCCGAAAAGCGCGGTACGTTTTCTCGGCTAATGCCATTGCTTTCAAGTTCTAGTAATAGTCTAAGCATGCTGCTGCGAGCTAAGCGTAAGCTATGTTCGTCATCTTGGTCTTGTGCCGCGAGCTGACGGTAGCCATCCATAAATAGATAGATGAATAGCGGGAATACAGCAGCCATCATGGCTTGCCGGCTGACATAAAAGCCCAGCTCGGTCTTGCACAGATGCTCATATAGATCATAGGCAACGCTGCGGTGCTCAACTTCTTCAGCCAAATGCCAGCGAAACAAGTCGGCCATGGTCGGCTCGGCTTTGTCCCAGCTGGTGTTATCCATGCACCATTGCCCCAAAAAGCCGGTGAAATGCTCAATGGCGGCTACTAGCCCGACACGTGCGATCAGCCACGGTTTTTGCAGGCGTTTGCGGTTAAGCATATTGATGCCCAATGGCGCATCGCTCAGTAGCGTGCCGAAGATGCGATCGGAGCGCGCTAGCAGTGCGGTGATGTCGATATTGTGTCTTTCTAAATAAGGCCACGCACCTTTGTGTGCACGTGCGTGCATGCCTTCTTGAGCAATAAAGCCTTTCACTTCTAAGCGCAATTTTTCATCTTTGATAAGTGGCAGCGCTTGGTTGAAGACACGGCAAAACCAGAGCTCACCCGCCGGTAAAATCAAGTTGATGCTATTGATCAAATGAGTGGCAAATGGATCATTTGGGATCCAATGCAATGGCGTTGTGGATAAATCGAATTGCACTTTACGAGCTTTTAGCGTGTGAACTGTCATGATGGTTTCCTCAGGCAACGGCCAATGCTTTGAGTGCGGCGGGGCGTGTTTCTTGTGTCATTCCAAAGGCAAACTCAGCAATCCATTGCGCAATGAGGTCGGGCTGGCTCAGCACAACCCAATGGCCAGCGTCGATGTCGCGGCGATAAAGCTCGGGCACCCATGTTTTCAGATCATCAAACAGACTGACGTTGACGAACTTGTCGCGAGCGGGAACGATGATTTGCACCGGGCAGCAGGCGAAGGCTTCGGCGGGGCCAGTGAGCTTATTAAGGAAGTTGGCGCGATAAAGTTTTACGCCCTCAACGCCATCGGCGGTTTGCGAAGGGTTGGGATGCTGTTCTTGCACGCGCTCAAAGCGTGATAAGTATTTTGGCCATAAGCGGCCTACACCCAGCTTCCACATGCTCGGCGCTACCACCGGCACTTGAAATAGCATGATGTACCAAGAGCTGGTGAGCTGGCGCAGGCCTTCAATAATGGCTCTCGGTTCGCTGCTGCCCAGGCGCTTGCGCATCCAATGGCCGGCATGATCTAAGCTCGGGCCAGAAATGCTGCTGAAGCTGATGATGCGATCATCGAGCGCTTGGCCGGTAACGGACTCCCAGCTTTGAATCGAGCCCCAGTCGTGTGCGGCGAGATGGAATCGCTGCGCTGGGATGACTGAGTCGACCACGGCTTCGAGGTCGTGAGCTAGCTGCGTCAGGCGATAGGCCGCGACATTGCGGCCAGAGTCCGACTCGCCGGCACCGCGTACATCATACAAAATGACATGAAAATGCTCGGCTAGGCGCTCGGCTACCGGTAGCCAGACGCGATGATTATCGGGATAGCCGTGCACCAGCACTAAGGCCGGTGCATCGGGTGAGCCCATGCTTTTGGCATGCAATGTGATGCCGTCAGTGGTGCGAATTCGATAGGTGTTCACGACAAAGCTCCGCCATGTATTTGCTAATGTCGTAATCTTTACACTGCACACTGTTACATTGCAAACTATTTGCTACTGAGTTGGTGGTTTCTGGCGCTGCCTTTCTGCCTGATTTGCCGTATAATCTGCCATCACTTATGAGCACCCCGAGTCGCCACGGAGCCCCGCATGTTCAGCAATGACCTCACCATTTCGCGTTTTGACCCTGAATTAGCCACTGCTATGGCGCAAGAAGATGCGCGCCAAGAAGCGCATATCGAGCTGATTGCCTCGGAAAACTACTGCTCGCCAGCGGTGATGGAAGCGCAGGGCTCGAAGCTGACCAACAAATATGCCGAAGGTTATCCGGGCAAGCGCTACTACGGTGGCTGCGAATATGTCGATGTGATTGAGCAATTAGCCATCGATCGCGCGAAAGAATTGTTTGGCGCTGACTATGCCAACGTACAGCCACACGCTGGCTCGCAAGCCAACAGCGCCGTATTCCTGGCTTTGTTGAACGCTGGCGATACTGTATTGGGCATGTCTTTAGCTCATGGCGGCCACTTAACGCATGGTGCGAAAGTTAACTTTTCCGGCAAAAACTACAATGCCGTGCAGTACGGTATCGATACCGACACTGGCCTGATCGACTACGACGAAGTTGAGCGCATGGCCGTAGAGCACAAGCCGCGCATGATCATTGCAGGCTTCTCGGCATATTCGCAGGTCTTGGACTTCCCACGTTTCCGCGCTATTGCCGATAAAGTCGGCGCTTATCTGTTTGTCGATATGGCTCACGTTGCTGGCTTAGTTGCTGCCGGTATTTATCCGAACCCAGTGCCTTACGCCGATGTTGTCACTACAACAACGCACAAGACTTTGCGTGGCCCGCGCTCTGGTTTGATCTTGGCTCGCGCCAATGCCGACATCGAGAAAAAGCTTAGCTCGGCGGTATTTCCCGGCAACCAAGGCGGCCCGCTGATGCACGCTATTGCTGCGAAAGCTATTTGCTTTAAAGAAGCGATGGCGCCTGAATTCAAGGCATATCAGCAAGCGGTTGTGAAGAATGCGCAAACCATGGCTCGTGTATTCATGGATCGTGGCTTTGATGTAGTGTCTGGCGGTACCGAGAACCATCTGTTCCTGCTCTCGCTGATCAAACAAGACATCACTGGTAAAGATGCCGATGCAGCCTTGGGCCGTGTTGGCATTACCGTGAATAAAAACGCAGTTCCGAATGATCCACGTTCACCATTCGTGACGTCGGGCATCCGTATCGGCACGCCAGCAGTGACCACGCGTGGTTTTAGCGAGGCTGATTGCGCTGAGCTGGCGGGTTGGATTGCTGATGTCATCGAGGGTTTGAAAGCTAACCCTGAAGGCGATGCGGCAGTGGAAGCACGCGTGGCTGCTGCGGTCAAAGCGATCTGCGCTAAATATCCGGTGTACGGCGCTTAATTAAGCCCGGCATCAAAACACTGTTGTTGACGAAACACAGGGTGGTTCTTTTCTCATGTATTGTCCGTTCTGTAAGGCAGAAGAAACCAAGGTCATCGACTCACGTCTGGTGACCGATGGTGATCAAATTCGCCGCCGCCGGGAGTGCATCTCCTGCGGCGAGCGCTTCACTACGTTTGAAACCGCCGAATTAGTTATTCCTCGCGTCATCAAATCTGATGGTACGCGCCAGCCTTTCGACGTCGAGAAGCTGCGTGAAGGCATGCTGCACTCCCTGCAAAAGCGCCCAGTTAGCATCGATAGTATCGATGCTGCAGTGCATCAAATCATGCATAAATTGCGCGCCACCGGTGAGCGTGAAATCAAGACGCGGCATATTGGCGAGTTAGTGATGACTGAGCTCAAGCGGCTCGATCCTGTGGCTTATGTGCGTTTTGCTTCGGTCTATCGCGACTTTCAAGATGTCGATGCTTTCCGCGCTGAAATCGATAGCTTGCGCCCGGCTGAGACTGGCGAGTGAGCGAGTTTATCGCTGCCGATTACGCGCATATGGCCGAAGCCTTGCGCCTTGCCGCGCATGGGCAATATTCGGTGCATCCCAACCCGCAGGTCGGCTGCGTTATCGTTCGCGATGGCGTGGTGGTCGGTCGCGGCGGACATTTGCGTGCAGGCGAAGCGCATGCGGAAGTTTATGCTTTGGCTGAGGCGGGAGAGTTAGCTCGCGGTGCAACGGCCTACGTCACGCTCGAGCCCTGCGCACATCATGGCCGTACGCCGCCCTGTGCTGAGGCATTGATCGCTGCTGGCGTGGCAGAAGTGGTGGTCGCCGTTCGTGATGCTAATCCTCAAGTCGCTGGCCGTGGCCTCAAGCTCTTAAGAGACGCCGGCATTCATGTCCGCGATGGCTTGCTCGCTGACCAGGCGCAGGCGCAAAACCCCGGATTTTTACGTGTGATGGCCGGTGGTCGCCCTTGGCTGCGCGCAAAAATCGCCCTCAGTGCCGATGGCCGCAGCGCCATGGCATCGGGCGAGTCGAAATGGATTACCGGCAGTGCCGCCCGCGCCGATGTGCAGCGATGGCGGGCACGTAGCAGCGCTATTATTACCGGCTCTGCTACGATTTTGGCCGATGACCCTAGTCTGAATGTGCGTCCAGCGATGTGGGCGGATGCTGCGCAGCTGCAGGCACATGCGGCCAATGGCGTGCGTCAACCTGAGCGTGTGGTGCTCGACACGTTTGCGCGTACGCCTATAGATTCCGCATTGTTTGCGGCGGGTGGTGCGGTGCGCGTATTGCATGGTGCTATTGATGGTTCTGCTGAAATGGCCACTCGCGTTGAGGCTCTGAAGGCAAGTGGTGCATTGCTGCAGGCGATAGCGTTGGCAACAGCTAATTCGCCTATAGAGAGCGCTCCGCAAACGGCCAGCAACCAATCAGGTCTAGATATTCACGCGGCATTATCCACGCTAGCGGCAGCGGGCCATCACACCTTAATGCTGGAGGCGGGCGCCACGCTCACCGGTGCTTTTTTACGAGCAGGCGTGGTCGATGAGTTGATTGTTTACCAAGCGCCAACGTTACTCGGCAGCGAAGCGCGTGCTGCCATTGCATGGCCTATGCAGCGCATGACTGAGCAGTGCCGCTTGAGGGTTACGGATCGCCGCCAAATCGGTGAAGATACCCGCACGATTTACCATTGCTCAGTTGCAGCAACTTAAGGCTCCGGAGTTAGGCAATGTTTACAGGCATTATTGAAGCGGTTGGCTTGGTACGGCGTATGGAGCCGCGCGGCGGCGACCTGCGCTTAACCATCGCTACTGGCAAGCTCGACATGGCTGACGTCAAACTCGGTGATTCGATTGCTACTAATGGCGTTTGCCTGACCGTGATTGCGCAGGGCAGTGATTGGTATAGCGCCGATGTCTCGCTGGAAACCGTGGCACGCTCAACGTTAGCGAACTTCACCGTTGGCCATCGCGTCAACTTAGAAAAAGCTTTGTTACCGACTACGCGCTTAGGCGGCCATTTGGTCAGTGGTCATGTTGATGGCGTTGGTGAAATTGTCTCGGTTACGCCAAGTGCGCGCTCGATTCGCTACCGCGTGAAAGCTCCTGATAGCCTCGCGAAATACATGGCGGAAAAGGGCTCGATCACCACCGATGGCGTGAGCTTGACCATTAATGCCATCGATGGTGCCGTGTTTGATCTCAATATCGTGCCGCACACCGTGCAAGAAACTAATGTCGGTGATTGGGCTCCAGGCGTTAAGCTCAACCTCGAAGTCGATGTTTTAGCGCGCTACCTCGAGCGTTTGATGATGGGCGAGCGCGCTGCACAATCCACTGCTGGCGCTGATATTACGCTGGCTATGTTGGCGGAGAATGGTTATGGCTCACATTAAAATGAAGCACACTTTTTCGCAGCACCTAAAGTTGGCGACACTGGTGACTGTGCTCATGCCTGCCTCGGCGTTTGCTGTCAATTTTGCGGCGGCCCGCGAGCAGCAGTTTATGCAGACCTGCATGACAGATGCGACCGTAGCTGCTGGCCAGCGCGAAGCCTTGTGTCGTTGCATTTTTGACGCCTTCGCCTACGGTGGCGAAACGCGTTTTGGCATCACCGATGTTTTAGCGTTAGACGAACGTGTTTGGGAGGCTCCTGATCGGCGCCTACCTCGCAATGCCCTCGGCGAGGGTGTACGCCAAATCCGCCAAGCCTGTGTTCGTGAAGTTAATACGGCACGCTAATTAACCGGCCTTTTCTCGGCCATTAACTCGATAGGATAGGCATGAAACTTGATTCTGTAGAAGCGCTGATTGAAGACATACGCCAAGGCAAAATGGTGGTGTTGATGGACGACGAAGATCGCGAAAATGAAGGCGATATCGTCATGGCCGCCTCACATTGCCAAGCCGAGCACATCAATTTTATGGCGCGTCATGCGCGCGGCTTAATTTGCATGCCGATGACGCGTGAGCGTTGCCAGCAGCTCGATCTCGGCCTCATGGTGCAAGCCAATGGCTCCGGCTATGGCACGAAATTCACCGTATCTATTGAGGCGGCAACCGGTGTCACTACTGGTATTTCCGCTGCTGATCGCGCACGCACCGTGCAGGCTGCTGCTGGTCTAAATGCTACGCCGGCAGACATCGTTCAGCCGGGTCACATCTTCCCATTGATGGCTGAGCCCGGCGGCGTTTTGCACCGTGCTGGCCATACCGAAGCTGCTTGTGACTTCGCGCGCCTAGCAGGTCTTGATCCTAGCGGTGTTATTTGTGAAGTGATGAATGACGACGGCACCATGGCGCGCCGTCCTGATTTAGAAAAGTTTGCCGAAGAGCATGGGCTGAAAATCGGCACCATCGCCGACTTAATTCACTACCGCATGGTGCATGAGCAAACCGTTGCTTGCGAGTCGACACGCACGCTGCCTACTGAGTTTGGTGACTTCCAGCTGCACGTATATCGCGAAGCCAACAACGACGGTGTACACATTGCTCTAGTTAAAGGTGAGCTTGGAAGTGGTGCTGTGCCAACAGTACGTGTGCACGCCGTAAGCCCGTTGCGAGATCTTTTACATGCTCGCTATAACGGTCGCTTGGGTTGGAATATGCAGCGCAGCCTGAAAGCCATAAGCGAGGCCGAGTCTGGCGTGCTAGTGCTGCTCAGCCAAGACTATCGCGCCGCCGATATGATTGAACACATCGAAGGTTTTTTTGCTGAGCGTCCGCGTACGACGGAGACATCTGGCATGTACCGCACTATCGGTGTTGGCTCGCAAATTTTGCGCGATTTAGGCGTGTCGAAAATGCGTTTGCTGAGCTCGCCAATGAAATTTAATGCGCTCTCGGGTTTTGGCCTTGAGATCGTCGAATACATTACTACTGATTAAATCTGAGGATAAACCATGAGCCAAATCAAAACCTTGGAAGGTAACTTCCAAAACGCCAATGCCCGCTATGCGATCACCGTTGGCCGTTTCAATAGCTTTGTTGTGGAATCACTGCTCAGCGGTGCACTTGACGCGCTAAAGCGTCATGGCGTGACTGACGACAACATCACCGTCGTGCGTGCACCAGGTGCGTGGGAGCTGCCATTGGTAGCGAAAAAGCTCATTGCTACTGGTAAATACGATGCTGTTATCGCACTTGGCGCAGTGATTCGTGGTGGTACACCGCACTTCGATTTCGTCGCTGGCGAATGCGCGAAAGGCTTGGGCGTTGTGTCATTGGACTCGGATATTCCAGTGAGCTTTGGCGTGCTAACGGTCGATTCCATTGAGCAAGCGATTGAGCGTTCAGGCACGAAAGCAGGCAATAAAGGCGCCGATGCAGCTATGGTTGCCATCGAGATGATTTCGCTACTAAAGGCGGTAGGTTAACTCGTGAGCGCAAGCCCTGGCCTCAATCCTGCAGCGCGCCGTAAGGCCCGGCGTTTCGCGTTGCAGGGACTCTATGAATGGCAAATGTCTGGTAACCCGGCATTTGAAATCGAGGCGCGTTATCGCGTCGAAAATGCCATGCACAAAGTTGATTTGGATTATTTTCATGATCTGCTGCATGGCGTGCCACCGATCCATGCCGAACTCGACGAATTGTTTACGCCGCTGCTCGACCGCGAGTTTTCTGCGCTAGACCCAGTGGAGTTGGCGATTTTGCGCATTGGCAGTTTCGAGCTTCAGCATCGTGTCGACGTGCCTTATCGCGTGGTGAT
Organism: Paraperlucidibaca sp.; assembly: GCA_018066805.1. Lineage (GTDB taxonomy): Bacteria > Pseudomonadota > Gammaproteobacteria > Pseudomonadales > Moraxellaceae > Perlucidibaca > Perlucidibaca wandonensis. Next base: position 65,015 of record JAGPVX010000036.1, on the reverse strand, counting down.
TAACGAGAGCATTGAGCTGGCGAAAACCTTTGGTGCGACCGAATCACATAAATACATCAACGGTATTTTGGATCAGTTGGCGCAGAGCTTACGCCGGCATGAGCTTGATTAATTCATGATGCTTTTCAGCTCAGCGATGCCAGCTATGCGGAGTTTTGCACAGTGAGCATCGGTGAGTTTGAGTTGATTCGCCGCTACTTTGTTCGCGACAAAATCACTGTGCCGGGGCATCCAAGCGTGGGCGCACCGCAAGTGATTTTGGGCATTGGCGATGATGCTGCGCTGCTGGAAGTGCCTGAAGGCGAGCGCTTGGTGGTGACCACCGATACGCTGGTTGCTGGCCGACACTTCTTGCCCAATGCCGACCCTGGCGATATAGCTTGGAAGGCGCTGGCGGTGAATCTCTCTGACCTGGCGGCGATGTCCGCTACCCCATTAGCGGTGACGCTAAATCTGACTTTGCCCGAGGCAGATGAATCGTGGCTGGCGGCATTTTCCACAGGATTTTGGAATTTAGCCGACATCTATGAGCTGCCCTTGGTTGGCGGTGACACCACGCGTGGGCCATTGTCGGTAACCATTACCGCAATGGGCAGCGTTGAGCAGCGTTATGCTTTACGGCGCAGCACGGCTCAAATTGGCGATGTGATTTGTGCCACCGGAACTTTGGGCGATGCTGGCGCTGGTTTGGCGCTGGCGCTGCATGCGTTTAAACAAGCGAGCTTGCCGTTGGCTTCAGATGCCACGGCTGCTGCGCTCGCCGATGAAGCGCTACTCAACCTTTCCGATGATCACCAAGACTACCTCCTCGATCGGCTCAATCGGCCATCACCGCGCATAAACTCAGGTGTGGGCGTTCGTGGTTTCGCCAGCGCCGGTATGGATATTTCTGATGGTCTCTTGCAGGACCTTGGCCATCTGCTCGCGGCTTCAGGCGTGGGCGCAGAGCTTGAAGTCGACAATCTGCCTTTTTCTGATGCGCTGAAAGCGTATGCTCGCACCAGCCTGAAAGCCCATGCGCAAGCGCGTGATTGGGCCTTAAGCGCCGGCGATGATTACGAGCTACTGCTGACCATCCCGCCAGATAAATGGCAGCAGCTCGATAACACGCCGGCAATAAAATCTAAGCTCACAGCCATCGGTAAAGTGACGAAAACTCTCGGCTTGCGCTTGACCAAGCAAGGCAAGGCTTGGGAGCATGAAGGCCTCGCTGGATATCAGCACTTTTGAGTACGCGCGCATGACACAGCCGCTGCCACGCTTACCGCGTGCGCTGGATTTATTAGCCTATGGTTTTGGCTCAGGCCGCAGTCCGAAAGCTCCAGGCACTGTTGGCTCTGCGCTCGCCGTGGTTTGGTTTGCCGCATTCGCCAGTTTCCCCTTGCCGGTGTACCTGATTTGGGTGGCTATTGCCGCTGTCGCCGGCGTTGCCATTTGTGGTGAGGCCGCTAAACATATGGGCGTGCACGACCATCCAGGCATCGTTTGGGATGAGTTTGTTGGCCAATGGATTGCGCTAATCCCCGTGGTGCCACTGCTGAACTGGGACACCCACCACGTTATTGCCGTACTGCTCGGCTTTGGCCTGTTTCGCCTCTTCGATATTTGGAAGCCATGGCCGGTGAGCTGGGCCGATGGCCATGTGCATGGCGGCCTTGGCATCATGCTCGACGATATTATTGCCGGCGCTATGGCCGCTATCGTGCTCTATTTCATTCTGCCGTATTTGCCCGCAGCCGAAGCTGGCTGGTTTGGTATCGTGCAATAACACGCATACTTCTCTGCATGCGAGTCTGCCGCAGAGGGGCGCAGTTTTGCTACACTCTGCACCCCCTGCGTTGACCGGAGCCGATCTGGTGGCCTTTGAATTTGTAGCTGCATCCCGCTTGCCGACACAGTTTGGCGAGTTTTCCATTCATGCATTCCAAGATAGCGCCTCTGGCAAAGAGCATATTGCCCTGAGCATGGGCACGCTTGATGACGGCGAGCCAGTGCTAATGCGCGTGCATTCGGAGTGCTTAACGGGGGACAGCTTTGGCAGTTTGCGTTGCGATTGCGGCCCGCAGTTACATGCCGCCATGCAGCAAATCAGTGAGTTAGGTCGCGGCGTTATTTTGTATTTACGACAAGAAGGCCGAGGCATTGGTCTGGTCAATAAAATCCGCGCCTATGCCTTGCAAGATGCTGGTGCCGACACCGTTGAGGCCAATGAGCAACTCGGTTTTGGCGCTGATTTACGCGAATACGCCATGTGCGAAGACATGCTGCGGCATTTAGGCGTAACTCGTGTGCGCCTGCTAACTAATAACCCAAAGAAGGTTGATGGCCTGCGTGCTGTAGGCATCGATGTCATTGAGCGCGTGGCTTTGTTTGTTGGCGGCAACCCGCACAACGAAGGCTATATGCAAACTAAGACCGATAAAATGGGCCATATGCTGGCGCCGGAGAAGTCATGAGCGTGCGTGTTCTCACCGGCATTACCACTACCGGCATCCCACATTTGGGTAATTACGCCGGCGCTATTCGCCCAGCGGTTGCCGCTAGCCGCGAGAGCGGTGTCGATGCCTTTTATTTTCTCGCCGACTATCACGCGCTGATCAAATGCGATGACCCCGCGCGCATCGCTCAGTCGCGCTTGTCTATCGCCGCAACGTGGTTGGCCTGTGGCTTGGATGCTGAGCGCGCCACGTTTTATCGGCAATCAGATATTCCTGAAACCACCGAGCTGAACTGGCTGCTGACTTGTGTTGCTGGCAAAGGCTTGTTGAATCGTGCGCACGCCTATAAGGCTGCAGTAACGGCGAATGTCGATGCAGGCCAAGATGCCGATGCCGGCGTGACCATGGGTCTGTATAGCTATCCTGTGCTAATGGCCGCCGATATTTTGCTGTTCAATGCCCATCGCGTTCCGGTCGGTCGCGACCAAATTCAGCATGTGGAAATGGCGCGTGATATCGCCCAACGCTTTAACCATGTCTTCGGCAAAGGTCGCGACTATTTCACGCTGCCCGATGCTGTTGTTGATGAGCAAGTGGCGACGCTACCCGGTCTTGATGGCCGCAAAATGTCGAAAAGCTACGACAACACCATCCCGCTATTTTCTACCGCGAAGCAGTTGAAAGCTGCAATTTCGCGCATCGTTACCGACTCGCGTTTGCCCGGTGAGGCCAAGGATGCCGACAGTTCGCATCTATTCCAAATCTATCGTGGCTTTGCCAGCAATGAGTCCAGCGCCGAGTTCCGCCAGAGCCTGCTCGATGGCATGGGCTGGGGCGATGCCAAGCAACAGCTCTTTGCCTTGCTCGATGCCGAGCTAGCGCCGGGTCGCGAGCACTACAATGCCTTGCTGCAACGACCAGATGATCTTGAAGATATCTTGCTAGCAGGCGCGGCTAAAGCGCGTGCGATTGCGCAACCATTTTTAGCGGAATTACGCGAAGCAGTAGGCTTGCAAAGCTTTCGTAGCAAAGCGGCTAACAGCACAGCGAAAGTGAAAAAAACGACGAATGCTGCGCGCGTGGTTAGTGCTCGCGATAGTGATGGTCAGTTCCGTTTCCGTCTGCGCAATGCCGCCGGCGATGTGCTGCTAACCAGCATCGCCTTTGCCGATGGCAAAAGTGCCGGTCTAGCGGCGAAAGCCATGATTCAAGGCAGTGATGAATGGCAGAGCAGCGAGTCTGCTTGTGCGCTGTGGCAGGCTGGCGTATTGGTGGCTGAGTGCGAAGCGGAGCTGGCTGATGCTGCGGTTATCGCCTTAGCCGAACTGCGCGCTTTAGAAGATTAACTGCCCAGGCGGCAGTGGCTAGTTAAGTAGCCACTGCGCTAGCAGGGTCTCGTTTTTGCGCAAGATCATGGAGTGCGCGCAGCACATCGCGGCGACTAATCTGACCGACCACCACGCCCAAGTCATCAACTACAGGCAAGCGTCGGCGCCCACGTTTCTGAAACAAATCAGCAGCGTCTAAAATACTTTGGCTAGGATGAATGGAGTCGATGCCAATACTCATGACATCGCGCACTAAGCCTGAGCTCATGTCGTAATAACCCGACTGCAAAAGGTCGCCCAGGCAGTCAGCCTCAGAAAACATACCAATTAGTTCGCCATTTTGAACCACGGGCGCGCCAGATATTTTGTGCTGCAGCAGGGTTTTGATGGCGGCATCGATGCTCACTTCAGGGCTGAGCACGATGGGCTGTTTAGCCATGTAATGGTCGACACGGATATCATGCAGCATCTAGCGACCTCGACTTAGCGACTATGGTTATCGAGTCATGGCCTAAGTCGAAGGCGGGGTCAAGTGGCTTGCGCCCAGTGACAGTTTTTAGTGGCCGAGCTGCGTGCGAGCAAGGCGTTCGCCGATGGCGCGCACAATGCCATCGCGATCGAGACCGCAGGCGGCATGCATTTGCACAGGCGAGGCGTGTTCGATATAGGCGTCGCGAATGCCGATGGTGAGTAGGCCGCAGTGGTAGCCATTGGCGTGCAGCCACTCGCCGACAGCTGAGCCGGCTCCGCCCATCACCGCGTGCTCTTCAACGCTGACCAATAGGCTGTGGCTGTTGGCAAGTTCGACTAAGCAGGCTTCATCTAGCGGTTTTACCCAGCGCATATCAACGATGGTGGGCGTTGCTAGACCTAGTTTTTTTAGCTCATCGGCGGCCTGTGCCACGGCTTCTAGGCGCGAGCCGAAGTTTAGGATGGCAACTTCAACGCCACGACGTAGCGTGCGTGCGCGGCCAATGGCTGGCAGCTCAGCGCTTGCGTTGATAGCTGCGCCAGTGCCGGTACCGCGCGGATAGCGCACCGCCGATGGGCCTTGGTGTTGCCACGCGGCTTCGAGCAGGGCGTGGCATTCGGCTTCATCGCTGGGCGCGGCGATGATCATATTGGGGATGCAGCGCAGGAAGGCAAGGTCGTAGGCGCCGGCATGCGTCGGACCATCTTCGCCAACTAAGCCGGCACGATCGATGGCAAAAGTGACATCGAGATTTTGCAGGGCAACGTCGTGAATGAGCTGGTCATAGCCGCGTTGTAGAAACGTCGAGTAGATGGCGACAACGGGTTTCAAACCTTCGCAGGCGAGGCCGGCGGCAAAGGTTACTGCGTGCTGCTCGGCAATCGCCACGTCGTGATAGCGCTCGGGATATTGTGCGGCAAAACTCACCATGCCTGAGCCTTCGCACATGGCTGGCGTGATGCCGACCAAGCGCAAGTCTTTCGCGGCAGCTGCGCAAAGCCAGTCGCCGAAAACATCGGAGTATTTTTTCGGCTTCGGCGCGACAGCCGCAACTACATGAGCGGCGCTGGCTGTGGCATCAATAGAACTAGCCGCTGTTTTCTTCGCCTTAGCAGTGGGCTCTGCTGCACGCTCGGTCACTGGCGCAATTTTGCTAATCGCGTGATAGCTAATTGGGTCAGCTTCGGCCGGCGCAAAACCTTTACCTTTGGTGGTAAACACATGCAGCAGCTGCGGCCCTTTCGCCTCGCTTAAATTGGCGATGGTCTCGATTAGCTCGTCGAGATTATGACCATCAATCGGGCCAACATAGTTAAAGCCGATGGACTCAAACAAGGCGCCGGGCGCATCGGTGACCATGGTCTTCATTTGTTCTTCGGTGCGACGAACAAAGTTCATCGCGGTAGGCATCGATTGCAGCACGCGCTTGCCGCCTTCACGTAGCGCGATATAGCTTTTGCTTGCCCAAATACGCGAGAAATAATTCGACAGGCCGCCGACTGCATTTGAAATCGACATTTGGTTGTCGTTCAAAATCACCAGCATATTGGCATTTTGATGTGCAGCGTCATTTAGCGCTTCGAAGGCCATGCCCGCCGTCATTGCGCCATCGCCAATAACGGCAACCACTTTACGCTCACTGCCAGTGAGCTCGGCGGCACGTGCCATACCCAGTGCGGCAGAAATCGATGTTGACGAGTGGCCAACGCCAAAGGTGTCGTAAGGCGATTCTTCGCGGCGTGGAAACGCGGCGAGGCCATCTTGCTGGCGCATGGTGAGCATTTGCTCTTTGCGACCAGTTAAAATTTTGTGCGGATAGGTCTGATGGCCAACGTCCCAGACAACTCTGTCCTGAGGCGTGTTGTAGACATAATGCAGGGCAATGGTGAGCTCAATAACGCCGAGGCCGGCACCAAAGTGACCGCCTGTTTGACCCGTGCTCCAGAGCATAAACTCGCGTAATTCGCGGGCCAGTTCAGGCAGCGCGTCGACCGGCAACTCACGCAGTTTATCCGGCGTCGGCACTTGGTCGAGCAGGGGCGTAAGCGGTCGATTCAGCGGAATTTCGTGGAACATCAGAGGCCTTCCTGAGCAGATGGGCGAATTATACCCATTCGTCAGTGATCGCGCGCGAGTAAGTAGTTTGCCAGCGTGCGTAATGGTTCTGCGGGCTCGCCCAATGGCGCGAGTGCGGCCAAGGCATCATCGGTGAGTTGGCGCGCTAAAGCTTGCGCTGCTCCTAAGCCCAGTAGTGCAGGGTAGGTGGCTTTCGCATGTGCGGCGTCGGCGCCAGATTGCTTGCCAAGCGTGGCGGTGTCGCCGATGACATCAAGCACGTCATCGTGGACTTGGAAGGCTAGACCTAAAGCATCGGCGTAATGATCAAGTGCTGCGAGTTGAGCCTCGCTGGCGTTGCCAGCAAGCGCGCCTAAACGCACGGCGGCGCGAATCAGAGCGCCGGTCTTGTAGCGATGAATTTGGCTGAGGGCATCGACGGTGATGCTTTGGCCTTCGGCGGCGAGGTCGAGGCGTTGGCCATAAACCATGTCGCGTGCGGCCTGAGCCAGTGCGCGCGTTTGCTCGGCGGCGATTAGTGCGTGTGCGCTTGAGGATACGCGTGCCGCGTCTGCCTTCGGCGCATCAACTAGCCCGTCGCTTAGTGCGCAAAAGGCCAGAGCTTGCAGCGCATCGCCGGCTAAAAGTGCTGTGGCCTCATCGAACTGGCGATGGCAGGTGGGCTGGCCACGGCGCAGATTATCGTCATCCATGCAGGGTAAGTCGTCGTGCACTAGTGAGTAGCCATGAATGCACTCGACGGATAATGCCGCCGATTCAGCGGCCTGCCAGCTGCCGCCGACGCTTAAGCACGCGCCCCAAGCTAAAGCTGGTCGCACGCGCTTGCCGCCATTGGCCATGGCGTAGTCGATGGCGGCGTTAAGCCGCTCATCATGGCCCTGATGGCGAGCGAGAAAGCCCTGCAGCAGAGGTATAAAGCGAGTCTGCGCCTGAACTAAAAGCTCTGGCAGCGAAGCGGCCGCTAACGATGTAGCGGCCTCAGATGCGATGGGCATTGTGCTTAGCTATCGTCGCGCGGTGTGAATGCCTCGGTGTCGAGGCTGCCATCGCGCTTGGCGAGTAGCAGCTGCACTTTTTGCTCGGCGGCATCTAGCGATTGCTGGCATTGGCGGGTGAGGCGCACGCCTTCTTCGAAGGCTTTTAGTGCATCTTCCAATGGCAAGTCGCCGCCTTCTAAGCGCTGCACTTGCGACTCTAGTTCGGCGAGCGCGCGCTCAAAATCGACAGGCTTTGCTTGCGTTGCGTCCGTCATCGCGGCTCTCCGTTTTTCGCACAAAATTGAATGCGCTATTTAACCATGCCACGGCTAAAACTTATATCGCAAGCCTACGACGCCGCCACGCCCTGGCGCTGGCACGGCATCCTTAATGAACGATGTGGCGCGGCGAATATCATCATCGAGCAAGTTAGTGCCTTGCACGAAAACACTGGCCTCGCTGCTGCCATGACGGTGCAGCACTACGCTGACATCGGCATTTAGCAGGCCATAGCCGGCAGTTTGTGTGTCGAGGCGACCTGGGCGATCTTGATCCATGGCCTGAACATAGCTGATGTTGGCGCTGGTGGCTTTAAAGTGGCCATGCAAGCTCAGGCCATAGCGTGCCGGAGTTAGACGTGGCGCAGGAGCATCGCCAGTCGAAGTTTCGATGGTGCCACGCACGGCATCGGTAAAGCCGCGAATGCTCAGCTGTACGGGGCCGTCGGTTTCATTTAAAAGCGCATAGTTGGCGGCGAGTTCGTAGCCGCTGAAGCGAGCGCGATTTTGACGATAGTTGATTAACAAGAACTCGCCGGCAGCATTGACAGTGCCATCGTCTTCAACTCGTGTTGGATTGCCGAGGCCATCGTCGACTTCACTGGCATAAATATAATTACGTGCCTGTTTATGAAACACACTGGCCTCGAAGCCAAAGCGGCCTTGGTGATGATCAAAGCCAATCTCCAAATCTTGACTCTGTTCTAAGCGCAGCTGAGCGCCGCCAACTTCGAAGGTTCCAGTGGCGACGTGAGGGCCTTGGGCATACAACTCCTCAATGGCCGGTGCACGTTCAGCATGCGTTAGCGTGATACGTAAGTGGCTGTTTTCGCTGATGTCATAAAGATTGCCTAACGATGCACTGACCGGCGTAAAGTCACGAGCAACGGCTCCTTCTGGGTCCATTCGTACGCTTTCCACCCGCGCACCTAACTCAATTTTATTGCGGCCAAAGCGGCGCTCTTCCAGCACAAAAAGTCCAGCCTGCTGGCTTTTGGTTGCCGGCACATAAGCCTCATCGCCAATGGCGGCAAATTCGCGTTGACCTAATTGCACACCGACCACGCCACGAAAGCCGGCAATAGGCTGATGCACAGCTTCAATGCGTGCCTGCGTTTCATTATTGGTGAAGCGTGTGCCGGCAGTGGCGGCATCTTCAAACTCGGTGTGGCCATAGCGCGAGTCGCTGATCTTGAAGCGTAGAGACTCCAATGCTGAAATAGGGTCACGAAGCAGCGCCTGTGCGTCGTAGCGGCGCTGGCGCATAACGATAAATGCTTCATCCTCCACCGGCAGGCCATAACGTTGGTCGTATTGGCTGGCGGAGAAGCCAAAGGCATTGCCTGCATCGCTGATATAGCTATAGCCGAGTGCGCCGTTATCGAGGTCGTTGGCGCTATTGGCGAGGCGGCCTTGGCTCGGACTGCTGCCATCCACAGCCGCATTGCCTGGAATGGCGTAGTTTTCGCTGCGGCTACGGGTTCCGTCGATATGCCATTGGTGATTGCCTTGGCCATAGTTGATGTCGGCCGCGCCTAGAGCGTTGCGTGCGTTGGAGCCTTGGCTCGCCTCTAGCGATCCTGAAAAGCCTTCGGTTACCTCGGTGGCAAGGCGCGAGTCGGTGACATTGACCACGCCGCCAGAGGCGCTGCTGCCGTAAAGCAGGCTCGCGGGGCCTTTAATAATTTCGATTTGGCGCGCGATTAAGGGGTTGATGGTGACCGCATGATCGGGGCTGAGCGCCGACACATCCATGGCGCTAATGCCGTTGGCGAGCACATCGACGCGTGGACCAGATTGTCCGCGAATGACCGGACGTGATGCCCCAGCGCCAAAGTCGCCGGTGCTAATGCCGGGCTCATTTGCTAAAGTTTCGCCAATGCTTGCGCGCTTCTTACTGGCCAAGTCTTCACCGCTCAAAACTGCAATAGGCTGTACTAACTCATCGGCAGTGCGGCCTAAAGGGCTGGCGCTAATGGTTATTTCGAGTAATGGCTTGGCTTCTGGGGTGTTGGCCAAACTCATGCCGCTAGCTAATGCAGTAAGGGCAAAAAGACTTAAAGGTGTAGAGCGATAAAGGCGGGCGCGCATTAAACATATCTCCGGTGGCTGATGGCCGATATGTTATACCATAACATTTTTAGTGCAAGCCCTAAGACTATTCGGCAGGCATCATCGACTGCGTTATGATGCGGCATCGATGATTAAGGGGTGCATCTGTGTCCGTAACCAAGCCATTTACCGAGGCCGAGCTGGCCCAAATTAAAAAAGACTGTCAGCGCAAAGTGCGTCGCATAGCGTGGGTCTCTGCCGGCGCAGCCATTGTGCCAGTGCCTTTATTTGATGTGGTATTTGATGTCGGCGTGTTGATTAAAGTTGTGCCTGAGATCAATCAGCGCTTCGGCCTTGAGCCTGAACAAATTGCGCAGATGTCAGATGAGACGCGCATTCAAGTATGGAAGCGGCGCGCTGAGCGCGGCAGCGAGTTGATTGGTATGGTCGTTACCCGCGAGCTGATTCGTCGCAGCCTGCAAGGCATGGGTACGCGCATTGTGGCGAAGCAAGTGACGAAATTTATTCCGTTAGGTGGGCAAATTGTCGCCGCAACTTTGGGTTATTGGATCATGCGCAAGTTGGCCATGAGCCATGTTGATGATTGCTACGAAGTTGCGCTAACGGCTAATGGCCATAGTCCGAAAGCGAAGCGCTAACCTGGAAATAGCATGATAGATGAGTCGCCGAAAAAACCAAGCAAGCAGGCCGCCGAAGTGAAGGCCTCTTCCGCGAAAACCGCTGCTGCTAAAAATCCTGCTGCGAAGAAAGCTGCCGAGAAAAAGCCATCAGCCGATCGCGGCAGACGCTATCGCGGCGTCAGTGAAGAGGCGCGACAAGCTGAGCGCCGCCAACGCTTTGTCGAGGCAGGGCTGACCGTGTTTGGTTCGCGTGGTTATCACAGCTCCACGGTGCGCAGTATTTGTGCTGAAGCAGGGCTGACTGAGCGCTATTTTTACGAATCATTCTCCAATAGTGAAGACTTGCTTTGCGTGGTCTACGACTACACCAATCAGCGTGTACGCGAGCGCGTATTGGCAGCCGTGATGGATGCACCGCGCGATGTCTCTGCCATGGCCTACGCTACCTTGGTGGCGTTTCTTAGCATCATGCGTGATGACCCACGGATGGCTCAGCTATTATTTGTTGAGGTGCTAGGAGTGAGCGAGCGTGTCGATCAGCGCTACCGCAAAAGCGTCGAAGACTTTGCCCAGCTCATGCAGCTTATGGTGGCTCCACTGCTTGACGCGAAAGCCTTGCCGGCACCTTTGCAGCCCGACATTTTATCGGTGGCGATGCTGGGCTCGGTGATTACCGTGGTTTCGCGCTGGATGATCAATGGCTTTCAAGAGCCCATCGACACCATCGCGGAAAACTTGCACGTTGTCTTAGTTGCGATGATGCGCCATTTGGTTATTTTGGCGGACGCACCTGATGCATCCGCTTCGAAATAGTCGCAGTACGGCGGTTCAAATAGCGCGTGCTGCGATGCTTATCGTAGTAGCGCGGGTTGGGGATCATCGCAGCTAGTTTCGCCGCTTGTTGCGGGCTTAGATTATTCGCGGAAACGCCGAAATAATGCCGTGCGGCGGCTTCGGCGCCAAACACACCATCGCCCCATTCGATCACATTTAGATAAATTTCGAAGATGCGCCGCTTATCTAAGCGCTGTTCGATCATCAGCGTGATGATGGCTTCTTCGCCTTTGCGCAAGGGCGAGCGCGAGCCTGATAAAAATAGGTTTTTCGCCAGCTGCTGCGAAATTGTAGAGCCGCCGGCAACAATGCGACCTTTCTTAATATTTTTCTTCCACGCTACCTCAATGCCATCCCAGTCGAAGCCTTCGTGCTGAGTGAAGCCACTATCTTCAGCGACCATTACCGCGCGTTTTAATGAGCCTGAGATACGCTCATACGGCACCCATTTATGCTTCAGTGCCGCGTCCGGATTTTGCTGCTGCATGGCACCTAGGCGAGCACTCATAAACGCCGTCGACTGAACCGGCCGACTTTCCCACCACCAAATCTGCGCATATACCCACGCGTGCCAAGCCATCACCATGGCTAGCGAGAGCAGCACTAAGCGCCCAAGCAAACGCCGCCACAGCGGCTTGGCTTTGCGCCGCGTGCTTTTCGTGTTTTTACGCATACGTTTAAGCACTATGCAGGCGGGTCAACTCAGCGATTTCTTCGCTAGCACCAAGCATCACCGGCACGCGTTGGTGCAGGCCGCTAGGCTGAATATCCATGATGCGCTGATGACCGGTGCTGGCCTCGCCGCCGGCTTGCTCGACCAACCAAGCCATTGGGTTTGCCTCATACATCAGGCGTAATTTGCCGCCTTTGCTGGCCATTTTGCTATCGAGTGGATAGAGAAATACGCCGCCACGACAGAGTAGGCGATGGACATCGGCGACCATTGCGGCAACCCAACGCATATTGAAATCTTTCGCGCGCGGGCCGGTTTTGCCGGCGAGCAAATCCGCGACATAGCTCTGCACCGGTGCTTCCCAAAAGCGCTGATTCGACATATTGATGGCGAACTCCTGCGTTTGCGCGGGCAGAGTTAAGTTTTCTTGGGTGAGCAGGAGCTCGCCGCTGTAGCGATCGAGCGTGAAGGCATGCACGCCATGGCCTAGGGTAAGAATGAACTGTGTTGATGGCCCATAAATGGCATAGCCAGCGGCAGCTTGGGCGCTGCCGGGCTGTAAAAACACGGAGGCATCGCGGGCATCGCAGCCGTTTGGTGCCGGCAGCACAGAGAAAATGGTGCCTACGGGCGCATTGATGTCGATGTTTGATGAGCCATCGAGCGGATCAAATAAGAGTAAGTAAGCGCCTTCGCTGCCCGGGTGTGGCACAGGGAATGGGTCGTCCATTTCTTCCGAAGCCATACCGGCTAGGTGGCTGCCGTCGCTATGTAGCTGTAGCAAAATATCATTGGCGATGACGTCGAGCTTTTTCTGATCTTCACCTTGCACATTTTCGCTGCCGGCAGCGCCAAGCACGCCAGCGAGCGCACCTTGGCCAATGGCGGCGCCAATACGACGACAGGCTTCAGCCGTGACCATCAGGGTTTGGATGAGATTAGCGGGCAGGGCGCCATGGCCGCGGCTTGAGTCATGCAGCCAGTCGGTGAAGGTAATGTGTTGCTCTGTGGTCATGTCGCGGCCCTGTTTGAGTCAATAATGTAGGCAGTATAGCAGTGCACTAGATGACTGCGAGCGATGGAAAACTCTGTTTCGGGCTAGACGCTTTTGTCATTGCACCGTTTAATAGGCGCCTGCCACTCGGCTGAGCAACCTAGGAGGCCTCTAATGAGCCTGATCCAAGAATTCCGTCAGTTTGCTATTAAAGGCAATGTGATTGATCTCGCTGTCGGCATCATCATTGGTGCTGCATTTGGCAAAATCGTATCGTCGTTTGTTGGCGATATTGTCATGCCACCTATTGGTGTCTTAGTTGGCGGTGTCAGCTTTGTTGACCTTGCGGTAGTGCTAAAAGAAGCAGTTGGTGATCAACCCGCTGTGCTACTGAACTACGGTAAGTTTCTGCAAACATTACTAGATTTCTTCATCGTTGCATTCTCAGTGATGATGGCTGTGAAAGGCATCAACTCGATGAAGCGCAAACCTGAGCCAGCACCTGAGAAGGCCGCAGCGCCAGTTCCGCCAACGCCACAAGAGCAGCTCTTGATGGAAATTCGCGACCTATTGAAACAAAAAGGCTAAAGCCATGAGTCTGAGCGAGGAAGACGCCTTACTGCGCATTAAGCGAATGGAGGCCTCGCTCATTCGTAGCCATCTTGCGCACAGCGATGTGCTGCCGAAAGCGGACTACCAGCTTCTGCGCTATGCCTTAGTGCTGGCACGCTTGCGAGCGTTTAGCCCCGGTGCTGCAGGCCCTCGTGGCGAACAGCGTGAAGTACGTAAAGAGGTCACGCTCAATACCTCGCCGGTGTCGAGCTTGCGCCAGCTTTTGCTAGACACGCTCTATGTTCCGCTGCGGGAACAACGCAATATATTGCTGCGCTTAAGCCAAGCACGTCAGCAAGTCGACGGTGTGCGTACGGCGACCGCGCAGGCGCGGCGTGAACTCATTGCAACACATGCCCACGACTTTAGTGCTGCCGAACTCGATGCCGAGCTTTGCCACAAAGTTTTGGTGCTGATGCCGGGTGGCGGTGGTGGCTCTGGCTTTGTCTATATTGGCTTAGTCGCGCGCTTAAAGGCTGAGGGCTTGATGCCCTCGTATATCGTCGGTGCGTCCATTGGTGCCTTGCTTGGCGGCCTGATGGCACGAGATGCTGAGCCTGATATTGATGCCTTGATGGCCTGGGGCAAGGGTCTGCGCATGCGGCAGATTTTCTCGCGACCTACCATCGGTGGTGCCTTGAGTTTGCCTGGTGCCGTGCGCCTGCATTTGCGTGGCATGGATCAAATGCTGCGTCATCCGGATGGCTCGCCGCTGCGCATCAAAGACTTGGCCATTCCCTACGATGCATTGATAGCCGGCGTAAAACTCTCGGCCTACCGTGATTTGCCTGCCGCTCCTGAGCGCCGTAGCCATATGCTGGGCGCACCGCTAGTGGTGGCAGAGCGCATGTTGCAGCTGCTGAGCTACTTCAGTCCGCACGTTGCCAAAGGTATCGTTCTGGGCCGAGATGAAGTCACGCGTGAGATGCGCGTTGTCGATGCCATTGGTTTGTCTTCGGCGATTCCCGGTGTGTTGCAATACGCACCTTGGCGAGAAGATGCGCATAGCCTGAAAATTCTCAGCGATCTGCGTGAAACGCATAAATTACGCGCCTTCATGGATGGCGGCACGGTGGCAAATGTGCCGGCTCGCGCCGCTTGGAAGGGTGTGCAGTCGGGCCGTATTGGCACCCGTAATGCTTACTATCTAGCGCTGGACTGTTTCCATCCGCAATGGAGTGCAGGCCATGCTTGGCTGATCCCCGTAACGCAGGCTATTCAGGCGCAATTACCGGCGCAGCGGCCCTATTACGATTGGCTAGTTCGCTTTCAGCCAACACCATCGCCAGTGAATTTATTGCCCACCGAAGCGGTGTTCGATAAGGCATTTCAATGGGGGTGGCAGCAAGCGGATGCCATTTTGCCGCAATTACATGAGGCCCTAAAGCCATTGCAAGTGCCTGATTTTACTTAAGCTAAAAGCTTATTTAAAAAATTGAGTGTACAAGTGTTGACCTAAAATAAGTACATGTGTACTCTGAGTGTGTAGATGTTCACTTGGAGACGCAAAATGTCGTCGCAATTTGTCTTACCCTCATTTGTTGGTCGTGTCGTTAAGTCTGTAGTGACCCCTTCGGTCATCGACTTCTGGGCCGCCGAGTTAGGCCTTGATAGCCGTGTTGAGCGCACCGTTTGCCGCGTCGTTGCGCGCTGGATGGAAACAGCCGACACTGTTACTTTGGTCGTTAAACCTAATCGTAATTTCTCTGGCTTCAAGGCTGGTCAGCACGTCAACCTCAGCGTAGAGATTGACGGCATTCGCCATACTCGCAGCTATAGCTTCAGCGAAGCGCCTGCGGCAACTGGCTTACTCGCCATTACCGTGAAAAAAGTACCGAATGGTCGCGTTAGTAATTACTTAGTCGATCGGGTAAGTGTTGGCGATCGCATTGAGCTCGGCCAAGCTTTTGGTGACATGACCTTTGCTCAAGGCGCACCAGAAAAAATCGTCATGCTCGCAGCCGGTAGCGGTGTTACGCCTTTGATGAGCCTGCTGCGTGAGCTTGCGCAACAACAAATGCCCAGTGATGTGGTGTTTATGTTTTGGGCGCGTACACGTGCTGATCTGATTTTCCGCACCGAGCTAGAGGTGCTAGCAGCGCAATACCCGCAGCTTCGATTAGTGCCGATTTATGAGCATGAGACCGAGCTGCAAGCTGGCGACTTAACTGGTCGTCCATGCGCCGAGCATTTTGCTGATATTGCCGACATGAATGAACGCACGGTATATGCCTGCGGCCCAACCGGCTTTATGAACGCTGTGCAGACATTGGTTGCCGATCAAGCGCAGGTGTTTCATGCCGAAGCCTTTACGCCGCCAGTGTTTGTTCCCAGCAGCACAGAGACCGTACGCGTGTTCTTGAAGAAGTCCAATAAGCATGTCGATTTGCCACAAGGCATGCCGCTACTCGACGCGCTTGAAGCACAAGGCATCAAGCCAAATTCGGGTTGCCGTATGGGCATTTGTAACACTTGCGCCTGTGGCAAGTCTGGTGGCGTGACACGCAACTTATTAACCCAAGAATTAGATGTCGATGACACTGCTAGCTTACGCATTTGCGTTAATGCCGCTGTCGGCGACCTCACTTTAGATTTGTAATGCCACAGGCATTCGGAGAAATATCATGAGCAAGAGCCGTCAGTTGAGCCCAGCAGAAATCGAAGCCTTTGGTGCCGAAGTTGATGCCATTAAGCAGCGCCATTTAGCCGATGTTGGCGAGCGTGATGCAAGCTATATTCGCAAGATCGAAAAAGCTGTGCGCTATACCGAAATAGCCGGTCGCGGTCTGTTGATGGCCGGCATTTTCCCGCCCGCATTTGTTGCCGGTGCGACACTGCTAGGTGTGTCGAAAATTCTCGACAATATGGAACTTGGCCATAACGTCATGCATGGTCAGTACGACTTTATGCAAGATCCGCGCTTTAGTGGCCAGACGTTTGAGTGGGACACTTGGTGCACCGCCGATAACTGGCGCTATAGCCACAACTTCATGCACCACACCTACACCAATGTGCTCGGCAAAGATCACGATATTGGCTATGGCGTGCTGCGTATTTTCCCTGAGCAAAAATGGGAGCCACGTTTCTTGGCTAACCCTGTGCTAGCCGTCACGCTAGCCGTACTTTTCGAAAACTTATTAGCACTGCAAACTCTGGAGACAGAGAAAGTTCTGGCTGGTGAGAAAACTTGGAAAGAATGGTTTAAGCAAGGCAAACCAACATTCCGTAAAGGCTTTAAGCAAGTCGCGAAAGACTATGTGTTTTTCCCCTTGCTGGCCGGCCCATTCTTTCTGCCGGTATTGGCGGGTAACTTTATCGCCAACATCATGCGTAATTTGTGGACCTTCACCATCATTTTCTGTGGTCACTTTACTGAAGATGCCGAAGTGTTTGCCATTGAGACACTAGAAAATGAAACACGTGGTCAATGGTATTTGCGCCAGATGCGTGGCTCGTCGAACCTCACTGGCGGCAAGCTATTTCACATCATGAGCGGCAATTTAAGCCATCAAATCGAGCACCATTTATTCCCAGAAGTGCCGGCACATCGTTATGCCGAAATGTCGGTGGAAATGCGCGAAATCGCCAAGCGCTATGGCCAGAACTACAACAGTGCTTCACTGGTAAAACAGTTCAGCACAGTCGCTGGTCGTATCTTGCGCCATGCCTTACCTAGCTCGCCTAAAAAGGCGCTAACCGTGCTCGCGGCTGAGGGAAAAGTCAGCTTGGCGCAGGCGGCTTAAGCCATGCGTTTAGCCTTATGGAGTAGCAAGGGCGTGGCGCATTTGGCCATGCACTCGGCGGCTGAGATCACGGAGCTGGTTACCGAAATGCACGGCACCATTAAGCGTGTGCCATTGCCCTTGGGTGCTGGCCTTAGTGATGCTCGTGCCGCGGCGCCATTTCCATATCGACTCATCTCCGGCGTGTTTCGTCAGTTGGCGCGCGGTATTGGCATGTTGCCGGTGCATGCCGACCTGACATACCAACCGCCATATGCATTGCCGATCATCAGTGCGTTAAATGGTGTCTGCGGCGATAAGCTGGCGCGCTGGCAAAGCCCGCTAGCGCTGCCGATGAGCTTGCGCGATAGCGAAGGCCATGCCATTGCTTGGGGTGATCTCACAGGCGCTACGCCGAACACAAAAATCGCGCTATACATTCATGGCTTGTGCATGAGCGATCGCGAATGGCAAGCGCCTACCAAGCAAGCTACCGATGAATTGATGCGCAGCAAAGGCTGGCAAACTGGCCATCTGCGCTACAACAGCGGCCGTGCGATTTGGCAAAATGGTGCAGATTTGGCGAACTGGTTGGAAGCAGCCAATGCGGCTTATCCGGCTCGCGAAATTGTGCTTATTGGCCATAGCATGGGCGGCCTGCTAATGCGTAGTGCCTTTGCCTATGCGCAGGATCATGGCCAAAGCTGGCCGGCACGAGTAAGCAAAGCTGCGTATTTAGCGACACCACATTTGGGCGCGCCACTGGAGCGCGCTGGCAATCGTCTCAATACTTTGCTCGGTCATTCGCCTTACACCGCGCCATTTATGCGCTTGGGCAATATCCGTAGCGCAGCAATTAAGGATCTGCGTTACGGCTTCATCAGCCAAGTCGAGCATGAGCAAACGCAAGACATCGGTTCGCGCGATCATCGTCTGCAATTAAATCCATTACCCGATGGCATGGCGCATTTGCTGATAGCCGGCAGCCGTAATCCGGAAGCTGCAAAAAACTGGGTCGGCGATGGCTTAGTGCCGCTCTATAGCGCACTTGGCCAACACAACCGCGCCGAGAAAACACTGCTCGCGGAAAATATCACACGCTTGTGCTTCGACCATGTCGATCACCTTGCCATGCTGAGCGATGTTCGCGTTTGGGATGCGCTCACCGACTGGTGGCTAGCGCCCTAAGGCGGAATGCGTTACAACCCATGACATCATTTTCAATGAGTTGATGTCATGGGTTTCTACGATAAGCATATTCTTCCGCATCTAATTAACTGCGCCTGCGGTTTGCCCGCAATGATGGGGCAGCGCGCGAAACTGATTCCGTTGGCGACAGGACGCGTCATTGAGTTAGGCATCGGCACCGGACTTAACCTGCCATTTTATGATGCGAAAAAAGTCAGCGCGATTATCGGCGTTGACCCCGCCGTAGGCATGCATAAAAAAGCCCGCGAGCGCGCTGAGCAAATCAGTATCCCCGTCGAAACCGTAGCGCTAGAGCTAGAGCAAATTGCGGCCGAAGACGATAGCTTCGACACTGCCGTGAGCACATTCACTCTCTGTACAATTCCTGATGCTATTGCTGCGTTGCACGAGGTTCGTCGCGTGCTGAAGCCTGGTGGTGAGCTGCTATTTTGTGAGCATGGCAAGTCACCGGATGCTGGCGTCTATGCTTGGCAGCAGCGTATTCAGCCATTTTGGAAACCTATGGCTGGCGGCTGTCATTTAGATCGTGATATTCCAGCGATTATTGAGCAGGGCGGCTTTCGCATCGTGGAGATGGAAAAACGCTATTTGAAAGGGCCGAAGCCGATGACGTATGTTTTTCGTGGTCGCGCTGTGGCGGTGTAATCGATCCAGTCGCTAAGATGACTGAGTGTTCGCCCTTTGCTTATGCCTCTGGCAGCAGTTGATCTTCATAGGGCGCTACCGTCACGCGCACGGTGAGTTCATGATGACCGCCACCATGAATCACGCCGCGTAAGGGCGAGATGTCGGTGAAGTCACGACCCCAGGCAAGCGTGATGTGCTGTTGGCTTGGACTAATATTATTGGTCGGGTCGAAGTCCATCCAACCCTGTGATGGACACCAAACTGATACCCAGGCATGCGAAGCATCGGCACCAATCAGGCGAGCCTGACCGGGTGGCGGCTGAGTTAGTAAGTAACCACTAACGTAACGTGCCGGTAGGCCGTAGGCGCGTAAGCACGCAATCATGAGCTGGGCAAAATCTTGGCAGACGCCGCGCTTTTTGCGCAGTACCTCAAGCAACGGTGTGCCAATATCAGTTGCCTCAGGATCAAAGGTTAGTTCAGTAAATATACGCTGCATCAGTGCGTGGGCGACCTGAAAAATTGGTCGGCCGGGGACAAAGCAGGGTGCGGCCCAGTCGGCAAACTCATGCTTAATTCGAATAAGCGGCGACTCATGCCGGAAAATTAGAGCGTCGCGTTGCTCTGGGGTCAGTGCAGCTGAGCCCGGATAACGACACATCGCGGTAACCACCTGCCATGGCAGGCTTGAAGACAGCGCCACAGGCTTGCGGGCTAGCACAGAAATATCGAGCTCGCTGATCAAGCTCAAGTGCTGATGCGGTTGATTAAGTTCTATGGTTTGGTTTGGATTGCCGAAGCTGTCGTTGCTCGTCTGGCTAAAGTCCGGAGCCGGCTGGATATTGATGTGCGCCGTATGAATTTGCTGCCAAGCCAGCGGCCGTGGTGCTAAGTGCAGTACTTGCTGCGAGAGCAAGACCAGCTGCTGATAATCGTAAAGGGTTTCGTGGCGAATACGGTAGCGCATCAGCTTGAGCTCATCTGTTGGCTATCGTCATCGACATGGGCGAAAAACTGTAATGCAATGCCATTGCCAGCGCCAAGAGCGGCGCCTTGAATATCGGCAATCAAGGGGCTGAGTCGTTTTAAGCAGCGTTGTAGTCGATCAGGAAAGCCTAACTCACCCTCAATAACTGACAAGTCCAAGCTAAGCAGATCATCGTGTGCGCTTTGCATTAGCGGGAGGTCACGACTACCTAAGTCGCGCATCATGCTAAGCAAATGGGTGATCTGATGGCCAAGGCCATGCGGGTTGCTAGGGTCAAGTAGCAGTAGGTCGAGCACGGGCAGCCATTGCGCCTGAGTTAAATAGCGCAGCCGATAAGTAATGCGGCTATTGGCCATTTCCAGTAGCCAGTCAAGGCTTTCGCTGGCCTCATTGGCGGGGCTATCGAGCACTGTCATGATCAGTTGCGCTTGGCCTTGTAGCCGTTCGAGGCGGCGACCTAGCATTAGAAAGCGCCAGCTTACATCTTGCGTCATGTCATCGAAGGCAAAGCCGGATAGCGCCGATAGTGTGGTCATTAGGCGGTCAATAAAATTCAACGCTGAGGCTGGATCGAGCACATCAGGGCTGAGTTGGCGCGCCTCGGCCTCAAGCTCAACAATAGCCTGCCAATTTTCCTGCGATAAGTAGCGATGCACTTGGCTACTGGCGAGCACTAGCGCGCGCAGTGTTGACAGCAGATCAGGATGACTGCCGTTGCTATGCACACTGCTGAGCAGCTGCTGTGTAAGTTCATCTTCAGTGCTAAACAGCTCTAAGCTCTGGCCATAATGTAGCGCCAGCATCAGCCCTAAGCCTTGGCTTGGATCTGCTTCCATGTGACGAATTAACGTTGAACGAATGAGCCGTGCGTGATGGTCGGCGCGTTCAGCGTAGCGTCCAAGCCAAAACAGATTTTCAGCGATGCGTGAGGGCAGGTAGGGATCAATACGGCGCAGGTCGCGTATGTGTATGCGCTTACCTTGAGGCAAGTGTTGGCGAGGTTTAGCGCTAAAACAAACCCAGGTATCTTTGCTAGTGCCGCCGCGCTGCATCGACACCATATCATCGTGAGAATTGGCAGCGACGCGCGTGAGAGCCCCGGGCATCACTACATAGCCAGACTCTGTTGCTACGGCATACACGCGCATACCGCAGGCATGATTATTAAAGCGCTGGCTGTCGCGATGCCACATAGGTGCTTGCGCGAGCTGCATGCGTTCTTGTGCGAGATAGACATATGGGCGCTGGCGTATGCGCTCGCATAGGTCTTTCCGTGCAGCAGGAGACAGGTCGCGACCAAAGACGGGATCAAAGCGTTGCGAGCTAAACACGGGTTTAAACACCAACTCATCTATGCGCTCAAGTGCTTCTTCCATAACTGCTGGCTCGCCACACCACCATGTCGCTACTGAAGGCAAGCTTAAGGGTGCGCCCAGCAGACGCTCGCTAATGGCTGGCAGAAAGCCCAACAGACCCTGCGACTCCAGTACCCCACTGCCCAAGGCATTTGCAATGAGCACATGGCCGGCGCGTGCAACGGCAAGCAGGCCAGGCACGCCTAGCGCTGACTCATTGCGAAGCTCTAAAGGGTCACAGTAGCTATCGTCTAAGCGGCGATAGATTGCATGTACGCGCTTGAGGCCAGTCAATGTTTTCAAATAAACATAGGGTTGGCGCACACTTAAGTCATGACCTTCAACAAGAGGAATGCCGAGATGGCGTGCGAGATAGACATGCTCAAAGTAGGTTTCGCTATAGCGGCCTGGGCTGAGCAATACCACCAAGGGTGATTCATCGTCACAGGGAGCTTGACGCTTTAGCGTAGCGAGTAGCGTATCGAAAAATGGTGATAAGGATTGCACACCAAGGCTGCGAAATGCCTCGGGAAACGCGCGCGCGACTACCTGTCGATTTTCGAAAGCATACCCAGCACCGCTAGGCGCTTGCGTACGATCGGCCATTAGCCACCATTGGCCATCGCCGGCGCGCGCGAGATCAGCGGCATAGACATGGACATAGCAGCCTTTCGGCGGTTTGACATCACGGCAGGCGGTTAAATAGTTGGGGTGGCCAAAGACTAGTTCGGGTGGCAGCAAGCCCTCATTGAGCAAATGTTGTGGGCCGTAAATATCTTGTGCTACGGCATTGAGCAGGTGCGCGCGCTGAGCAACGCCGTCAGCAATGATCTGCCACTCTTCAGGCGGAATAAGGTTTGGTACGGCCCCGACGCGCCAACTATGTTCTTGATTCTCGCCATAGAGCGCGTAGGTAACACCATTTTCTTGGATGCGTCGGGTCACAAGATCATCACGCTGCTGCATCTGCGCGGGACTGAGCTTGCCCAGTGCGTCAGCCATGGGCTGCCAGTGCGGGCGCAGCTTACCGTCGGCACTGAACAGTTCATGGTAACGACCGGGTTGCGGGCGCAGAGAATTTAGCAAGGAAGTCATGGTGGCCTATCAGCTAAGTATGCGGCGTTAGGTCGGCCTAACGTGGCGCAAATCTACCATGAACGGGTGCTCTCGGCGTGGCGGCAATGTCGTGATGCTCACTTTGCCGCCACTATGGCCATGGCGCATAAAGCGCGCCAAACGCCGACCTTCAGCCTCATAGGCATTGATTGGTGCGCCTTCATAGCTGCGTCCGCCCGGATGCATAACGTGATACTGGCAACCACCGAGCGCACGATCATGCCAAGTGTCGATAATGTCGAAGGTCAGTGGTGCATGCACACCGATGGTCGGGTGTAGGCAGTTGCTCGGTTGCCACGCACGATAACGTACGGCGGCAATGTATTCGCCAGCGACGTCGGTTTGCCGGAGTGGCAGCGCAACACCATTGCAGGTGACGGTATAGCGATCGGGCGCCATGCCACTGATTTTCACCTCAACACGCTCTACCGAAGAGTCGACATAGCGCACAGTGCCACCGGCGCCAGCTTCTTCGCCGAGTACATGCCAGGGCTCAAGCGCTTGGTTTAGCTCCATGTGCATGCCCTTGATGTCCAAGTCACCATAGTGCGGGAAGCGGAAATTGAACTGCGCGCGATACCAGTCGGGTGAGACGGCATAGCCGGCATCTTTCAAAATACTTAAGACGTCGTGGAAGTCTTGCTCGACTTCGTGGCGCAACATGAAGCGATCATGCAGCGTCGTGCCCCAACGTGCGAGTCGCTCAGGCGCATACGGCGTTTGCCAGAAATGCGCGACCAGTGCGCGCAATAAGACCTGTTGCGCCAACGACATGTCCACATGTGGTGGCATGTCAAAGCCGCGTAATTCGAGCAGGCCGAGACGTCCAGTGCTGCTATCGGGCGAATACAGTTTGTCTATGCAAAACTCAGCGCGATGCGTATTGCCAGTGGCATCGACGAGCAAATGCCGAAGCAGACGATCGACTAGCCATGGCGGACAACTTTCGCCAGCTGGTGGAAATTGCGCAAACGCAGTTTCCAGTTCATAGAGTGCATCTTGGCGCGCCTCATCAATGCGTGGTGCCTGTGAGGTTGGGCCAATAAACAGTCCTGAAAACAAATATGACAGCGACGGGTGGTTATGCCAAAAGCTGACCAAACTACGCAGCAAATCTGGTCGCCGCAAAAATGGCGAATCGACGGGCGTGGCACCACCAAGCACGGTGTGATTGCCACCGCCGGTGCCGGTGTGGCGGCCATCGACCATGAATTTTTCAGGACTTAAATGGCACTCATGCGCGGCTTGATAGAGAAATTGTGTGCGCTCGACTGTCTCCGCCCAACTTGTGGCTGGGTGAATATTGACTTCGATCACGCCAGGGTCTGGCGTCACTGAAAAGCGCTCTAGGCGCGGGTCTTTTGGCGGCTCATAGCCTTCTAAAATCACCGGCTGCTTGAGGATTTTTGCAGTGGCTTCAATGGCGGCCATCAGCTCAATGAACGCAGGTAGCTCGGCTAGCGGCGGTAGGAATAGATACAAATGACCATCGCGGACTTGTGCGCATAGGCTGGTGCGCACGATACCGTCGGCGGAGGCGTTGAGGCTAGGTTTAGCCGCATGCATTTCGGCTTCAGCATCGCGCTCATCGGCACGCGTCATGCGCGGTGAACATAGGGATGATGTCAGCGATAGCGCAGGGTAGGACTGCTGTGGATCTTGCGCATGCAAATAGGGGAAGTCTGATGATTTCACCCATGGCAATGACTCTAGCGGCAGGCGGTAGCCCATGGGCGAGTCACCAGGCAGCAAGTAGCAGGTTTCATCGCGCAAAAACCACTGCCCAGTTTGCCAGCGTTTGCCGTTGTGGCTGCGTGCTAGCGGTAGGGCATAGCCCACTATTTCGCCGAGGCCTTCTTCGGCAAAAATGCGCGCCATGCGAGCACGTTCCATCGGGTCTTTGAGGCGCGAGTCGCTGGGTAGCACATTGCTTGGCAAGCTTCTCTCGCGCCAAAGGTAATACAGCGTGTCCTCATAGGTGGGAAACAGACTGCCTTGTGGGAGGTGCAGGGCGAGGCTGAGCTTTTTTAAGAAGCTTTCAGCGTCAGCGCTGGTGGCATTGCCAGGTGTTTGCTCATCGGCAAACAGCGCAGAGTTTTTCCACAGCGGCTTGCCATCACGTCGCCAAAAGCAGTTCAGAGACCAGCGCGGTAATTGTTCACCGGGATACCATTTGCCTTGGCCGAAGTGTTGTAAGCCGCCTTTGGCGTATTGATCGGCCATGCGCTTATAAAGCTCGATCGCACGAGCACGTTTGGTTGGGCCGAGGGCATCGGTATTCCATTCGGCACCATCAGGGTCGTCGGCGGCGACAAAAGTCGGCTCTCCACCCATGGTTAGGCGTACATCCTGTTTTTTCAGGTCAACATCGATGCGTGTCCCGAGGGCAATCATGGCTTCGCGCTGAGCATCCGTGAGTGGCTGAGTGACGCGCGGTTGCTCATCGAGGCGAGTAACGGACATCTCATGGCTGAACTCGCACTCGGCCTCATCAACAACACCGCTGATTGGCGCGGCAGAAGTAGGCTCTGGACTGGCGGCTAGTGGTAGATGACCTTCGCCGGCAAACAGACCGGAGGTCGGGTCTAGGCCAACCCATCCGGCGCCAGGTAAATAGACTTCGCACCATGCATGCAAGTCGGTGAAGTCGACCTCGGGGCCATTGGGGCCATCGACTGATTTCACATCGGGTGTGAGCTGAATTAAGTAGCCCGAGACAAAGCGCGCAGCGACGCCAAGATGGCGCATCAGTTGCACCATGAGCCATGCCGTGTCGCGGCAGGAGCCAGAGCGTTTGCTCAGTGTTTCATCGGGAGTTTGCACGCCGGGTTCTAGGCGAATGGTGTAGGCAATATCGTTAAATAAGCGCTGGTTGATATCGACTAAAAAGTCGATGGTCGGGCGTTTGGTTTTCGGGATCGCATCAAGATAGTGCGTTAGCGATGGCGTCAACGCGTTCACGCGTCGATATGGTGCGAGCTCACGTTCTAGCGCCTCATCCTCGCTGGGTGTAAACGGCCATTGCTCCGCTTCAGGAGCAAGGAAAAAGTCAAAAGGGTTGATGACGGAAAGCTCAGCCGTTAGATCAACGGTAACGCGGAAGTGCGTGGTTTTTTCTGGGAAGACCAAGCGCGCAAGATGGTTGGCCTGCGGGTCTTGCTGCCAGTTAACGAAGTGCTCTTCAGGCGTGATGCCGAGGCTATAAGAGAGGATGCGCGTGCGGCAATGTGGTGCCGGGCGCAAACGCACTAACTGTGGGCCAAGTTGTACAGGACGGTCATATCGGTAGTCCGATACATGATGCAGTGCAATTATAATGGACACAGCGAGCCTCGGTAAGCAGACATCTTAGCGAAAGCACAGCAAGTGCCGTGCCATCGCTAAGGTGCTCAGGCTGCAGAGTAGCTTTTGGCCTTAAGCAAGCATGCCGCGCAGCATAAAGAAGATCAGGCTGGCCATCAGTGCCGTGGCTGGCACAGTGATGATCCACGCCGAAACGATGCGCATGATTTGCGAGCGTTTCACCAACTCTTTGCGATAGACCTTTTTCAGATTTTTGCGCTCACCTTTAGAGAAGTGCGCGGGATCTTCATTGGCCTTAGACAGTGCCTTTAGGTCACGCAGCATCACCCCTTTTTGATGAATGTCGGCGTGATTAAAGTGTTGTAAGAAAACATCGATGGCAGCTTGGTCATCTTCTGGGTGGTGATCTTTAATCTCCATAACCATGCGATCGTAGTTTTTCTTCAGATATTCGCGCAGAAAGCCCACACCAAATACACCGCCCACGGCGATATGTGTCGAACTCACAGGCAAGCCGAGCTGGCTGGCAATAATCACCGTGATGGTTGCCGCCATAGCAATGCAAAAAGCGCGCATTTGATCAAGCTCGGTAATGCCGGTGCCGACAGTGCGAATGACTTTTGGGCCAAACAAAGCTAGACCAATCACGATGCCCAGCGCGCCAATCATCATTACCCATAAAGGGATAGCCGCCGAGGTGCCGAACTCACCTGGATGCGCCGTGTAGACATCGACAATGGCTGCTAATGGGCCGATGGCATTGGCGACATCATTGGAGCCATGAGCAAAGCTGAGCAGGGCGGCGGCGAAAATCAGTGGCACGGTGAATAAGCTATTTACGCCTTGCTTGCCTTCGAGGAACTGCGACTTAGGCTGCCTTAGTCGCCAACGCACAAGAACAAAAACGCCGAGAGCAATGACTAAGCCAATTAATGTGGCCTGCATCAGAGAGATGTGAACTATCTGTTTCAGGCCTTTTTGTAGGATATAGACGCTGAACACCAAGGCCATGGCCGCGACTAGCCACGGCACCACTTTCCGAGCTGCCGCCATCATGTCGGGCTTGTAGGTAATGCTGCGTTTAATCAAATACAAAAACGCCGCAGCGACGAGACCGCCGAGCACAGGTGAGATGATCCAGCTTGCTGCGATGCCGCTCATCGTGGACCAGTTCACAATATCAAAGCCGGAGGCAGCGATGCCGCCGCCGAGAACAGCGCCAACGATAGAGTGTGTAGTCGAAACTGGTGCGCCGATAGCCGTGGCAATGTTTAGCCAGAGTGCGCCAGCGATTAGTGCGGCCATCATGATCCAAACAAAAGTGTCGGAGTCTGGAATTAAGTTGGGGTCGATAATGCCATTGCGAATGGTGCCAACCACTTCGCCACCGGCAATGATAGCGCCAGCGGCCTCGAAGACAGCGGCGATCGCAAGTGCGCCACCGAGCGTCAGTGCGCGTGAGCCCACGGCGGGGCCAACATTATTGGCGACATCGTTCGCGCCGATGTTCATTGCCATATAGCCGCCAACCATCGCGGCCATAACTAACATGATGCTAACTTCGCCAACGCTTTGGCTGGCGGCGTATAACATCACGCCTAAAATAAAGAGCAGGCCTATGCCGAGCCGGACTTGATCGCCGCGGTTTTTATCCATCGCGCGATCCATGCCTTCTAAATGCTTTAGATCCATGACCCAACCTCTGTGATATTTATAAGACAAAATTATGACAGAAAGTGGACATGGATTGCGCGGTTGTCGAAAGTGCTTCGCTCAGGTACAACCGCAGTTCATCGAAAACTTAGTCATTGGAGCGTTGCATGAGCTATACCACCCTGAAATATGACGTGAGTGAACACATCCTCACGCTGACGCTTAATCGTCCCGATCAGCTCAATAGCTTTACGGTGATCATGGCCAATGAGTTAGTGGACGCCTTTGGTCGTGCTAGCGAAGATGATGAGGTTCGCGCCATTGTGGTAACGGGCGCTGGCCGTGCCTTTTGTGCTGGCATGGATTTAACGGCACCGGGCAATGTCTTTGGTTTAGATGAGTCACAACAGCCCAGTGTTGAAGATATGCATTCACGCCTGAATGATCCGGCTATTTTCGATGGTGTGCGCGATACCGGCGGTCGTGTGACTTTGGCGATTTACGACTGCAAGAAACCGGTCATTGGTGCCATTAACGGTGCTGCGGTTGGTATTGGCGCAACCATGACCTTGGCCATGGATATTCGTTTGGTATCGGAGAAAGCCCGTATTGGTTTTGTCTTTGGCAAAATCGGCGTAGTGCCTGAAGCCTGCTCGAGCTGGTTTTTGCCGCGTATTGTTGGTATTCAGCAAGCACTGGAATGGGTCTATAGCGGCGATATTTTAACGGCAGAGCAAGTGCTCGCTGGCAGGCTCGTGCGCTCGGTACATGCGCCCGATGATTTGCTGCCAGCGGCCTATGAGCTCGCGCGGAAGTTCAGCCAGAACAAGTCGCCAGTGGCCGTCGCCTTTGCTCGCCAGATGATGTATCGCAACGCCGCGCAGCCGCATCCTATTGAGGCGCATCGCATCGATTCCTTGGCGATGTTCTACACTAGCCTGGAAGATGGCAAAGAGGGCGTGCAGTCGTTTTTAGAGAAGCGTGACCCGCAGTACACCAGCCGTGCCAGCAAGATGCCGGCGATTTATCCTTGGTGGAAATAGGCGGCTAAAACGACATCAGCGCGCTTTTTAGGGCGCGCTGATGTCGTTTTAGGCTGTTAAGCGCGAAGGCTTATCGCGAAGGCTTATCGCGAAGGCTTAGAGCCTGACGAAGGCCGTGAGCTTGGGCGTGATGTTGGTCGCGACGAGGGCGCAGGTGCTGCGCCCGCAGCCGGACCATTGCCCGATGAGCGTCGGCGCTGGCTGGGCTGATCGCGACGAACTTGATCAGCTGCACGCGCAGGCTTATCGCGGCGAGGACCACGGGGTGGTGGCGCCTTGCGCAGTGGCTCAGGCTTGGCGTTAGGGTCGGGCTCAAAGCCGGGCACGATGACGCGATTAAGCTTCTGTTTAATCGTGCGTTCGATATCTGCGAGCAACTTCAGCTCATCGACACAAACCAATGACACCGCTTCACCGCCGGCTCCGGCGCGACCAGTACGGCCAATGCGGTGAACGTAGTCTTCCGCCACTTGCGGCAACTCATAGTTGACCACATAAGGCAGGGAGTCGATGTCGATGCCGCGTGCGGCAATATCGGTGGCGACTAGCACGCGCAGGCGATTGGACTTGAATTCGCGCAGCGCTTTTTCTCGCGCTGTCTGGCTTTTATTGCCGTGGATGGCCATGGCCGCAATGCCGTTTTTATCGAGCTGATCGGCAAGGCGGTTGGCGCCATGCTTGGTGCGCGTAAACACCAGTACTTGCGACCATTCACCATCGAGGATGAGCTTCTCAAGGAGCTGACGTTTGGCTTCGCGATCGACTGGGTAAATGGTCTGTTCGATGCGCTCGACGGTGGTATTGCGCGGCGTAACTTCGACTGTGGCTGGGTCTTTCAGCAAGCTATTGGCGAGGTTGCGAATTTCATCGGCAAAGGTTGCAGAAAAAAGTAAGTTTTGGCGCTGCTTGGGCAATATCGCGAGCACGCGGCGGATGTCGCGAATAAAGCCCATGTCGAGCATGCGATCAGCTTCATCAAGAACGAATAGCTCAATGCCGCCAAGATCCAAGGTGCCTTGGCCAACGTGATCGAGTAGACGGCCAGGTGTTGCCACCAGAATATCGACTTTGCCGCGTAGCTTAGTGACCTGCGGCTGCATGCCAACACCACCAAACATCACCATCGAGTTTAGCGATAACTGTTTGCCATAGGTGCTAACGCTTTCTTCGACTTGCGCGGCAAGTTCACGCGTTGGAGTCAAAATCAGCGCGCGTGGGCGATGGCGTGTGCTCGGGTGCATGGCATGGCGTGAGCTCAGCAATTGCAACATGGGTAGCGTGAAGCCGGCAGTTTTGCCGGTGCCAGTTTGTGCGGCGGCGAGTAAGTCGCGGCCGGCTAAAACCACTGGGATAGCGTCACGTTGAATTGGCGTGGGCGTGGTGTAACCCACGGCCTCGAGTGCTTGCAGCAGCTCGGGCATCAGGCCCAGATCAGCAAAAGACATAGGAGAAACTCTAGAAATAGACGCGCATCATACCGCATGCGCGCCTCAGCCTGAGATCTGTATGTAAATTAAGCAGAATCGCTCACGTGATAATAAGCCATGAAAATGGCGTACTTCACAGCGGTTGTTACAATTAAGTAGTTTGTGTGAGCATCGATTTTTGTTATGTTGCTTAAAATAAAAATTAACGACAAAAAGTGACATAAATATCCGCCACTTTTTTGTCACAAAATGACGGCAGCTAGTGTTTATGCGAAATTTTATCTACGCCATCTTGGCGATTATCTCTCTGATTGCATTGTGGTTTTTCATGGCGCCAAGCGCGCCGCAAACCTCCGTGGTAGCTTTTGTCGCAACCCCCGACCTAACAACAAATAACGAGCCCAAGGCGGCTATCGAAACCGCCGATTATCATTGGCAAATTCAAGCAGGGAAAATCATCGGGCCGCAGCAAGTTGAGGTGCCTCAGAATGAAACTTTGCTGTTGTCTTTCATCAGCGATGTGCCCGACGAAGTGCATTTGCACGGCTACGAGCAAGCAGTACAGATCAATGCAAACGAGCCTGCCACGCTCCGCGTTCGACTTGAGCATAGCGGTCGCTTTGAGCTCGAAACGCATCGCCTACATCGCGTAATCAGCGTACTTGAAGTGGAGCCGCGCTAATGATTTTAATCACCGGTTGCTCTAGCGGCATTGGCCATGCACTTGCCTTGGCGCTGCATGCGCGCGGAGCTTCGGTGTGTGCGACTGCGCGCCGCCCAGAGACATTAGGCGAGTTAGCAGAAAAAGGCATTTTGACACTAGGCCTAGATGTAAACAGCCCTAACTCTATTGCGGCATTAATGGCTGAGCTAGCGCAACGCAATATCGCCCTGACCGGCCTTGTGAACAATGCTGGGTACGGTCTTATGGGGCCTCTCGCCGATATTTCAGCAGCTGATGCTTCGCAACAATTTCAAACCAATGTGCTCAGCCTCTTGGCAATGACACAGGCCGTTATTCCTACTATGGCCGCGCAAGGGCAAGGCTTAGTCGTTAACGTTGGCAGTGTCTCGGGTGTGCTCACCACGCCATTTGCGGGCGCTTACTGTGCCACGAAGGCCGCCGTGCACTCACTCTCCGATGCACTGCGCATGGAGCTTGCGCCCTTAGGCATTCACGTCATGGTGGTGCAGCCAGGAGCCATTGCCTCATCGTTTGGCGCGACAGCGAGTAACACCGTTGAGGTGAGGCCTGGCTCGCTATATGCGCCACTAGCGAACGCTATCATGAAGCGCGCATCGGCATCACAGCAGCAAGCAACGCCAGCTGCAGTCTTTGCTGAGCAACTGGCAGCAGCAATGCTGCGTAGAACACCTCCTGCATATATACGTTTGGGCAAGGGCAGTCGAGCATTGCCATTGTTAGCGCGTTGGCTGCCGCTATCGCTACGCGATGCGCTACTCAGCCGGCTCTTTTCCTTACCTAAACTAAAAACATTAAAAAAATAATAACGAGGCTAGACATGAATATTTCAGGTTTTTCTACACGTATCGCCATGGCGGCGCTACTGGTAGCAACGAGCGCCTTGGTAGCTTGTGGCAATAGCAGCGATGGTGCCGCTGCTGGATCTGAGAATCCGCAAACGCGCCTTGCACCAAAGACAAAGTATGCGATGGCGAATAACTGCTTTGCACTGCAGTCGGTTGCAAGCAATGCCTATGCTGCGAGCAATGGCTCTGGCGGCTATGCCTTCAGCGCAAGCTCTCCAGCCAATGCTGAAGCGTTCTATATGAAGCCAACGGCCTTGGGTGAGTATTTAATCCAGGCAAAAAACAAAACATTATTGAGTAATGCGGGTGCCGCGATTGGCAGCGCCATGAAGCCAAGCAATGCCACGGTGTGGTCAGTAGATATGCCTCGCGCTGGCGTCTTTACGCTAAGCAATAGCGATACGGATAAGCGGATGCAGCTAGGCGAGCAAAATGCCTTGATCTTGTCTTCTAGCTCCGATAAAGCCGGCGAATTCCGCTTTGTGCCGACTACCGATTGCACGCCGTACCCTGAAATTAGCACCGATATTGTAGGTAAAACCTATGTTGGCCGCGGTATTGATAAGCCTGTTATCGGCTTTGCTGAAGTGCATACGCACATGGCCATGGGTCATGAAATGTCCGATGGCAAACACATTGTTGGTCCATCTGCTGGCGGTGTGATGTATGGCCAAATGTTCCATCGCTTTGGCGTGCCGCATGCGATGGCGGATTGTGCTGATTGGCATGGACCGCAAGGTATTCGTGATCCCGAGGCTCTTATCCTCGACATGACGCCTTTAACAATGCATGACACGAAGGGGTGGCCCACATTTATTGACTGGCCAAAAGCTGACTCACAGCTTCACCAAGCTATGTACTACAAGTGGGTCGAGCGTGCTTGGCAGGCAGGCATGCGAATTATGGTTACTGAAGGCACAAATATTGCTGCGCTTTGCGAAGTGGGTCGATTGGCTGTGCTGCGCCCTGGAGCAGAATGTAACGACATGCGCCTAGGTATTTCGCAGGTAAAGTATCTATTTCAGCTGCAAGACTATGTCGATGCTCAAGAAGGTGGCCCAGGTCTGGGCTGGTTTCGTATCGTGAAAACTCCGCAAGAAGCGCGGCGTGTGATTAACGATGGCAAGCTTGCGGTAGTGGCAGGTCTAGAGTTTGCCAACGTGTTTGATTGCACCGTACATTTCACGCCAGGTGGTTTGCTGGGCGAAGTGCGAGGTTGTACGAAGGAAAGTATAGATCGCCAAATCGATGAGGTATGGGATCTGGGCGTGCGCGAGATTTTTCCGTATCACGACATAAACAGTGCCCTAGGCGGAACGGGGTTGTTTCAGGATATTCTCAATATTGTTGGCTTTTACGCCACAGGTGGCTTTTGGCAAACATACGACTGCCCGGATGGTGGTGAAGGCGACAAATATTTTTACAATGCGGGAGCCAAGATCACTATTACCCCTCCCGGCTTAGGTAACGACCCTCTCACTAGCTTGATATTAGGTGCGACTTCAAGTGTGCTACCAGGCACCTTGCCGCTCTACCCATCCGATCGTCGCCAATGTAATGCACGTGGCATGACCGATCTCGGTGAGTACGTGATGAAACGTTTGATGGCGAAAGGCTTTATCATCGATATTGATCATGCTGAGCTGTCCATTAAAGGCAAAATGCTGGAAATGGCCAATGCACAAACACCGAAGTACCCATTGATATCAGCGCATGGTGCACAAGGTGGTTTGAGCTTGCAGCAAGCAAAGGACTTGCTTGCTGGTGGCGGCCTGATCTATCCAATGAAGCCCAATGGCAAAGGCCATGTCGATTTCTTAAATAAGCTTAAGCCAATTTGGCCCGCAGACCGTGGCCCCATACCTTTAGGCTACGGTATGGATGCTAATGGTATTACTGACCGTGCAGGCCCTCGTGGCGCGGGTAGCAAACCTGTGCAATACCCGTTCACGCTGTTTCAAGGAGAAGATTGGGGGCCACAGTTCGACGGTATCGCACCAGTACAAGTCAATCTGCAGACACAGCCTGAAAGTGGCAAAACATGGCCTATCGATGAAGTCGGTACTGCGCATTACGGCATGATGGCTGACTATGTTGAAGAGGTTCGTTTGGAGGGCGGTAAGGAAGCTATCGATGCGCTTTATCGTTCGGCCGAAGCCTATATTCAAATGTGGGAACAAACGGTGAATCGTTAAGTCATGCGCCGAAGCATTGCGCTTGCAGCGCTAGTGTGTGGGCTGATGCCATCATTGGCATTGGCCCATTCCTTTGGCCGCCAATACAACTTGCCAGTTCCGCTGTGGCTCTATCTTTATGGTGGCGCGGCGGCACTGGCGTTATCATTTTTTTTAGCCGCATTTATGATGCGCGGCGAACAACATGCTGTGGTAAAGCCACGGCGGCTACTTTATAAAAAATCCTCAAAAGCATACTTGGCGCGATCGCTTAGTGTGGGCTTTTTGCTGCTCACGATTGCCACGGGCCTTTTCGGTAATCGCGACCCTTACGTTAACTTCAATATGACCTTTTTCTGGATCGTATTTTTGCTGGGTTTTACTTATCTCAGTACGGTCACGGGAAATTATTATCGCGATATAAATCCGTTCACCAGCTTAGGTCTAGTCTTTAGCCGAGCTTTCCCGCGTTGGCGACGAGGCTATTTTCGCTACCCTTCATGGGCGAATTATTGGCCAGCTTTTATTGCCTATTTAGGCTTAATTTGGATAGAGCTATTTACTCATAACACGCCACTAAGCTTAGGCCAGACCTTAGGTGCTTACACACTGTATTGCCTGGTCGGCATGGCGCTATTTGGCGTGGCGAAATGGTCGCGCTATGGTGAGCTATTTAGTGTGATGTTTCGCCTGATGGCACTGATGTCACCGTTCCATCGCGGCCGACATGCCGTGTCTTGGCAGGCGCCGCTCTCTGGCATGTTGCGCGAGCAGCCGCGACATTTAGCACTGCTGCTATTCGTATTATTTTTATTATCGTCGACGGCATTTGATGGCCTGCGTGCGACGAGCTGGTGGGTTGCTCTTTTTTGGCAAGATCGCACTGGCCTGCTTACCGAATGGTTAGGCAGTGCGCCAATCTACAATTTCTCTACCTTGAGGCCTTACTACATGGCTTATGAAAGCAGTGTGCTCCTGCTTTCACCCTTTGTTTATGGCGCGATTTATATGCTCTGCATGGCGTTGGCCAAACTGCTGACGGGTAGCCCATTGACGGTGATGCAGCTCAGCCTGCGCTTTGCCTATAGCCTACTGCCGATAGCCTTGGTCTATAACATCACGCATTACTACACGCTGATTTTCACGCAAGGCGTGAAGGTAGTGAGCATGTTGTCTGACCCCTTTGGCTGGGGCTGGAACCTATTTGGCACGGCAGGTTTGTGGCGCGCACCGATCATTCCCGATGTTGCCGTGGTCTGGCATACACAGGTCGGGCTGATCGTCTTGGGGCATGTCATCAGTGTTTATATTGGCCACCGTATCGCGCTGCGCACTTTCGCGACGGCGCGCCAAGCCACGCTGAGTCAGCTGCCACTATTGGTTTTAATGATGGCTTTTACCGCATCAGGCTTATGGATTTTGGCGCAGCCAATTGGTGCTCGATAACGTAGCTATGCTGCTGGCTCTGCGTCACTACTTTCGTTTGCGATACGCAGCACGCCGGAACGAATATGCAGGTCGCGTTGCGGAAATGGAATCTCGATATTACGGGCGCTCAGCTCGGTTTCTAATGCCCATAAATATAAGGCCTGAGTGCGAGCTGGCGTTTTGACTAGATCCTCATCTACCCAAATCACTAGCTCGAAGTTCAGGCTGCTGTCGCCAAATCCCACCAACCAAACATCGCTTTTATGTGTGGCATTACTCACCGTACCTTCAACTGAAGCCGCTGCGGCTAAGCCGGCTTCACGCACGAGCTCCTTGTCGCAACCATAGGCCGCGCCAAAGGGAACATGTATGCGGCGATTTTCATTATCGAAGGTCCAGTTTGTCACTCGGCCATTGATAAATTCGGAGTTGGGCACAATGACGTCAACTGAGTCATTGGTCGTGACGCGGGTATAGCGAATACTTATCTCACTAACGCGACCAACCACTCCCGATTGCAAGTCGACAAAATCACCGACCTTTAAGGTTTGCTCAAGTAGCAGCACGATGCCAGAAATAAAATTGCTGAAAATATTCTGTAAGCCGAAGCCAATACCGACACCGATGGCTCCGCCGACCAGCGCCAAGTGCGATAAATTGATGCCGAGATAGTCGATGCCCATAAAGGCAACAATGCCCCAGACTGTATAGCGCATGATGCGTGATAGAGCATAAATTCCGGATTTGCTGAGTGTAACGGTGCGGTCGGGCCGAGCTAGTCGTAATAGGCCACGGTCAATAATGGCTACAAGCACTCGAGCTAATACTAAAAAGCCGATGAGGGCGATAATGCGGCTTACGGTGATGTCGGTTTTCCCGACACTAAGTAGCGGATGTGTGAGTAGCTGGGTTACTTGATCTAGCCATTGCAAGAAGTCCATGTGCTACCCAGAGTTGTGTTGACGCAATTGAGTGAATACTTGGATCATACAAGGCTGAGCTGTGGTGTAAACAAAAGTCATCATTAATGAATTAGAGGCTGGTATGGATGAGTTGAGCTCGCGTTTGCTGGCACGGTTACAAGATGCTTTTTCAATGGAAGAAATGGCGCAAACGGCCGTCAATGGCCTGATTAACATCGCCACTGCCTTGGCAGTATTCATGGCTTTTTATGTTATTTGGCGATTGCTCAGAGTGGCTTTAAATGTCGCATCTGCGCGCAGTAGTGTTGATGAGACCACTGTGTCATTTATGCAAACACTATTGAAATACGGTGTGTTGGCGGTTGGTTTTATTAGTGCGCTAGATACGGCTGGCGTACAGACTGGGGCAGTCATTGCTTCACTGGGCATTGCTGGCTTGACCATAGGTTTTGCGGCCAAAGATGCGTTGTCGAATTTGATCTCAGGCATTTTAATTTTTATTGATAGACCATTTGTGATTGGCGACTTAGTTGAAGTTGATGGTCAATACGGTCGTGTTGATCGCATCACGCTGCGGTCAACACGCATCATCACGCGCGATGGCAAAATGCTGGCGGTGCCAAATACCGAAGTAATTAATCAAACCGTAGCTAGCTACACCAACTTTCCTAATTTACGCATCGATATTGCGGTGACAGTGGGTGTGGAGGAGAGCTTGGGCCGTGTTCGTGAACTGCTCTTAGGCATCCTTAGGGATAAGCCTGAATATATGAGCGAGCCTGCGCCGCGCGTGGTAGTTACGGCCTTGAATGACTATAACCTTGCCTTGGAGCTGCAGGCGTGGATTATCAATGAGCGTGAGCATGTTGAGCTGCGTTTTGCCTTACGCGAGAGCGTTTTTGAAACATTGCGCGCAGCAGGAGTAGAGATGCCTCTTGAGACCTTGCAGCTAGTGGCTCCCAATACTGAGGAGCCAGTGCCGCGAGCATCATAGGCTAAGGTGTGTCTGTTGCTTGGCTGGGCTCAATTTCTAGTAGTCGATCATTGGGCTGAGCACGTGAACGCTCGCCCTCCCAGAAACCGATATGTTCACCGCCGCGATTAATGCGAACAACTAAATTTGGTCCTAGCTCGCGCATAGTTTTACCGATCTCCTCTGGCTCTACGGCACGCTCAATTAAGCGAACGCGGCCATCGGATTGCATGAGATCATTGATGTAGTCTGCGACATGAGTGGACTCAACAGAGTCCGCCATTAAGTAGCCGCCGACAATCGATGGCGCGATAATGGCGTCTGCACCGGCTTGGCGAATGAGCTTAATATTCTCCTCTTCACTGGCAGATGCGATAACGCGAACACTCGGGTTCAGGTGGCGAGAGGTCAAGATCGTGAGCACGGCAGCATCATCGCGACCAAGGCAAATGAGCACTGCTTTAGCCTGTGCGATACCGGCATCGGTGAGTATATATTCGCTAGTGGCATCGCCTAAAAGGCCAATATAGCCATGTTCTGCTGCGGCTTTTAAGTTCTCAGCATGTTGGTCAATGATCAGCACTTGGCCGATAGGCGTGCCGCGCAATACTGCCTCGTGTGCGGCACTTCTGCCGCTATGACCATAACCACAAATGATCACATGGTCGCGTAGGGATTTTTGTAAACGAGTCATGCGACGTGTCTCCAGCCAGCGTTGTAGCACTAGCTCATAAGCAGTGCCTAAGAAAATAAACCAAATGATTAAGCGCAGTGGCGTGACAAAAATAGTGTCGATTAGGCGAGCGCGATCACTGATCGGCACGATGTCGCCATAGCCCACGGTGGTGATGGTGACGGCGGTAAAATAAGCGACATCACCGAAGCTCATATGACCATCGTGCGTATCTTTTAAGCCATCACGATCAAGCCAGAAAATCAGTAAAACTAGCCCAATCAAAGCCAGGATAAGACCGATTCGTCGGAGCAAAACATGTTCTGGTGAGTGCTCAGATTTTATATAAATACGCTTTCGCGGCTTCTGTGTTCGAACCGGTGGAATCATGGTTGGCCGCCGTGCTCGCCAGGAACCATTGGGCTGATGTTCGTTGCCGTGCCGGGCTCGCTATTGAGTAGAGCCTCACTGGGCTCACGCGGGGCTAGCCGATATAAAATAGCGGGTCGTTGAATATTGGCTTCGGCAAAACCGCGCACGATGCGCTCGGTCACATCGGACTCGAGCAGCTTTTCATTGCGCACATCCATGACATAGACCTTGGTGCGAACGCGCAGCGCGAAATATTGCTCATGTACCACTTCGTTAACCAACACTGCCCATGGTTTGTCGAGATAGGCATATGGGCTGCTAGTAATCGCATCACGCGCAATGCGTTTGGCGCTAGCAAGGTCTTGGTCGATGGCAATATAAAAGTCGAGCTGGATGAGCATATTGAGCTCGCCAGCATTGCCGCTGGAAACGCTGTCATTAAGAAACTTGTTATTGGGAATGGTGATGAGGTTGTCATCCAGCGTGACCAAGCGTACCGAGCGCAGGCCAATGGCAACAATTTCGCCATAATAGCCATCGAAGCTGACTCGATCGCCGACTTGAAATGGCTTATCGATGAGCAGAGTGATGCCGGCAATAATTGATGCCGCCAAGTCTTTAAAAGCAAAGCCAACCGTGACCGCAATGGTGCCGCCCAAGGCCAGCAGCATTTCATCCGAGAGCACAAAAATCACCGGCACAATGGCCGAGATAGTGCCGATATAAATAACGAAACGAAGGATGGTGGCGAGCTGATTAATCGCTAAGCGGCGGTCCACCATGCGGTCGCCAAGCTGATCGCTGGCTTTGCGCAAGAGCTGAACTGCGGCCCAAGCGAAGGCAATAATAATCAGCACCGTGGGGATGCTGCCAGGGCGAATAAATTGCAAAATTTGCGTGGTGTCATTCATTGCGTATGCCTCATACCACGAGTAATTTTTTACGCTGCAAAAAGCGCAGCACGGCACGGTTCCAATGCGATGACACGCGGTAGCGTTGGTCGTCGCAGGTGGTTAAAAAGCCGCGCTTATGTAGCAAGTACAAAGCACGCTCGCACTCATTTAAGGCAAAGCATAATGATTTTGCGGCCTCGGGGGCAGTGAGGTTTTCATGCTGCACCAAGCACGCCAAAACATAGTGCGTGCGCGTGGCGAAGTCCTCAAGTGCACTCATCGGAGGCATGGGGAAGAGATGCACTTCGACGCGCTTATCGCCGATCAGCTGTAACGACATACGGAAAAAATGCAGGGCTAAGCGCGGATTGCCATCGGCATAATCCCAAACCAGCCGGTGATAACGATCGGCAACACGCTCCGCTTCTTCGTCGTTGATCAGTGGTGTTGGGTTTGGCGCTAAGGCATCGTTATTAAGCAGGCTGTCGTAGTCGGCAGTGAAGCCGGCGGACTCCATGCGTGCATCGATAAGTTCGCCAATACGTTGGTCAGACCATGGCGGTAGTGCCAAGTGCTGGTCGTAGACATCACGGTTGGGATGGATGCGCTGCAAATACTCAAACGGCCATGATGCGAAAGCAATGACCCAGAGCACGCGCCCCACAGTGGCCTGAGCGATGTAGACAAAGGCATCGTAGCCAGCCAAGCCGCCGACTGTGCGCAACATTAGGTTTTGGCCTAAGTCGAGCAGCACAACTTGCGGGCGCTGCGCGTGCAGCTGAGCAATGATTTGATCTGGATCTGTCGAGTCTGCGATGCCGAGCGCGTGGCAGAGCAATAGGCAAACACCATCGGCCTGATAATTACGCT
The DNA here is from genome assembly GCA_018066805.1 of Paraperlucidibaca sp. Taxonomy (GTDB): domain Bacteria; phylum Pseudomonadota; class Gammaproteobacteria; order Pseudomonadales; family Moraxellaceae; genus Perlucidibaca; species Perlucidibaca wandonensis. Next base: position 25,340 of record JAGPVX010000036.1, on the reverse strand, counting down.
CTTCTAGGCTGTGATAAACACAGGTCATATCGTCCGGCAGGCTGCGTTTGAGCGCCATCAGCCAGCTAGTTTTGCCGGCGCCACGATCGCCCGTTAGCGCGATCAAGTCGCCACGGCCGCCATCATGGAGCGCGATAGCTTTCTCTAGGACAGTGTTGAGCTTAGGGAAGTTATCGATGCTGAGGTCGGCAGTAGCGGGCTCTTCGCTGAATGCCAGCATCAGTTCTTCCGGCAGTGGTGCGACCTCAAAAGCATCTGCTTGATTGCGCGATTTGCGCTCGAGTTGGCGGCGAAATAAGTAGGCTAAGGCCTTGCGTGTTTGTTCAAAGCCAAGCGCTAAATCGCTGACCCATGTCCATAAGCCACGCGCTGCAACGAAGATAAATGCCATGGCGGCAAGGGCTAAACCATAGCTATGATTTTGGCTTTTATGAACTAGCTCAGCTAAGCGACCATTTGGCGAATAGCTCAAATACGCTTGCGTGACTTCGCTACGCCAGGCGCGGATTAAGCGCCAAGCCACGATCAAACCACCAAGCGTCGCAACGTCCTCGGCAATGCCATAAAGCGCACCGCGACCGAGTAAGGCTTGCGCAAAAATTAGGTAAATGGTGACTACTAAGGCCCAGCGCGCGACCCAGCGTAATGAGCGCAAAATCTTGTGATTGAGCTCGTTGCTAACTGCTCGGTAGCGAGAAATGGCGGTGAGAAATACTCGGTGAATCAGCGCCAAAGCCAGTGCGTAAAAGCCATAGGCATAGGCTAGTTTGCGCAGCACAGCCACTTCAGCAATGATCAACTCCGACGCATAAAGCCAGTCGAAAATCAGATAGATGCTTAGCAGTAAGGTGAGTTCGCGGGCAACAGCGGTGAGGGTGATGGCGGCGCGATCGATATTGGCGCGTAAAGTCTTTGGCTGCACATGCGTGATGAGCCATTGCCGAGCGCGATTAATCCAGCCTCGGCAGCGGCGTCGCACCCATACGCTGAGCCCGATAAGCAGCAGTAGCTTTAGTAAATCAATGCCGAGTTTGCCGGCGGTAAACACATCTTGCAGCAGCGAGAATAGGCTCTGGGCGTCATGCGCTCGTTGCAGCGGATACCAGCTAGCCATGAGGCGAACGTGGGCGATTTCATCGAGCACCCGAGCCATGCCTTGGGTATTAAAGCCGGTTGCCTCTGAGCGCTTTTCGGGGCTGAGCTGGCCTAGTAAAGTCACGCGCTGGGCCTGTAAAGTTCGCAGGCCAGTCATCTTAGTATTGGCGTCTTGATAGCGCTCTTGCTGCTCGCGCTCTGTGAGCTGTGCGGTTTCTTGTGCTATGCGCTGGCGTAGCTGGATGATGCGTGCGACTAGCGCGCCGTGAGCGGCAAAGCGGCTGTCGTTTAGCGATAGCGGCTCTTCTCGTAGGGGCAGCTGACTGGCGCTATTGAGTCTGTTTAGCGCTTGCGCCGCACCTTCGCGCAGGCTCTTTAAATCGCTACGAATGCTGCTATAAAGTTCGTCGGCCTGCGCGCTTGGCAATGGTGTTTGCTGCGAGACAGCTGCGTAACGGGCAAATAATTCTCGGCGTTGATCGAGCTGGGTTTGATTAGATTCGGCCCATTGTTGGCGCAGCGCTGCAAGCTCGCTGAGTTGCGCTAATAGACGCGCCTCTTCAGTCGCCAATACGCGCTCGCCATCATTACGCGCGGCAGTAGCAGCGGCCAGCGCGTTATCGCGAGCAAGTTCAGTAGATGCTAAAGCCTTTGCCGAAGCCGCTTGTTCGGCCAGCAATGATTCTTGCGCGCGCTTTAAGCGGTCTTGCTCAATGAGCGCGACGCGTCGCTCTGCTGGCAGCTGTAGAAAGCTCAAGCGCAGGCGATCACGCTCACGTCGCAATAAAACAAAATGGTCTGCCTGAGCGACGGGAGCTTTAGATTGCACTTGCTCGGTGCCAGCCTTCTTGCTTGGTGCGGTGTCTTTTTTCTCCGCACTGCTATTTGTCGCTGGCGCTTCCTCTATCTCGACACTTAGCCGCTCTTGCAGCGATTGGATGCGCTGCGTCACGGCCTGCGCATCGCTTAAGTCAATTTCAAATAGCGCTGGCAGCGAGGCGTTTTGTGGCAGCTGACCGACTAGCAATGCCTGCAAATCGGCAATCTCGGCCTGTAAATGCGTCAGCGTGACTTCTTGTGCGCTAGGTACAGCAGCTTCGCGAGGGGGCGCATCTTTGCTGGCGGGCTCTACGCTCCAGGCCGTCGGTGCAGACAGCATGGCGGTGGCCAATAATATGGCGCGTAGCCAGTTCGGCTGATTAGTCAAAACGTACCCCAGGCGAATTTTTCTTAGTGCTTAGTATGCCCTGACAGCAGCCTTAGGTCATAGGGTGTTGATGGCTTCCTGCATAGCTCTAATTAGCGACCACGCGGTAGCTGGGTTACCGCGTGAAAGAGGGGTTAGCGCTTTACGTTCGCGTAGTCACCTTTAAGAGCGACGCCAACGACAAACGTACCTGCATGGCACTCATAAGTCTGGCTATTATGAGCTTCATTGCGTTTGTAATAGCTCGTTATATTTGTAACTGCATTTGCACCTTGTCGTTTGGCAGAGCCTTGGAAGGTGATCAGTGCAGATAGTGCCGCCCATCGACAGCCTTCTTCATCGCCTTTATTAAAGCCATTTGTCTTTTTATTAGATACGCCGCTGCCAAGTTTTTTGAGGATTGACGGTGTCGCTTGTCCTGAGAGATAAAACTTTACTGTGCCATCTAGCTTGCCGGTTTCTTCGCCCATAGCAATAACATCAGCGAGCGGTAGATTAAGCGTGGTATCCCGAGCAAAAGCTGGTTCGACAGAGCCGGCGGCCAATGCAATAAGTAAGATAGGTAATGCGCGCATATTTAGTATTCCCTGACTAGTAAAGTGTTAAGACGGATTTTGCCAACGTTTAAAAATTAACGAAGTGTTGATGCCACCAAAAGCAAAGTTATTGCTCATGACTAAGTTTGTATTGATATGACGGCCCTGATCAACGAGATAGTCGAGTTCAGCGCATCGAGGATCTATATTTTCCAGGTGAAGTGTTGGCGCGAACCAGTCGCTACGCATCATCTCGATAGTCATCCAAGCTTCTAGTGCACCGCAAGCGCCGAGTGTGTGGCCCATATAGCTCTTCAGTGAGCTTATGGCGACTTTTGAGCCAAACACTTTGTGTGTGGCATGACTCTCGGCAACATCACCATGCTCAGTGGCCGTGCCATGAGCATTTACATAAGCAATATCGGATGGCTGTAGCCCAGCATCTTCCAAAGCTAGCTCCATGGCTTTGGCCATGGTGTCGGAGTTGGGCTGAGTGATGTGGCGGCCATCACTATTGGTGCCGTAACCGATTATTTCGGCAATAATATTGGCTCCGCGAGCTTGGGCATGCTCAAGCTCTTCTAGCACTAATGTGCACGCACCTTCCCCCAAAACTAAGCCATCGCGCTCAGCACTAAAGGGGCGTGGCGTTTGGTCTGGGTTGTCGTTGTGGCGAATGCTAGTGGCAAATAGCGTGTCGAAGACGGCGGCACTGGTCACATCTAACTCTTCAGATCCGCCGGCGAGCATGGCAGTTTGCTTGCCTGATTGAATCATCTCGTATGCATAACCTAGGCCTTGGCTGCCCGATGTGCAGGCGCTAGATGTTGTGACGATGCGACCGGTTAAGCCGAAGAAAACGCCAATATTTACCGCCGCAGTATGCGACATCATTTTCACATAAGTTGTCGCTGTGATGCCTTCAGTGGTGTATTCCAACATCATTCTGCCGAAGTCGCCAATGGCTTGCGGTGAGCCTGCAGAAGAGCCATAAGAAATGCCTACGCGGCCGCTTGTTAGTAGAGGATCGCCGAGCAGTCCGGCGTCGGCGAGAGCCATTTCGCTTGCGCGCACGGCCATTAGCGAAACACGACCCATGCTGCGCATGCTTTTTCGTGTATAGCGCTCTGGAGGTAGAGTGAACTCAGCAGCGGGCGCGCCAACGCGAGTATTTAGGCCGTCATAGCGAGCCCAGTGATGCATGACTTGGACAGCATTGCGCCCACTTTTCAAATGAGCCTCTACGGTACTCCAGTCATTCCCTAATGGACTAATTGCCCCAACTCCGGTGATGACAACTCGCTTCATCCGACCATTCCTCCATTTACCGATATGACTTGGCGCGTAATGTAAGCCGCATCTTCACTCATTAAAAAGCTGGCAGTAGCAGCAACCTCTTCCGGCTTGCCCATGCGGCGCGCAGGTATGATTTTCATGGCTTCTTCAAGTACGCGCTCATCGACCATTTCGGTGTCAATCAGACCCGGAGCGATGCAGTTAACTGTGATCGCGCGGCTAGCTAACTCAACCGCTAATGCCTTTGTTGCGCCAATAATGCCAGCTTTAGCAGCACTGTAATTGACCTGGCCACGGTTGCCCATAATGCCGGAGACCGATGATAGCGTGATAATTCGAGCAGGTTTACGAGTACGCACAAGAGGCATAATTAGTGGGTTAAGGACATTGTAAAAACTATCGAGATTGGTGTGGATGACCGCGTCCCAATCTTCGCCTGGCATGGCGGGAAAGGCGTTATCGCGAGCAATTCCAGCATTGCAGACAATGCCGTAATAACAGCCGTGAGCTTCAATATCTGCGAGTAACATGGTGTTGCTAAGCTCACGATCAGCAACATCAAATTGCAAAATACGGGCATTGCGGCCAAGGTCTCTGATCAGAGTGGCGACAGCTTCAGCCTCATTTATCCGGCTGCGGCAATGCAAAACAATATCGTAACCATCGCGCGCTAAGCGCAAGGCAATTGCGCGACCAATGCCGCGGCTCGAGCCGGTTATCAAAATAGTTTGCTGCTTCATGATGTCTCGCGATTGATAAATTGTTGGGGTTCTGATGTTTCAAAAACAGTGAGCGCAGCCTCTGCAGCTAGCACATCAGCGCAGTGTATTTGGCAGTCAAACTGACCGAGACCGTTATCGGCCTGAAATTGAAGACGAACTTCAATTCGTAAGACATCGCCTATGGCAAACCATGGCTGGTGGCACTGAAAACGGCGGCTGCCAAGTAAAAAACCGATTCGAGGCGCTTGGCCTTGTAGCCGAGCTTGCCAGCCGGCCCAGGCGGCAATGGCTTGAGCCATATACTCGATGCCAACCCAGCCTGGCACGCCTTGAGCTTGAATAAATGGATTATCGGAGCGTATGACTAGCTCTGCGCTGAGGCTTTCAGCATCAGCCTCAATGGCTCGATCAAGCAGGCACATACGGCCGGCATGCGGCACTAGCTCTGAGATTAAGCAGTCAATGTGTTGGCGCATTAGGATCGACCTAAAATAAGGCAGGCGTTGCTGCCGCCAAATGCAAATGAGTTGCTCAAGGCGAACTGCAGTGGGCGTCCTAGTTGCTCCCCCGGTGCAATAATATGCAGCGGCGGAAGAGTGGGGTCGACTGCGTTATCCCACCAATGAGGCGGTAGTTGGCCATTATTATTTTCACTCAGTGAGAGCCAGCAAATAGCTGCCTCTAATGCGCCAGCTCCCCCTAGCGTGTGTCCAGTCAGTGGCTTGGTTGAGCTTGCCGGTACGCGATCGCCGAATAGTGAGTTGACGGCTAAGCTTTCCATGGCATCGTTTTGTGGTGTAGCAGTGCCATGCAGATTGATATAGTCGATGTCACTAGGCTGTAATTTAGCTCGCGTTAAGGCCGCTTGCATGGCTGCAATAGCACCGCTTCCATCTGGCTTCGGTGCGGAAATGTGGTGAGCATCGGAAGACTCCCCCCAGCCCGCGAGGCGAACAGGCCCCGTATCTTTACTCATGATAAAGAGTGCCCCACCTTCACCAATATTGATGCCGTGGCGGTTCTTGCTCAGCGGCAAGCAGCGCTCGGCACTCACTGACTCAAGTGCGCTGAAGCCCGCGACAGTAAACTGGCAAAGTGCATCCATGCCGCCGGTGATGGCTGCATCGGCGAGCCCTGCATTGAGCAAGCGAGCGCCACTAGCCATAGCTTTCGCACTAGATGAGCAGGCGGTAGAGATAACTAGCACTGGGCCAGCGAGCCCCAAAAGCTGGCTCAACATGACGGCCGGTGAGCCCATTTCTTGTTGGCTTAAGTGGAAGCTGAGAGGCGCTTTACCCTTAGTGATGTAATCGGCCATCGCGGCCTCACTCTCGCCTATGCCTGAAGTGCTGGTGCCTAAAACAACAGCAACTCGGTCTGCGCCATAGCGCTTTATGGCGGCATCGACTGCTGGCCGAATTTGCGCTAAGGCAGTCAGTAATAATGCATTGTTACGGCTACGCTGCGCCTCAGGCAAAGCAGTTACGTCTGCTAGAGGTTCGGTCACTGTGCCGAGATGCAAAATTTGCCCCGGCATAATTTGCGCATTGGCTTCGACGCCAGACACTTTGGTGTCGAACAAAGCCTTGCGCACGCTAGTTTGGCTATTGCCTAGCGCCGATACGACACCCATGGCATTGAGGTAAATGTTCATTATTCTTGGGCGCTAGATTCAATTTTTAGTAAATAACCTTCAGCACGGTTATCCATTGTGCTTGTACCTTGCCATCGCGGTGAGCCGCTATAGCGTATGTGCATCTTAACAACGCCGTCTTGTTGTAGTGTACGCGAGGCCTCATCTTCCACCAGTGTCCAGCCTTTTGGTAGCGCAGCGACGATGGACGCATAGGGCCAAAACGCTAGCTGGATGTCTCGCAGTATGCGCTCTGGGTCGGCGCGCCAAGGTAAGAGTCGGTCTTGGCTAGCGTTTAAGCTTTGCCCATCCCAACTCAAAGTTAGTATTCGGCGGCCGATAGCAAAACCAGCCATTCGAACCTCTTGAGCATTGATCTCAAGGAGGCTGTCGAGGCTGTGTGCAGCGCCTAGCTCTTGAACTTTAGCGTTGTTGGCAGCAACCAACGTGAGTCGCTGCGACAAGCTCAAATTGCTGCCAAAGGCTTGAGGGCTTAAATGTAGCAACGGCAGTTTTGAGGGCGGCGCCGACACTAGCGAGAAGCAGGCTGACAGCATCAACACCGGTAGCGCTGCAAGCACAGATCTTAGCTTGCGCACAGCTTCTCCAGCGTCTTTAAGCGTCGAGGGTCGGCAACATAGGGATTTTTGGTATCCCAAGCGTAGCCGGCCAAAATTGCAGACATCATGCGACGAATATTAGGTGACTGCTGCTCGTAAAAGACCACATCTTGAAAGCCCCCGGCGTACCAACTCTCAACAAAGCTGCGGAATGTATCCACACCTTTTTTGAGTGGAGCTGCGTAGTCGATCTGCCAATCTACGGTCTCTCCAGCGTATTCACGAGCAATGGCCGCAGCGGCTAGGCTGGCGGACTTCACGGCAATGGTTACGCCGCTAGAAAAAACTGGGTCGAGGAACTCGCCGGCATTTCCGAGTAGTGCGTAACCCTTGCCACAAAGCGAGGTGACATTGGCTGAGTAGCCGGACAATTTACGCGCAGGAGTGTCCCAGATTGCGTTATTAAGAACTTTGGCTAGTGTTGGTGTTTCAGCGACTAGTGCCTGTAGGCGCTCTATGTCATTGCCTGAATAGCGTTCTAAATGCTCGGCTTTTGCAACAACACCTAATGAGCACTTGCCATTTGAGAAAGGTATCGTCCAAAACCAAATATCCTGATGCTCAGGATGAACTGTGATTAGGATCTTGTTGCGATCAAAGCTGCCTGGCGTCATCCGATCAACGACATGGGTAAAATATGCGCTGCGAGTAGGAAAGTCTGAGGGGATTTCCAGATTTAACAGGCGTGGCAGCGTGCGGCCAAAACCACTTGCGTCGAGCAAAAATCTTGCACTAATACGATAGGCCTCGCCGTCGACGGGCTGGACTTCCACGATAGGGTGTTCGCCATCGATATCGACGGCAGTGACTTGCTGACGAAAGCGAATTTCAGCGCCGGCCTTTTCAGCGGCTTTAGCTAAAACATGATCGAATTGTGCACGCTCAACTTGGAATGTCGTGCCCCAGCCTTCCGAAAATTTATCGCGAAAGTCGATGGAGGATTCGCGCTCACCTCGGACAAAGGCTGCACCATTTTTGTATTGGAAGCCTGCTTCAATGACGTCTTGAAGGAAGCCAGCCTCTTCAATATAGGCCATGCTTTGTGGCAAGAGACTTTCGCCGATGGAGAAGCGCGGAAATTCTTCTCGCTCCAAAATAACAACCTGGCGGCCTTGTTTTCGCAATAGCCCGGCGGCGACTGTACCTGAAGGGCCGGCGCCAATTATCAAGATTTCAGTATGCTCAGTGCGCATGTGTTTATCCATTTCCCTATGTGATGTTTGTTAAAGCTTCAAAGCCGCTAAATCATATAGACGAAGTCGGTTTAATTGGCTCGTTGCGTAATCGCAAAAGAGGCGTAATGCCCCAAATTATTAGTCCGCCGAGTAGCATGGTTAAACCGAAGGCGCTTAGCGCCGGTGTACTTGAAAGTGCCAATAAACCGAAGCCGAGCAAGGTGCTAGTGCTGGCAAGTGTAATCGCTAACCATGCTGAGTTATCACCCGGGTGCTCGAGCAGAAAAATGCCATAGTCCACACCCATTCCAAGCAAAAGAACGAACGCTAAAATATGGAATAGTTGAAGTGGTATGCCTAGCCAACCGAGCAGGGCCACGGTGACTAAACTGCCTAGCAATGTCGGTAGCCATGCGCGCCAAGCTTGCTGCCTAAAGCGCAGTGAAAGCACCGCAAGCACAGCTAAATAACCACCAAGCAGAAGCCATGTCATGCTGACGCGATAACGCGCAAGTAGCTTTGAATACGTGGACGTGACGTCGACCCAATGTATGCCATTAAGGCCATCGGCAGATTTCGCTATTAATGGCAGCTGCGCGGGAGTGAGCCCTTGCAGTAATAGGATGCTGTAGTGCTGCCCATTCATCTCGCCTAGCCATTGGCCATTAATGCTGGCGGCCGCTGGGCTTGTTAACCAAAGCGCTGGTGTCAGTGGCTCTTTGGCGTGTTGAGGTGGCGTTAGGGTTTCGCCAGTTTGGTTCGCGACTTTTGCCATAGCCGCGTGCTCGGCACTAGACATTAGCGCTGCCAATTGATGTTGCCGCTTCTGTGATGGCAACCAGTCGGAAACAGCCCGGTAGCCACCGAGTTGGTCGGCTGCAATGAGGGCATCTAAGCGAGGCTTTAGAGCTTCCTCTTGGGTGAGTACGTTTTCGGCATCATCTCCTTCGATTAAAAAGAACTGTGCGGGGCTAGGCAGGCCTAATAAATGGCCGGCTTTTATTTGAGCAGCGATTAGCTCGGGCGGTGATGATTGCAGCTGGCGCAAATCATCCTGCTCACTGGTTTGTAAGAGTCCAGCAACCACAGGTACTGCTAGAAGAGCAAAGAGGATTAGCCCGAGACGATTGGCGCGCCAGACTGGCCAATATTGCAAACTTCCAGCGATACGCTTCGCAAATGCAGTTTGCGGCAACTCTCCGCGGTCTAGCCAAGGCAACCAGCAAGCGACAGTAAAAAAGGCTGCGCTTAGCCCGATCACAGAAAAAATGGCCATCTGCCGTAGGCCAGGGAAGGGCGCCAGTCCAAGTGCCAAGTAAGCCAGTGTGCTAGTCAGTAAAGCCAGCATTAGGCCTGGCATAAGGTGTCGTAAGGTGCTGTGGCTTAAGCTTGCAGGATGGCCTTGGCGTGCTGCGAAATAATGGAAGCCATAGTCAACAGATACGCCAACGAGACTTGCACCAAATACCAAGGTCAGTAGATGCACTTTATCAAAAAGCAGTGCCGTCACGCTTAGTGCGGCGGTGCAACCAATGACGATAGATAGCGCGACTAAGACAATTGGGCGGAATGAGCGGAACGTCATCCAGACCAATAATAGTATGGCGAGCAAGGAGCCGACGCCGATGGTGGTGATCTCGCTATTTGCCTGTGCCGCAGCCGCCTCAGCATGCAGAGGTATGCCCGTAGCAATCAGCTCACTCGCCGGCACTGCTTGGGCTGCACGACTACGAGCTATATCGATCGCTTTACCTAGGGGGCTGTCACCATTAACAGCAAAAGGCGATCCGCTTCGCGTGTAGCTCAGCACAACCCACTCGAGGCCTTCGCCACTGACCCACAGTAGGCCGTCACGCGGGCGAACGCGCAGCTCTCCAGCACGTGCCCCCCACCAGCTTGCCCACAGCCCTAGAGGGTCATTTTGCCAAGATGTCAGGCGCGGCATGCTGCCTGGCTGGTATAGCTGCATTAAAGCAGTCATACCGAATTGATCCGAGCTAGATTGCTCTAACCATGTTGCTTGTTTGGGCGTGAGTAAGCGGTCGCGCCATGGCAGATAAAATGTCACGGCCTCTTGCAACGTATCTGCGGAAATAGCGGTAGGCAGAAGCTTCGGCACCTGCACTAGGTCAGCCTGAGCTAGCTCTGCAGCTTTGCGAGCATCATCCCAACTTGGCGCACCAACCATGACCACGATTTGCTGGCTAGACAGCTCAGTTAAGCGCTGCATGCTGGCGCGAATAACCGGTTGCTGCTCATCCTCTGGCAGTAACGCCATGATGTTGGTGTCTAAGCGGTCGGCTTGCCAAAACTGATATTGATGAGCAGCCAGCATCAGCACCACCAGCGCCCAGAGTAGTGGTGGCAGCCATCGTTGTAATGCTTGTGGCTTAGTCACGGAGTAATTTGGCCTCATCAGCACTGGCGGCGGGTGATGCACTCAGTTGGCTAAAGAGAATCGTACTGGTGTCGTTATTGTTTTCTTGCAATACAACGCGCTGAACATTGCGGTCGCCACTGAGTTCGATCTGGCTAATGACTGTTGCCATACCTTTGTCTTTTGGTATCAGGCGCAGCGTCCATTTATGCGCGCCGCTGAGCTCGCCATCAAGGTGAAAGCGCTGTTTGAGGTTATCGATATCGCCGGCCAGAAGTGCCAGTAATGTTTCATTCATGGTGGCTAACGTTGGCTCATTGCGAGTGTCCATGCGCATGGTCGTGTTGCCATTTTGGCTAGAGGCGAGCACTCGAGGCGTTAGCGTTAGCATGGAGTCGAAGGGTTTTTTCGTGTGCCAAATGACGCCATGGTCGCGCCAAAATAAGAAGTCGCCATTTGACAGCAGCGGTTTCTTGAAGCCAGTAATGGATTTACTTTGAGCAAATTGGCCGCGCAATAAAGCTGGGCTGTCTAAGCGCTCACGGACGGCATTAGCGATGTCAGCAGCCATTGCTGGCAGGCTGCTAATCAGCAAGCTAGACGCTAGCAACAAGCGCAAGGCAAGTGAGGCGCTCATGGTGTCACACCCAATCGCTCCCAGAGCACGGCAGGGCAGATGTAATCCATCTCGCGTGTTTGCATATTGACGGCAACTTGAATGGTGTGGGCTTTATTCAGGCGTACGCCAGTTAGCACATCATTAATTTCATAATCGATGCGCAAGCGATTTTCCCACTCGGTAATTTCAGCGCGAATGCTGATGCGCTGGTCATAGCTCACCGGGCGAATATATTTCAGACGCATGTCGACAATTGGCCAGGCATAGCCCGAGTCGCGCATCTGCGGATAGTCGTAATTGAAGCGAGCAAGTAAAGCGCAACGAGCAATCTCAAGGTATTTGGCGTAGTTGCCATGCCAAACAATATCCATTGGATCTAGGTCATGAAATGCAGGCTGTAACTCGATGCGGTGGCTTAAGTCAGGCTTCATATAGGCTCCAATGGCGCTGCTGAATGAGATGAATAAGACGCTGCAAATCAGCATCAAGTGCGCGATCTTCAACGACCAATTCAATGTCTTCGGCCAAGCGTGCGTGCATCTCAGCGAGAACATCAGGTACGGCGAGGTTGGGCTCTTGGCGCAGGCGTAGTGCAAAGGCCTGACGCGCGGAAATCAGCATGGCAGCAACTACTTGCTCGACTAGCTCAAGTGCTCGTAAGCAGTCACGCGCTGAGATGGTGCCCATGCTGACTTTGTCTTGGTTGTGGCACTCGGTGGAGCGTGAAAAAACCGAAGCTGGCATGGTGAGTTTGAGGGCTTCAGCGGTCCATGCCGATACGCTAATTTGCAATGCCTTGAGGCCATGATTAATGGCGGCACGGCTTCCTGTGGCGCCGGAAAGATTGGCCGGCAAGCCATGGTTAAAGCGGGTGTCTACTAAGAGCGCGAGCTGGCGATCAAGCAGGTCAGCGATGTTGGCAACGACATTTTTCATCGAGTCCATGGCAAAAGCGATATGGCCACCATAGAAGTGTCCGCCGTGTAGCACGCGCTCCTCTTCAGCATCAATGATTGGGTTGTCGTTGGCACTGTTGAGCTCGTTTTCAATCAGTGTGCGAAAGAAGGGCAAGGTATCTTCTAGGACGCCGATGACGTGCGGCGCGCAGCGTAGTGAATAGCGATCTTGTAGGCGTTGCTCATTGCGCGCAGGTCGGTCGCTGGCGAGGTCAGCGCGCAGGCGTGCGGCAATATTCTGCATGCCAGCATGAGGTTTGACGGCAAATAGATCGGCGTCAAAGTGATGAGCATTGCCGGCACTGGCGAAGACATTTAATGCCGTTAATCGAGTGGCTAGGCGGCAAACGTAATCAGCGCGTTGCCAAGCTAGGCATGCCAGTGCGGTCATCACAGCGGTGCCATTCATGATGGCCAAACCTTCCTTTGGCCTTAAGCGTAGCGGCTGAATACCTAGCTCTGCTAGCACCGCAGCTGCAGGTCGACGTTCGCCGCGATACCAGACATCGCGCTCGCCGCAGAGTACGGCGGCAACATACGAAAGTGGCGTTAAGTCTCCGCTGGCACCAACCGAGCCTTCAGCCGGAATCAGAGGGAGTACATCATGGCGAATGAGCTGCTCAATTTGCACCAACAGTCCCACGCTCACGCCAGAATAGCCTTGGCTTAGCGAGCACAGGCGAGTAGCTAAAACCGCACGCGTCTCTTCAGGTGTTAAAAATCGACCGGCACCGCAGCCGTGGTAGGTATAAAGGCGGTGAGGTAGTTCAGCAATTAATTCGGGCGGAATGACCACTGTGCAGGAGTCGCCATAGCCCGTCGTTACGCCATAGATGACGCCGTCTTCGGCTAACAGGCGATCGAGAAAGTCTGCTCCACGGCTAATGCGGGCACGGAAATTAGCATCGGTGCTGAGAGTGGCTGCTCGTGTTTGCGCCGCTAGCGCGGTGATGTCTTCAATGCTCAGTCGTTGGCCGTCGAAGCAAACGGAATTAGTGTCGCGTGTCGTCATCATTTTGGTCCCAAAAGGGGAAGAAATTAAACCAGTCGTATGGTGAGCGTTTGAGCAGCTCAGTCAGTGCATTGGCGTAGGTTTGTGCGTGTGCAGTTAGAGCTTGCTGACGATTATTGCGCGGCAGCTCGACATGCTCAGCTAGTCGCTGAAAGTGCACGGTGTAACCATCTTTTTCATGGATACAGCCGAGCAAGTGCAGTGGGCATTTGAGTAGGCTGGCGAGTACATAAGGGCCGATGGGGAGCAATGCGTCATGCCCCAGAAAATTTATGCTGACGGTTTTGCTGGCGGTCACCGGCACACGGTCGCCGGCTATTACGACAAACTCGCCGTTGGCCACTTTATCGCTGAGGAGTAGCGCAGTCGCTGGGCTCATATCGGTGACTTCGATCAGCTGTAGGTCGTTGTTTGGGTTAAGGCGTTTTAGTAGGCGGTTGAATGCTTCAGCGTGACGTGTGTGCACTAAAATATTGAGCTTGACCGCTGCGCGTTGCTCGGCCATCGCACGGCAGAGCTCTAAACAGCCAATATGGGCAGTAACAATAACCCCGCCACGCCCAGTCTCTGCATTGGCATAGAACGCCTCGCGCCCTTCGGTATTGACTTGATGAAACGGGTAGCGCCCTGAGACTGCCAGTAGCTTATCAAGCACCGTCTCTGCGAATCGGGCGATATGACGCAGGCTATCGCGCCAGCCTGGCTCGTGACCAATCGCCCCAGTTGCAGCCTGTACGCGTCGCAAGTATTGCAATGATGCTGCTCGCAGGGCAGGACGTAGGAGCCAATGGCTAAACACCACGGGGTATAAGCAGATAAGAAATGGCCAGCGCCCTAGAAGCTTATGCACCCAGTAAAGCAGCCAAATACCAAAGATAAAGGTGGTTTCCCCGATCTGCGCCCAGTGCTGTTTTTGGCTCATTTTAACAAGCTCGCTCTGGCTAATTTTCGCCAGAGCAGCAGCGGTAAGCGTGTCAGCATGGTGAAAAACAAGCGCGCATGCATTCGAGATATCAGTAGGTTGTCGCGCAACCCTTGGAAATGCGAAATGCCATCACTGGGGTAGTGCACTTTTGTGGGTAGCTGAGTAATGCCAACGCCGCGCCAATGCAGGCGAACCATGATTTCAATATCAAAATCCATGCGCCGCCCCATTTGCACGCTGTCGAGCAGAGCTATAACAGGTGCTAGTGGGTACACGCGGAAGCCGCACATTGAGTCGCGAATATCGAGCGATAGTGTATTAATCCAAACCCAAACATGGGTGGCATAACGACCATAAAGGCGGCCCTTGGGAATGCTGTCGTCATACAAGGGTTGCCCAGAAATCAGCCTGCTGGGATGAGTGCGCGCTAGCTCAAGCAAAGCCGGAATATCCTCGCTGGCATGCTGGCCATCAGCGTCAATTTGCAGTGCATGGCTAAACCCCATGGCATAAGCCTTGCGCATGCCGGCCATGACAGCGCCGCCCTTGCCTTGGTTTGCAGTGAGCCGCACTAACGTTACGTCGCTGTTGTGAGCTGCGAGCGCTTGCAGCGTGGCCGCGCAATGCGGCTCGCTGCCGTCGTCGACTAAAATGCAGTGCAGCTGCTGATGGCGAATGACGCTCAGCACATGGCCAACCGTGCCGCCATGGTTATAGACGGGAATGATGGCGCAACAGTTCAAGACGCATGCCCAAAGACGGCTCGTCCGCTGGCATGGGTGCCGAACGGAGAAGTGAATCTGAACGCAAGGGTTGCCCGCACGCTATCGTAATTAAGCTCGAGCGTGATCAAAGAGTTTGGCTGAATAACGTGCTGAAATTTAACGTTATCGAGACGCAAAAAAACGGCCGGTAGTGTGAACAGCTCGTGCCCCAATTGCATTGCCCAGTCGACTTGAGTGACTCCAGGCAGTACGGGCAGCTCGGGGAAGTGCCCGTCAAAATGAGGCGAGTCGGCATGAATATCGAGCAGGATAATGGCTTGATGGCTGCTGTGAGATTGGATACGGGCAGGCACGCGCCGAGCATCAAAGCAATTGACGAGCGCGGCCTCCGTCAGCTTGCCGCGGCTATCGATTGGTAGGCTGTGTACATAGCGCCAGCTTCGAGGTAAAGCGACGGCCTCGACGTGCTCTGCAAGTACATTACGCAACGCCGTATTGAGGGCGAGCTTGCCTTCACTTTCATGGAGTAGCCAGCCTGCTGCGGATGGTAACGCGACGACGCCCAATGTCAGGCGCGGCGGCTTATCTAGCACAACAATATGAGCCTCGGAAAGCAAGTCTGTGGCCGCTAGCACGCGCTCCATAGCGGTTAATGAAATTCGCTTTTCTTCGATTTTCACGATGCGATCTTTACGCCCGTGCAGCACTAAGCCTTGATAGTCCAGCTCGGCCCACGTGCTGGTATCGAACCAGCCTGCATCGTAATTGTGCGCTGACTTAACGTGCAAAAAGCCATCTGCAACACGCAAGTCAACTTCAGGTAGTGGCAACCAGAAGTTGGCAGCGGCATGACTACGTTGGCGCCAAGCTATGCCGCCAGTTTCGGAGCTGCCAAACACTTCAATAGGCGCTTGCCCTAGCCATTGCACGCAGTCATTGAGTGCGCTCTCGGGCAGAGGTCCTCCCGACGAGAAAATGGCGTGAAGCTGGTGCCGGCATTCGGCCCAAGGCAGGCTTGGAGGCAGGCGCTTAAGGTGAGCGGGGCTAGTGATCAAAATGCCAGGCGAGTGCAGAAACGCCTGAATAATATCTTCTGGGAATGGCAGGGCTGTTGCGGCAAATGCGCGAGCAGAGGCTAGAGGCCACAGAATGTGAAAGAGTAGGCCGTAGATATGCTGATGTGAGACGGTGGCTTGCACAATCCCGCTATTTGGGCCCGTGTCGAAGCATTGCGTGAGGCTATTTACTTCGGTGAATAACTGGCTCAGTCGCTTAGGAATTGGCAAAGGCTCGCCGGTGGAGCCCGAGGTGTAAATAACTAATTGCTCACGACTCACGTCTAGCGGTTGCCAGCTGGCGTGATGAGTCGAGTGCTCTGGCAGAGCGCTTAGCCCATTAGGCAGGTCGCCAGCAAAGCTATCGGTTATAGCGCTTAAGCGCATCAGTGTTGCAGGTAGGCGATCGCCGGGCAGATAGATACATTTTCCTGCATGCCAAGCGCCAAAAAGTGCCGCTGAAAAGTTGAAGCTATCGTCGCAATAGAGCGCGATATTTACTGCTTCATTAGCCAGAAACGCACCATGCCAGCGCGAAGCTAATGCACTGAATTCGGCAAAATTTAGCGGTGTATTTTTACGCCAAGCGACAATGCTGCTAGCGGAGCGGCCGTGGCTGAGTAATGTTTGCAGTGTCATGGCGTCAGTCATCGAGAGCCTTCGCTTTTACTTTTTGCCGAATCAGCCACTCGATGGAAAATAAGCTAGCCATTAGCAGATAGGAAATTAGGCCATTATAAAGCGCCCAAACTTCTGTGCTGGCCCAAAGCGCAGTAATGAGAGCGATGCTGCCATTGACGAGAAAAAAGCCACACCAAACCCATGTGACTTGTCGCGTGTAGCGTATGCCCGAGGGCGCTAAGTCGGGCTCGCGAATTCTAGCGAGGCGTTCGATCGCTGTCGGGGGGAAGCGCAGGCTGATCATAAAGATGATCAGTAGGGCGGCATTGACGAGCACAGGATAGAGCTTTAGCGGTAATTCCTGGTTGCCAATAGCGGCCGCAGCAGACAGCAAGAGCGCGCAAACACTAACAACTAGCCATGTTTTTTCGCGCGTAGCTATGGCTCTAACGAGAGCGATTAACGCCAGCAAAGCAGCCACAATTCTGGGCTCGAAGTGGTGCACTCCCAAGTAGACAAGTAAGGGATAGCCCAAAGTAAGCAGCGATAAAATGACCAGGCGCATTGGGTTTAAGCTTGGCTCGGGCTGATCAGTAGGCCGTGCAGTGCGGTGACTACATCTTGTAGCGTGCGCACGGCCTTGAATGCCTCTGGGTTTAAGCGCGAACCGACTAATGGCTTTAGCTTCACGATGAGATCAACGGCATCGATACTGTCGATGTCTAGGTCTTCATAGAGTCGAGAGCTCAACGAGATGCGATCGGCGCTGATTTCGAAAGTGTCTTGCAATATCGTGCGAAGGCGCTCAAAAATTTCCTGCTCAGTCATCACTAATCTCCCGTTATTGAGTGCGCTTGTCAGCAACAAGCATGCTTAAAGTGCGAATGCTGCTGAAGTGGCGTCGAGTGTCTTCGGCGTCGGCAGACAAGCTCAGGCCATAACGCTTTTGTAGCGCAAGGCCGAGCTCTAGAGCATCAATAGAGTCGAGCGCTAAGCCCTCATTGAAAAGAGCTGCGGTAGGATCGATGTCATCGGGAGTTATATCTTCAAGGTTGAGTGCTGCGATTAGCAGCTCCTTGATCTCTTGTTCAAGCGCCTGCATGGCGTTCGTGCTCCATGGTGAAGTATTGGTGTAAATGTGTCGTTAATCGGCGCGCAGCAATGCTGGCCTCGCCATTGGCATCCTGCAGAAAAGGGGCAACCGTTAAGTCTTTTTTAGCGCAGATGGTGAAGTGCATGCGACGGGGTGGAACTTGCCACCATGGCAAGCCCTTAGTCAGGCTGCGCGGGCGGCAGTTAATCGTGACCAGAGTCATATCTAGCTCGCCGCGCACCGCAATATTGGCCGCTCCGCGCTGAAGCTGGAGTTTGCCATTGGCTGGCGTGCGCGTGCCCTCGGGAAAAATAATGAGGTTGTCGCCAGCTTTTACTGAGGCGATGCAGTCATCAATCAGGCCAGCGCCAGAGTTATTGCAAATATAGCCCGCGGCTCGAATTGGGCCGCGCATAAATGGATTGCGCGCCAAGCTCGCTTTGACGACACAGTTGGCATTGGGCACTAGCGATACCAGAAAAACAACATCAAGCAATGTTGGATGATTAGCTAAAACCAACTGTCCTTGGCGGCGTAAGCGGTCTATGCCCTCTATGTCATAGCGAAGAATACCAATCAGCCTCATTAGCTTAATAAAAAGCTGAAATGAACGCTGAATGGTTAGGCGAGAGCAGGCGATTTGGCGGCTACGATCACGCACGCAAAGCTGCAATAGCGGGAAGGCGAGTAAGCGCAAAAGAAGCCCACCAATGCCAAAGGTTGTAAACGCTATTGCTGTTGCCAGAATGCGCCAGCTGCGATCAATTAAATTAAGCATGCCGTTGCCACTGCCAAATACGATGACCAATTCGCTGCTCAAGCTGCTGAGCATCTGTGATAAGAAAGCGCAGTACAGCCGCAAAGTCGAGCGCTTGTTCTGCCGTGCTGTCATCTTCGTCTGCGAGTCGACAATGTAGGCTAATGCCGGCAGCGCATGTTGCTTTAATGCGGCAGGCCCAAGCATGTGGTCGGCAATTATTCGCTAAAAAGCCAGGCAGTTCAGATGTACTGTCTTCATAGCAAACAATCATGACCTCTTCTGTGCCACCGGCAAGAAGACCTAATGCCTCAATGAAGGCGGCTTCGGTGGTTTCTTCGCCGGCGGCAATGGCGCTGTAATTGCTAGTGTCATTATTGGCAATGCCATAGAGTGCCGCGATGGCATTGTGCACCGATAGGCTGAATTGTGTTGGTGATACAGCGCCTGATTCCGCCAAGCTACGCAGCAGGCCGGCTGAGCGAGCTAGGTCGCCATAGCGGGATGCAAAGATGACGGGAATATTTGCATCTTGGCAGCGATAAGCTGCTTGCAAGGCCATGCGCCCGAGTCTGTCTAAGCGTCGGCGCATCATGGCGGGTATTTCCGTTAAGGCCGGCAGCTCGTTCGTGCCGCTTGGCATTAGTTCTGGCCAAGGCAGCCATGCGGAAGACTCGGTCAGCCCGGGAGCCCACGCAGCCCAGTCCACAATGGTGAAGCGGTTTGCGCCGTAAGTGCTCTGCTTTATGTGCGAGGTGCTGACGATATTGCCATCGTTTAAAATCCCATCCATTGGGCACCTCTTGGCAGGACAGCGATGCTGTGAGCACGCTTCGTGGCAGTCTTTAGTGGTAGTTAAAATTAGGGCGCAATATTACCATGACAAAGTGCTCTACGCATTCCCGCTGTTAGAGTGCTGTCGATACATAAATTGAATGGTGAATGGCGTGATGAGACCTTGGTTTGCTGTGCTGCTTTGCCTAGCGCCACTTACCGCTCAAGCAGCTATTGATGGCCCCGCGCTCTTTGATGAGCACTGTGCAAAGTGTCACGGCAGCGATGGCCAGGCTCGCACGCTGCGAGGCTACTTATATTTTGCACAAAACCTCGCAAGTCCGAGTTGGCAGGCAGCTAAAAGCGACGCCAATATTCTTAAAAAGATAAACACCGGCCCAGGGTTTATGCCTGCGTTTGAGAAGTCACTAACGCTAGAAGAGCGCGAGTCGCTCGTGCGTGTTGTCCGAGGTTTCGCATCGCGCAGTGAGTAAATGGCGCATGCAATTGAGGCTCTCCGTATGCGAGTTCCTCAGCTTACACTCACGGGCGCACTAGCCCTTGCATTGGCGGCGCGTGGTAATAGCAACAACTCTAGCGGTGCTGCCGGAACTAGCGCATCAGCAAATACAGCTGCATCAGTAGTGCCTAAGCCTGCAGCAATATCAGCCAAGAACTCTGTAAGCCCAGCGTTGAGCAAAGTTGGTTCAGTTTTAATTACCACCACACGCACAAGCTCTACTAATCCTGCTTTTACGAATGACAGCACTATCTTGTTTTACTCAAATGATGGAAACGGCACATTTGTTGAGATAGGCAACGTCACTAACAATGCAGTGGGTGGTTTTAAAATCGCGACCAAAACAGTGCCGTGCTCTAACTTTTGGAGGCTTTCCCGCTAAATATAACTGGGCCGCTGGGCAGAGCATTGCGTGAGCCACCAAGTGGTTCATCGCTAATAGCAAAAACCGTAACCCGACTTAGCTGATCGCGCTGAGTAACGCTGAGGTTTAGCGTGGAGCTTTGTTCAACCAAAGTAATTATCCCTAGCGAGTGCGGAGTACCTTCTGTATCGATAGCCCAGAGTTGCAGGCTTCGATTAGCAGGTTGTTGCCAAGCCACGTTGACTGAGACGCTGACTTGGCCGTCGCTACGCTGGCTAATTTGCCAGCGAGCGAGCTGATGTTCACTGCTCAGCGTTGCCAGTGTTTTCAGCTGCAAAGCCGGAGTTGAAATGGTCGTAGGAGCTGACGGTAACGCTAACCAGAGGCCAAGGCTTGCGGCCATAGCTAAGGTTGCACCAATCCAGCGTGCATTCGTTGAGCGGCGAGCAGGCAAAGGTACTGGCGCGGCAAAAAGTACCTGCTCAATACCATTCCACACTCCAGTCGGTACGGGCGTTTCCGGTAGCCAGTTTGCCATCGGCGCTAAGAGCTGCTCCCAACTTGCAACTTGGTCAATAAGCTTTGAGTCCGCGGCGCTCAATCGTTGCCAGCGTTTAGCTGCTGCTCCACGCAGTGTCCCTAAGGCAGCTTCGGCACTAAGGGCGTCAGTCATCTCATTAGATAGTTGCATGATGTAGGCACCTCCGTAAGTTTGCTAAGCCGCGGCGGACATGTGACTTCACCGAGCCCAGTGGGGCTGCGAGCTTTTCGGCCAGTTCGCGATGGCTTAGGCCATGAAAAAATGCCAGCGTAAGAGCGCGTTGCTGCTGGCTATCGAGGCCATCCATACAGCGTGCTAAGTCGGTAGCTTCATGTTGAGTTTGCAAGGCCTGTAATGGCGATGGTTGCTCAGAAACCAATTCTGGCCAGTCGACTAAGTCAACTTCTTCAATACGGCTTGTGCGTTGCCGTAAGCTATCTATGCATCGATTTCGGACAATGACATTTAGCCAGACTTGCACGCTGCCTTTACCTGCGTGATAGCTGCTAGCTGAGCGCCAAATATTGATAAAAGCTTCCTGCAGCACTTCCTGCGCTAAGTCGCGATTGCGCAAAACCGAAATGGCTAAAGTGAATAGCCTTGGTGACGTGCGTTGGTAAAGCGTCGCAAATGCTTGTTGGTCACCAGCACCCATGCGTGTGACCAAGTCGGCCAGTTCGTCGGCCATAATTACCCCGGAATAAGTTGCCATTCAAATACCCGTTGCAACAGCCAAATACTCGCCACCAGAGCGATGAGTAAGCTGCCAACAGGCAGTACAAATTTGCGATAAATGCGTGAAGATCTAGCCCACCAAAGTAGTGGAAATAACACTAAGACAATACTCAGTTGGCCTAGCTCAACACCGGTATTAAAGCCTGCTAGAGCTGAAAGGCGAGGGCCCGTGGTAAGCGGTAATCCTTGCAATACGCCAGCAAAACCAAAGCCATGAATCAGACCAAAGAGGCCGGCCAGCAGTGCGCGCGAGTGAATCAGGCGTGGCGATATTGTGTGCACGGCGGCGAGCACAATGGAGGCAGCAATAGCCGACTCTACCCATCGTGAAGGCAGCACAACCACTTGAAGTGCAGCAAGCGCCAAGGTGATCGAGTGTGCCACAGTAAAGGCGGTCACAACGCCAGCCGTATGCGTTATGGCTGAGCGAAATGAACGCGAGGGTAGCCACTGCTTATCTTGGCGCGCTAGACAGGCCGGTAGCAGCAAGCACAGTAAAAATAAAATATGGTCGTAGCCAGAGAGCAAATGATGAATGCCCTCATGCATAAAGCGCGTAAACGTTAACCACAGACTGGAGTCGGTGGCGATATCAACGGCACCTTGATCGGGGCGAAGCACGGCTGTGCTGTGCTGGTTTCCTGAGTGCAGGCTGAGCAGCCCTCGGTGCAGGCTATCGATGCCGTTTAGCAGGCGATAGTCGATATTCAGCGCATCACCATCTTGTGCACCGAGGCAAGTAACTAGCCAGTGCTGAGCGGCATACAGCCCATCGCTATGTTGCACTACGCCCAGCGGAGCCGACTGGCCCAGCCATTCGCAGGCGTGCTTACCCAGCTTCAGTGTTAGTTGGCTTTGCAGCAGGCTTTCTATATCGGCACTGCGCGTGCGTACTTCGCCCCACGTTAGCTGATGATCATTATTGCTATCGAGCACGAGCAGCAAATCTAAGTCGCGCAGCGCCACATCCCATGTCACACCAAGTACAGGGCCGTCTTGCTCAATCGTTAAATAGCTATCGCCTGCTTTATGCGCCCAACTCAGCGAAGCCAGCAGTAAAAGGCAGATGCCCGCAAAAATCCGCAGACAATGACTCATTTATTTGAGCTCGGTAACGCGGCATTTCCAGCACTCAGCCAGCGCTGTACACGGACATCTTCAAACTTAGTGCTGGCTTGCCATTTGGCCAAGATAGCTAAGTCTTTTTTGGCAGATTGCGCTAAGGCGGCTCGAATATATATGCGGTAGTCAGCGGTTTCGCGCTGCACCGTCCAATTGCGCTGAGCAAAGCGTAAAGCAGTTGCGGGTTGCTGCATTACATCCAAATAAAATGTGGCAAGTTCGCGCTCATGGCCAGGCTCGCCTCGCGCTAGGAATGCCTGCCAGCGACCAAGCGCTAGCTGCTTATGCGCAGCTGCAGGTTTGCTAAGGCCTAGCTGTTGTTCGGCTCGCGTGAGTAAGCTGAGCAGACCATCGTGGGCCGTCCACGGCGCAAGCAAGCTCAGGCTATCGCGTGCATGCCCTTGCCAAAATAACCAGTCGGCATAGGCAGCTACGGCCTCAGCTGATCCCGCAGCTGCCGCTTCTCGATAGTCGTCCTCGGCACTGTTATCGGATCCGAGTCTATCGGCCATGTCGGCCTGACTCAGGCGCCACCACGTGCGTTGATCCGAGGTTAGCCCTAGCTGCTTGGCGGGCAAGGCATTGAGCTTGGCCAGCGCTTCGCTTGCTTGTCCGGTCGCCCCTTGCACTTGCGCTTGGCAGATCAAGGAAAACGGCAACATCGCAAGGCCCGTGAGCTGATGACAGCGCTTTGTGGCATGAGCATAGCGGCCTTGAACTAGGGCAATCGATGCGCTCATTAATGCTGCTTCTGAATGCACGGCAGAAGGCGAGGCCAGTAGGGTATTGAGCACGCGCTCTGCAGCATCAAAATGATGATTTGCTTGCAGCAATCGTGCTTGAAGTAATTGGGTGCCAAGATCGGCAGGGTGTTTGACTAGCAGCACACGCAGTTGCGCGTCGGCATAGCCTAAATATCGAGGGTCGCCTTGTTGTCTGGCGATAGTGAGTAAGCTTTGCACGCGTTCTAGTTGTGAAGCCAGTGAGCGTGTATTTGTAGGTGTGGTTGGTGCGCTGATGCGTGGGCCAGACGGCAAAGATTCCAACACCATGCTGTCGTCGGAAGGTGTAATTACCTGGCGCATGGTGTCGGCCGCCCATAAGGGCGTCGACACTAGCGTACTCAGGACAAGAAGTAGCCCAAGCCTCATAGAGGCTCCGGCTCCGTCGTTTCTGGCGTTGTAGCTATCAGGCGATCAAATAGCGCCTGCATAGGTTCCATCGCTTCGCTCATGTCATTAAGCAATGCGCGAACCTCAGCAACAAAACCATCGTTAGCTACGGCCTTATTGTTTTCGCCATCACAGGCAGCCAGCGCGAACGCGGCTGCTGTGACTAAGGCGAGTGGGGTGAGTTTGTTCATCGTCACTCTCCTGTTGGTGGCTTAGTTAGTGGGTGTTGATGTTGCGCCAGCTAATGGTGTTTTCAGGTATGGGAAGGTGCTGTCGAACTGGCTGGCTTGTTGTAAAGCGCCATCAGTAAAGCCCATCGTGCCTGCTTTAGCGTCATCAGGAGAGCAAACGCCAAGACCTGCATGACAGAGCAAGCCCATAGCTACACGTAGCTCAATATCGACAACATCATCACCAGGGCGACGGCCATTGGGGAAGCCGGCTTTGTCGCCTGCTACAACACCTAAGCGATTCTGCATTGTTGCAGGTACTGGCGGCACATCAGACGTATTTAAGCGCAGCATTTCTGAACCTTTCACATTAGCCGGTTGGTTTAAGCCAGGAACGCCAGTTAAGAACGCTGTGACTAAATCGGTTCGCGGGAAGTTCGTGGGTGCTGGTGTTTGAAATAGCGCCTCAATCAAAAATGGTAGTGATGGATTGGTCACGTAGTCGGCAAACTGCGCATCATCTTTTGGCTGGCTGGCATTGAATTTATCTTTGTCTTTTAGACCAATAATAACTTCATTCACCAGCGGCATGCCGAGGCGTGAAACTTGTGCCCATGGGCCGCCTTCCTTGCTTGCGGAGTTATTGTTGCTGCCGGGTTTAGGGTTGATCAAACGCGCTTGGCGTACGCTAGCGGTAGTCCAGCCCCCAATAACCTTTTCATTGCCAGCGGTTAAGCAGCTACTGGGTATTTCCATGGCCAATGTGGTGACG
Source organism: Paraperlucidibaca sp. (assembly GCA_018066805.1). Classification (GTDB taxonomy): domain Bacteria; phylum Pseudomonadota; class Gammaproteobacteria; order Pseudomonadales; family Moraxellaceae; genus Perlucidibaca; species Perlucidibaca wandonensis. The sequence continues at coordinate 746 of JAGPVX010000036.1, read as the reverse complement.
TTTTTATCGGCGAGATCGTCGCGCTCAACACTTTCGCTGCCAACAGGGTTGGCAATATTGATCAAGTCAAAGGTCTCGCCCAAGTTCACCACAAAGGAATCTTTACGCTGACCGACAAATATTTTGCCCTGCGTGGAGCAGCCTGGAATGTCTACGTTGTAGATAAACTGGTTCGCATAGGAGGCATAGTTGGGAATGGATTTGTTGCCGATGTTATCGACTGGCTTAGTGAATGTGCTGCCGCCACCAGCAGCATTGGTCAGCAGTTGGCGCGAGCTGTTAGCGCCACGACGTGGGCCTTTTACCATGGTGACGGTGAATGATTCCGCTACATTAAGCGTCGGAACATTGCCTTGGGGTGGCAAGTTGACTAAAGGTATTGAAGTCATTTTGCCGCCTACGGGAACCTTTAGGTCTTTAAGCGTATTTTTGAAGCGAAACTGGAAAGTAATGTCTTCGACCGCATCGCCGTTATTGTCGAGATGAATTTCATAAAGCGCATTCGGGTCGAGAGAGAAGTAGTTTGGTCCGCCGTAGGCATCTTGTAGCGGTAGGTAGTTAGCAATCAGCGTTACAAAGTTCTGACGGTTAGCTTCATAGCTGCGGAACATATAAAAGTCAGTGCCATCGACTTTCGGTTGTGAGGTGATGTATGGCGCTTCACGGTGACTTGAGGCGTATGCGGTAGTAGCAACGGTCGCGCTAGCCATCAGCATCATGCCGACTAAAGGCAACAGGCGCGGGCG
>JAGPVX010000034.1 GCA_018066805.1 Paraperlucidibaca sp. | reverse complement strand
GTTTGGTTGGACAGCGGGCATGCATCTGCGTAGAATGCCGCTTCAAATCGTGCCAGCGTGCAACCCCTATATGGATAGAACGAGAAGGATTGTCATCGCTTCTCGCTTTTTTGCACGCGCGCTTAACTAAAATCGCTGTGTGGAGGTCGGTTTGAGCAAAGTTGCCATTCTCGCGCTAGAAGACGGAAGTGTTTTCAAGGGCGTATCAATCGGGGCAGATGGTCAATCATCTGGCGAAGTCGTTTTTAATACCGCCATGACTGGTTATCAGGAAATTCTGACCGACCCATCGTATTGCCAGCAAATGGTCACCTTGACCTATCCGCACATTGGCAACACCGGCGTAAACAACGAAGACAACGAATCAACTCAGGTTTGGGCTGCGGGCTTAATCATCCGTGATAGCTCGATGATCGCTAGCAACTGGCGAATGACTGAGACGCTGCCAGACTATTTGGTGCGCAACAATGTTGTCGCTATTGCTGAAATCGACACGCGCCGCTTAACGCGCATCTTGCGCGAAAGCGGTACGCAAAATGGCGTTATTGTCGCCGGCGCCGCTGCAGAAGTAGAAGGTGCGGTTGAAGCGGCCATTGCTAGCGCGAAAAAAGTGCCTAGCTTGAAGGGCGCGGACTTAGCCAAAGTCGTCAGCACAAAAGAAGTTTATCGCTGGACAGAAGGTAGCTGGGATCTGGCGAAAGGTTATGTCACGCCAACTGAAGCGCCGCGCTTTAAAGTCGTGGCCTATGACTTCGGTGTTAAGCACAACATTCTGCGCCTGCTGGTTGATCGTGGTTGCGAGCTGATTGTGGTGCCGGCTCAAACTTCGGCGGCTGATGTACTGGCAATGAACCCCGATGGCGTCTTTCTCTCCAATGGTCCAGGCGATCCTGAGCCTTGCGACTACGCCATTGCGGCGATTAAGACCTTTTTAGATAAAGACTTACCAATTTTCGGCATCTGCTTAGGGCATCAGCTGTTAGCGCTCGCCTCAGGTGCGAAAACGCTGAAAATGAAATTTGGCCATCATGGTGCCAACCATCCAGTGCAGAATTTAGACACCGGCCGCGTCATGATTACCAGTCAGAACCACGGCTTCTCTGTAGATGGAGCGACACTGCCCGCGACATTGCGTGCAACTCACAAGTCACTATTCGATGATTCGTTGCAAGGCCTGCACCATACCGATAAGCCAGCGTTTAGTTTCCAGGGGCACCCTGAAGCTAGCCCTGGGCCAACAGATGTGCAGCCCTTGTTCGACCACTTTTTTGAATTGATGCAGGCTCGGAAGTAAGACATGCCAAAGCGTACTGATATCCAAAGCATTCTCATCATCGGCGCAGGTCCGATTGTCATTGGTCAAGCCTGCGAGTTCGATTACTCCGGCGCGCAAGCGTGTAAGGCGCTGCGTGAAGAGGGTTATCGCGTCATTCTGGTGAACTCGAACCCAGCCACCATCATGACCGACCCGTCGATGGCCGACTCGACTTATATCGAGCCGATCACGTGGCAAACCGTTGCGCAAATTATCGAGAAAGAGCGCCCCGATGCGCTCCTGCCGACCATGGGCGGCCAGACCGCGCTGAACTGCGCGCTCGAGTTAGATGCGAAAGGCGTGTTGGCGAAATTCAATGTTGAGCTGATTGGCGCTTCGAAAGAAGCTATCCGCATGGCGGAAGACCGCAAGCTGTTTGACCAGGCTATGCGCCGTATTGGCCTCGAATGCCCACGCGCTGGCATCGCCACCAATATGGACGAAGCCTTTGCTGTGCTCGAAACCACTGGCTTTCCATCGATTATTCGCCCGTCGTTCACCATGGGCGGCTCCGGCGGTGGTATTGCCTACAACCGTGAAGAATTCATCGAGATTTGCGAGCGCGGCCTAGACTTATCGCCAACCAATGAATTGCTCATCGATGAGTCATTAATTGGTTGGAAAGAATATGAGATGGAAGTCGTGCGCGATCGCAACGACAACTGCATCATCGTCTGCGCCATCGAAAACTTCGACGCCATGGGCGTGCACACCGGCGATTCGATCACGGTAGCACCTGCGCAAACGCTGACCGATAAAGAATATCAAATCATGCGCGACGCTTCTTGCGCCGTGCTGCGTGAAATCGGTGTTGAAACCGGCGGCTCCAACGTACAGTTTGGTATCAGTCCAGATGATGGCCGCATGGTCGTTATCGAGATGAACCCGCGTGTGTCGCGTTCATCGGCGCTGGCGTCAAAAGCCACTGGCTTCCCGATTGCTAAAGTCGCGGCCAAATTGGCAGTTGGTTACACCCTTGATGAGTTGAAAAATGACATCACCGGTGGTTTAACCCCGGCGTCATTTGAGCCTTCAATCGACTATATCGTCACTAAGATTCCTCGTTTCAACTTCGAGAAATTTGCCCAAGCAGAGCCACGCTTAACGACGCAGATGAAGTCGGTTGGCGAAGTCATGGCCATCGGCCGTACTTTCCAAGAGTCTTTACAGAAGGCTCTGCGCGGCCTTGAAGTTGGTGTCGATGGCTTCACGCCAATTCTCGATCCCAGCGCACCAAATGCCGAAGCCAAGCTTCGCAATGAATTGTCGAACCCAGGCCCCGAGCGTATTTGGTATATCGGTGATGCTTTCCGCATGGGGCTAAGCGTTAACGAAGTATTCCGCTTAACCGGTGTCGATCCTTGGTTCTTAGTGCAGATCGAAGATCTGATTAAAACTGAAGCCGGTGTGACTCAGCTCGGCTTTGCCAATCTCGACCGCGATGCCATGTGGAAACTCAAGCGCAAAGGCTTTGCCGACAGCCGCTTAGCCACGCTTATCGGTGTGTCAGAGCAAGAGCTGCGTAAGCGCCGCTGGAGCCAAGGCATTCGCCCGGTTTATAAGCGCGTCGATACCTGTGCTGCCGAGTTTGCGACTAGCACCGCCTATATGTACTCGACCTACGAAGAGACTTGCGAAGCTGAGCCAAGCAATCGCAACAAAATTATGGTGCTGGGCGGTGGTCCAAACCGTATCGGCCAGGGCATTGAGTTCGATTATTGCTGCGTCCACGCGGCATTGGCGATGCGCGAAGATGGTTATGAAACCATCATGATCAACTGCAACCCAGAAACAGTTTCTACCGACTACGATACTTCCGATCGCCTGTATTTCGAGCCGGTCACGCTAGAAGATGTGCTTGAGATTGCTGCGCTAGAAAAGCCCAAAGGTGTGATCGTGCAATACGGTGGCCAAACGCCACTAAAATTAGCGCGCGCACTCGAGGCCGCCGGCGTACCTATCATCGGCACATCGCCAGATGCTATTGATCGTGCTGAAGACCGTGAGCGCTTCCAGCAAATGGTTGAGCGTTTAAATCTTTTGCAGCCACCAAACCGTCTAGCGCGCTCGACAGAAGAGGGCTTGTTGCTAGCTTCGGAAGTTGGCTATCCCTTGGTTGTGCGCCCGAGCTATGTGCTTGGTGGCCGCGCCATGGAAATCGTTTTTAACGATGCTGAGCTGGCGCGTTATCTGCGCGAAGCTGTTAGCGCCTCAAATGAATCGCCGGTGCTGCTCGATCGCTTCTTAGATGATGCCATTGAGATCGATGTTGACTGCGTCAGCGACGGCACCACCGTGGTGATCGGCGGCATCATGCAGCACATCGAACAAGCCGGTATTCACTCCGGTGACTCGGCCTGTTCATTGCCGCCATATAACCTGTCGGCTGAGCTACAAGACGTGATGCGTGAGCAAACCGTCGCTATGGCACGCGAGCTGGGTGTTATTGGCCTGATGAACGTGCAGTTTGCCGTCAAAGGCAGCGACGTCTATGTGCTTGAGGTTAACCCACGTGCATCGCGCACCGTGCCTTTTGTGTCGAAATGCATCGGTGTTTCGCTAGCCAAAGTAGCCGCGCGTTGCATGGCCGGTATGTCGTTGCAGGATCAAGGCTTCACCAAGGAAATCATCCCGAACTATTACAGCGTGAAAGAAGCGGTGTTCCCATTCGCGAAATTCCCTGGCGTCGATCCTATTCTTGGCCCAGAAATGAAATCCACCGGTGAGGTTATGGGCTCCGGCGCCACCTTCGCCGAAGCTTTCCACAAAGCGGTATTGGGCTCGAATGAGCGCCTGCCGACCGGTGGTCGTGTATTTTTATCAGTACGTGAATCTGACAAGCCGCATGTCTCGCGCGTCGCTGGCGAATTGGCTGAGCTGGGCTTCTCGCTCGTTGCCACCAGCGGCACACAAGCAATACTTGCTGCGGCAGGCATTGCTTGTGAGCGTGTGAATAAAGTGACCGAAGGTCGCCCACACATCGTCGACATGTTGAAGAATGGCGAAATCAACTTCATCATTAACACCACGGAAGGCAAGCAGGCGCAGGAAGACTCGTTCTCCATTCGCCGTAGCGCATTGCAGGGTAAGGTCTACTACACGACCACGCTCAGCGGCGCCGAAGCGGTTAGCCAGTCACTGCGCTCCAAAGATGCATTGACGGTGCGTCGCTTGCAGGATCTCCACGAGGGACTTTGATATGCAACGTTATCCGATGACGGTTCAAGGCGCAGACGCGCTAAAGGCTGAGCTCAATAAGCTGAAATTCATCGATCGCCCTGCGGTTATTGCGGCGATCGCTGAGGCACGCGCCCACGGCGACTTGAAAGAGAACGCTGAGTATCACGCTGCGCGCGAGCAGCAGGGCTTCATTGAAGGTCGCCTGCAAGATATCGAAGGTAAGCTGTCAAATGCGCAAATTATCGATATTTTGCAGATGCCGAAAACTGGCAAGGTGATTTTTGGTGCGACAGTCGATATTGAAAATGTCGATACCGGCGAAACCAAGACTTACCACATTGTTGGCGATGACGAAGCCGATTTTAAAATCGGTAAAATTTCAGTCAATTCACCCATTGCGCGTGGCTTGATTGGTAAGACTGAAGGCGATGAAGCGCTCATCGAGACGCCCGGCGGCACCGTCGAGTTTGAAGTCATGGCAGTTCGCTACGAATAACGAGTAACACGCCATGGCTGTTAAACGCGCACATATTCTGCAGCATGTAGTTTTTGAGGGGCCCGGCTATATTGCCGATTGGCTTTCTGCGCACGGCGCCGAAGTCAGCACAACCTCTTGGTATGACGGCAATCCTGAGCTGCCAGCACTGGACGGCATAGACTTGTTGGTCTGTCTCGGCGGGCCAATGAGTGTGCATGACAACGAACAGTATCCATGGCTTGCCGACGAGCGTGCTTTTTTGCGCGAAGCCATCACGCGTGGTGTGCCGACATTGGGCATCTGCTTAGGCGCTCAGCAAATGAGCTTGTGCTTGGGCGGTGAGGTTAACCCTAACCCCGTGCGCGAGATTGGCTGGTTTGGCCTGTCTGGACATGCATCAACATCATCGATACCGAATGTGCTCGACGACTTATGCGTACTGCATTGGCATGGCGAATGCTTTTCGCTACCCGATGGTGCGGAGTTGTTGGCAAGCAGCAAGGCGTGCGGCGTACAAGCTGCGTTGCTTGGCGATCGCGCGTTGGCTCTGCAGTGCCATTTGGAAATCAAGCCAGATGGGCTTGAAGACTTAGTTGCTCATTGCGGTGATGAGCTTGCTGCCGGCCCTGCCGTGCAGTCGACTGAGACACTTTTGCAGTGGCCTAAAACGACTTACGAAGAAATGCATAAGACGTTAACCAAGTTGCTTTCATGGCTAACGACCACGCGAACAAGCGACAAATAAGCTCGCACTTAAAGTTTAAATGCGAGCTTATGGGCTCTTAGGTTAACGCGCGTAGCAAGTTCGAAAGTTTTGGGTCTGGACGCTTCGATGGGCGATAAAGCAAAACCAGCTTGCCAATGCTTTGAGCAATCTGCGACTGCGTAGCGCTAGCGATCTCGGTAATGACTTCGGTACGTGCTGCGCGGTCTTCACCGCCAACGCGAACTTTAATCAGCTCATGGTCTTCCAGGCGAGCATCAATCTCTGCAAGCACCGCCTCAGTTAAACCATTGCCGCCAAGTTGTACTAGCGGGTTTAGGTGATGGCCAATTTGGCGCAAACGTTTTTTCTCAGCGGTGGACAAGCTCACGATAACCTCAGCTCTAGGGCGGTTGCCTGCATTTAGCAGGGCAAAACTCGCCGAATTCTGGTAAAAAGAGTGCCTATTCTAGCGGGTTGTCGGCGCTAGTTCCTGTTTTTCTCGCATTGTCTGTAGTGTTGTCGGTGTTATGGCCACAAAAATCACAAATCGTAAGCTCTCTGGCCGTAGCAAAATCTGGATGCAAGAGCATCTTGACGACCATTATGTGCAAAAAGCTTGGCAGGATGGCTACCGTTCGCGCGCTAGCTACAAGCTTCTTGAGCTGCAGGAAAAAGATAAGCTAATTCGCCCGGGCATGAATATTTTAGACTTGGGTTCGGCGCCAGGAAGCTGGTGTCAGGTTGCGGGTCGGCTGATGGATGGTCGCGGTAAAGTAGTTGCTACTGACATTTTGCCGATGGATGCTTTGCCAGATGTAACCTTTGTTCAGGGCGATTTTCGTGAGCAAGAAGTTAACGATGCCATCATGGCTGAGCTTAATGGCGAGCTTATGGACCTTGTAATTTGTGATATGGCCCCCAATATGTCTGGTAACACTTCGGTGGACTTGCCGCGAGCCATGTACTTATGCGAATTGGCATTAGATATGGCAGTACAAGTTCTGCGCCCGAAAGGCACTTTTGTTGTAAAGGCCTTTCATGGCGAAGGTTACGAAGAATATCGGCGAGCGATCTTGCAACACTTTGCGGTGTTGAAAGCGCGTAAGCCAGACGCCTCGCGAGCGCGTTCGCGAGAAGTATATTTAGTGGCGAGCGGACTCCGCGAGCCTAAGTGATGGAATGTCCATCGCTCTCGGCAGCTTTAAGCTGCCACAACAAGGTCGGCTGACCTGGAGGTTGTCGCGTGAATGATTTCGGCAAAAACATCGTGGTGTGGTTACTGGTTGCAGGGGCACTAGCCTACGTTTTCGGTAGCTTCAATCAAAAAGCGCCTAGCGCCGCGATGAATTACAGTGACTTTGTCGCTGCAGTTGATGCAGGCGAGATTAAAAGCGTGCGCATCCAGCCTGACCTGATCACTGGGCAGCGTTCGGGTGGTGCTAAATTTGAAACTGTGCGCCCTCCCGCTGAAGACAAAGATCTGATTAATCAGCTACTACGTCAAAAAGTGACCGTAGAAGGCGCCGCTCCTGAACAGCAGGGCATGTTGTCGCAACTATTAGTTGCTGCATTCCCGATCTTGCTGATGGTCGCTTTATTTATTTTTCTATCTCGGAAAATGAGTGGCGGCATGGGTGGCGGCGGCGGTCGCGGTAACCCAATGAGCTTTGGTAAGTCACGCGCACGTCAGCTCACCGAAGATCAAATCAAAGTCACTTTTGCCGATGTTGCCGGCTGTGACGAAGCCAAAGAAGAAGTCAGCGAAGTAGTTGAGTTCTTACGCGATCCGGGCAAATTCCAAAACCTCGGTGGCCGTATTCCTCGCGGCATTCTCATGGTAGGTCAGCCGGGCACCGGTAAAACGCTGTTAGCGAAAGCTATTGCTGGCGAAGCGAAAGTGCCATTTTTCAGCATCTCAGGTTCAGATTTTGTCGAGATGTTTGTCGGCGTTGGCGCTAGCCGCGTGCGCGATATGTTTGAGCAGGCTAAAAAGCAGGCGCCATGCATTATTTTCATCGATGAAATCGATGCGGTCGGCCGCCATCGCGGCGCCGGCATGGGCGGTGGTCACGATGAGCGCGAACAAACCTTGAACCAGTTATTGGTTGAAATGGATGGTTTTGAGGGCAATGAAGGTGTCATCGTCATCGCCGCTACTAACCGCCCCGATGTGCTCGATACAGCCTTGCTGCGCCCCGGTCGTTTTGACCGTCAAGTGGTTGTTGGTTTGCCGGATGTACGTGGTCGTGAGCAAATTTTGGTTGTGCACATGCGCAAAATCCCGATGGGCAATGATGTCGTGCCCAACACATTGGCGCGCAGCACGCCGGGCTTCTCTGGCGCCGACTTGGCAAACTTAGTTAACGAGGCGGCGCTATTTGCCGCTCGTAGCAACCTCAAGCAAGTCAGCATGAATGAGTTTGAGAAAGCCAAAGATAAAATCATGATGGGCGCTGAGCGCAAATCCATGGTGATGTCAGAGAAAGAAAAACTGAACACGGCGTTTCACGAAGCGGGGCATGCCATTGTCGGTCGCCTCGTTCCTGAGCATGACCCGGTTTATAAAGTCTCAATTATTCCTCGTGGCCGCGCACTCGGGGTGACTATGTTCTTGCCGGAAGAAGACCGCTACTCGATGTCTAAGCGTGGCATTGAAGGCAATATCTGCTCCTTGTTTGGCGGGCGTATTGCCGAAGAGTTGACGCTAGGCTTTGAAGGTGTGACCACTGGCGCGAGCAACGATATTCAGCGCGCAACCGAGCTTGCTCGCAATATGGTCACAAAATGGGGCTTGTCGGAGAAGCTCGGCCCATTGCTCTATGAGGAAGATGAGGGCGAGGTGTTTTTGGGTCGCTCGGTTACTCAGCACAAAAGTGTTTCCAGCCAAACAGCCATCGACATTGATATTGAAGTGCGCTCGGTGATTGATCGCTGCTATGCCAGAGCACGCGAAATGCTCGTTGAAAATCGCGACATTCTCGACTCCATGTCTGAGGCTCTGATGAAGTACGAAACCATCGATGCGCCGCAAATCGATGACTTGATGGCGCGTCGCGAAGTGCGTCCACCAAAAGGTTGGACAGATGATGGCTCGACTGGTGGCGGCAATGCCACAGCGCCAACTGAAGCTAAAGATGACGTTGCCGACAGCGCTACACCTGCTCCGGATGCCGTCTGATTTAACGAGCGTAGCGCAGTGACGCAACTACACTGCGGCGGCCGTGACCTTGATCTGTCTCGGCCTGTGGTCATGGGGGTGCTCAATGTCACCCCCGATTCATTTTCAGATGGTGGTCGTTACGTCGCTATCGATGCCGCTTTACGTCTAGCTGAGAAAATGTGCCAAGACGGTGCCGGCATTATTGATGTCGGTGGTGAAAGTACACGCCCTGGCGCTGCCCCAGTCTCCAGCAATGAAGAGTTAGACCGGGTGATGCCAGTAGTCGAGGCCATCCATCAGCGCTTCGATGTCATTATCTCTCTCGATACCTCTACGCCGGCATTAATCACCGCAGGTGCATCTGCAGGCGCAGGCCTGATCAATGACGTGCGCGCATTGCAGCGACCTGGCGCACTGGCGGCAGCTGCAGCAACGTCACTACCTATCTGTCTTATGCATATGCAGGGCGAGCCCGACACCATGCAGCTAAGACCGCATTACGACAGTGTTTGTGATGAGGTCATGGCGTTTTTGCGGGAACGTGCAGAGGCATGCATAAATGCCGGTATAGCCGCTGAGCGCTTGCTATACGATCCCGGCTTTGGCTTCGGCAAAACATTAAGTCACAACCTCAGTCTGCTAAAGCATTTCGAGCGCTTGCATGCGCTGGGTGGGCCATTGCTTGTGGGCATGTCTCGCAAATCTATGCTTGGCCAGGTTCTTGGTGGCGCAGCAGTCGATGCACGCGCCGCAGCTGGTTTAGCCGCAGCTGTATTGGCGGTTGAGCGTGGCGCCCGTATTATTCGTACACATGATGTTCGTGAAACAGCCGATGCCTTAGCGCTCTGGCAAGCACAATCACAGGAATGACAAGGAAAATCATGAGCAGAAAATATTTCGGCACCGATGGTGTGCGCGGCTTGGTAGGTCAATATCCAATCACTCCTGAGTTTGCCCTGAAGCTAGGCTGGGCCGCTGGTCGCGCCATGACTGCGAATGCCGCAGGCGCATCGGTCGTAGTGGGTAAAGACACGCGGCTAAGCGGTTATTTATTTGAAGCGGCCTTAGAAGCAGGCCTTTCAGCGGCTGGTGTTAGCGTGCGTTTGCTCGGGCCAATCCCAACGCCGGCAGTAGCGCATTTAACGCGCGCTTTTCATGCCAGCGCAGGCATTGTGATTTCAGCGTCACACAATCCCTATCATGACAATGGCATCAAGTTTTTCGGCCCCGATGGCCGCAAGCTAGACGACGCGGTTGAGCTCAGCATTGAGTCTTGGCTCGATAAAGAAATGACCATCGATAATCCTGACTTGCTCGGCAAGGTGACGCGCCAAGAAGATGCGCGCGGTCGCTACATCGAGTTTTGCAAATCCACATTTCCCTATCATTTAACGCTGCGTGGATTAAAAATCGTCATCGATGGTGCACACGGTGCGACCTATCACGTCGGGCCGGCCGTTTTTGATGAGCTCGGCGCGACGGTGATTCGTCATGCCTGTGAGCCCAACGGTCAAAACATTAATGACGGAGTTGGCTCTACTCATCCTGAATCGCTACAGCAGCGCGTATTGGCCGAAAAAGCCGATCTCGGCATTGCCTTTGATGGCGATGGCGATCGCATTGTCATGGTCGATCATCGCGGTGAAGTCATTGATGGCGATGAGTTGCTCTACGTCATGGCTTGCGAGCGCCAGCGCAGCGGTCAAGATCTTGGCGGCGTTGTTGGCACTTTGATGAGTAATTTTGGACTTGAGAAAGCCATCACCGCCTTAGGCGTTGAGTTTGTTCGCGCCAATGTTGGTGATCGTTATGTCATGGCTGCTCTCAATGAGAGAGGCTGGAGTTTAGGTGGTGAGGCTTCTGGGCATATTGTTTGCCTCGATAAGTCGAGCACAGGCGATGCGATCGTCGCCGCGCTGCAAGTGCTGAAAGCGATAGTTGAGAGTGGTAAGTCGTTGGCTGACTTGAAGTCTGGCATGAGCAAGTTTCCGCATCAGCTCATCAATGTGCGCTTGGCAGAGCGTGTTGATGTGATGAGCAAAGAGAGCGTGCAAAAAGCCATCGCCGATGCTGAGCAGCAGTTGGCTGGTCAGGGGCGTGTGTTGCTGCGCGCATCTGGCACAGAGCCGGTAATTCGGGTCATGGTGGAAGGCCAAAATGCACCATTAGTGCAGGCGCTTGCAGAATCTCTTGCTGAGACCGTGCGCAACTGCTTGTAAGCCGTCGTCGGCTTCGCTAGTATTGCCGACCTCGCGAGGCCGGCCTGCCAAGGAATATGTTTATGCGTCAGCCCTGGGTTGGTGGTAACTGGAAAATGAATGGTCTGCGCGAGTCCAATGCAGCATTGTTAGGCGCTTTAAAAGGCGCGGAGCAGTTAGCTGGTGTGGATGTTGCGATTGCTGTGCCTGCGCCTTATTGGCAGCAAGCTAGCGAGGCGATGAACGATTGCGCGATTAATGTCATGGCGCAAACCATCTCGCCACACGCCTCTGGCGCTTACACCGGCGATTGCTCGGTGGCCATGATGCAAGATTTCAAGCTCGCGGGTGCCTTAGTTGGCCACTCGGAGCGGCGCCAAGGTGCCGGTGAATCCGATGCCTTGGTGGCGGCGCAATTTGCTGCACTGCGTGGCGCAGGCTTGTCTGCGGTGCTTTGTGTGGGTGAGACGCTGGCTGAGCGCGAGGCAGGTGAAACGCTTGCAGTGGTATCGCGGCAGTTAGTTGCAGTGCTAGAACAGTACGGTGCTGAAGCATTGGTCACTGGCGTTCTGGCCTATGAGCCTGTGTGGGCAATTGGCACTGGCTTAACTGCCACGCCAGAGCAGGCGCAAGCTGTGCACGCTTCATTGCGGGCTGTAGTGGCTGCTTTCGATATTAATGCAGCAAATGCGTTGCGCATTGTTTACGGTGGCAGCGTAAAAGCAGATAATGCGGCCGGCTTATTTAGCATGCCGGATATTGATGGGGCGTTGGTCGGGGGAGCATCCTTGTCGGCGTCAGAATTTTTAGCGATTTGCCAAGCGGCTGGGCAGATCGCGCTATAGGATGAATGGGCATGGAAACACTGGTGTTGGTTGTGCACATCATCGTGGCAGTGGTCATGATAGGCCTGATTCTAGTTCAGCAAGGTAAGGGTGCCGAAATGGGCGCCTCCTTTGGCTCGGGCGCATCAGGTACAGTATTTGGCGGCTCAGGTTCGACTGGTTTTCTGACGAAGATGACTGCAGTTTTGGCTTTGGTTTTCTTCCTAACCAGCCTTGGCTTGGCAATTTATGCCAAAAACCATTCGCGTGCGTTGACTTCATCGCTCGCTCCAAATTCACAAGCAATTCCTGGCTTGCCAGAACTGCCCGTGAGAAAAGCGCCAGTAGCGCCGGCAAACCCTGATTTGCCAGTCGCACCAGCGCAGTAAAACGATCGCACTATTGTGCGTCCCGGTGGCGGGATTAAACACCAATGCGGGAGTGGTGAAATTGGTATACACGCAGCCTTGAGGTGGCTGTGCCTTCGGGTGTGGGGGTTCAAGTCCCCCCTTCCGCACCAATTTAGCTGAATTTCTGAGCGATCAGTGAATTCAGTGTAAATACTGGCAATGCCAGTAGCGAAAGGGTTTGACAAGTCCGTGTCATGTCCCTACAGTTCGCAACCTCTGATGCGGGGTGGAGCAGTCAGGTAGCTCGTCGGGCTCATAACCCGAAGGTCGTTGGTTCAAATCCAGCCCCCGCTACCACATTCGGACTTTGTAAAAAAGCCCACTTATAGTGGGCTTTTTTATAGGTCTCGCGGCAGGTGATACCCGGTGTCACCGGGCTGCCGTCAACGTGGGCATTGAGGCCCATTTTTTGTTTCTGAAATTTGTAAATCGCCAGAGTTAGGCGCTGGGAGAGACGGGCAAAATGGCCATCTCGAAGAAGATTGAAGAGTTAACGCAACTGCTGCAGCCCGTAGTGGAGTCTTGTGACTTCCAGCTTTGGGGTGTCGAGTTTTTTCAGCAGGGCAGGCATTCGGTATTACGTGTTTTTATCGATACCGATCGTGAAGCCGGTGTCGGCATTGATGACTGCTCAAGCATTAGTCATCAAATCAGCGGCGTGATGGATGTTGAAGATCCTATTGCTGGAGAGTACACACTGGAAGTATCGTCGCCAGGCTGGGATCGGGGCTTATTCCATCCCGACCAATACGCCGCCTACGTTGGCGAAGAAATGAATATACGTCTTACTGCTCCGCTACAGGGTCGCCGCCGCTTCAAAGGCGCCATGCAGCGCTGCACAGAGGCTACGGTGACATTGTTGGTTGATGGCATCGAGTTTGATATTCCGTTTGTCAGTATCGATAAGGCAAATATCGTTCCGACCTTTTGATAGAACACGAAGAAGCAGGGCCCACATCATGAGCAAAGAAATCCTGTTGGTTGTGGATTCAGTCAGCAACGAAAAAGGCGTTAGCCGCGAAGTCATCTTCCAAGCACTGGAGGAGGCGCTAGCCGCTGCCACCGTTAAGCGCTTTGAAAACGACGAGATCAATATTCGCGTCGCTATCGATCGCCGTACCGGCGAGTACGAAACCTTCCGTTTTTGGGAAGTCGTTGCTGATGAAGATCACGAAATCCCTGCGATGCAGCTAGCAATTAGCGACGTAGAAGAAAAAGGCTTGAAGCTTGGCGATATCGTCGAAGAAAAAATTGAGTCCGAAGCTTTTGGTCGTATTGCTGCGCAAACCGCTAAGCAAGTTATCGTGCAGCGAGTTCGTGAAGCTGAGCGTGCTTTGGTGGTCGATGCTTACCGTGACCGTGTCGGCGAAATTCTCTCCGGCATCGTTAAGAAAACTACGCGTGATGGCCTGATCGTTGATCTCGGCGGTAACGCCGAAGCGTATTTGGCGCGCGAAGAAATGTTGCCGCGCGAAAACTTCCGCATGGGTGATCGTCTGCGGGCCGTCTTGTTTGACGTCAATGCCGAAGGCCGTGGCGCACAACTGCTGATGTCGCGCTCACGCCCAGAAATGATCATTGAGCTATTCCGCATTGAAGTGCCGGAAATTGGCGAAGAAATTATCTCTATTCGTGCTGCTGCTCGCGACCCTGGTGTACGCGCCAAGCTCGCAGTGAAAAGCAATGATCACCGCATTGATCCGCAAGGCGCCTGTATCGGTATGCGCGGTTCGCGTGTGCAGGCCGTCTCTGGTGAGCTCGGCGGTGAGCGTGTCGATATCGTGCTTTGGGACGATAACCCCGCTCAGTTCGTTATTAACGCGCTGCAGCCAGCTGAAGTTGCCTCCATCGTTGTCGATGAAGACAGCCACACCATGGATGTAGCGGTAGAAGAAGATCAACTAGCCATGGCCATTGGTCGTGGTGGTCAAAACGTGCGACTAGCCTCTGAGCTTAGCGGCTGGCGCTTAAACGTGATGACCGTTGCTGATGCCCAAACCAAGCAAGAAGGTGAAGCACAGCACTTTGTCGACGCCTTTATGAAAGACTTGGGCATCGATGAAGACATTGCGATTATCTTGGTAAATGAAGGTTTCAGCTCACTTGAAGAAGTGGCTTATGTGCCGCTGGAAGAGCTGCAGGCTATCGAAGATTTTGATGATGAATTAGTAGACGCATTACGTCAGCGCGCAAAAGATGTGTTGCTGACCAAAGCGCTGGTGTCTGAAGAAGGCGCCAGTGAGCCAGCAGAAGATCTGCTTGGCATGGAAGGGATGGATCGCAAAGTGGCCTTTGCCTTGGCTGCACGCGGCATTGTCACCATGGAAGATTTGGCTGAGCAAGCCATTGATGACATTAATGATATCGACGGCATTAACGACGATATCGCAGCCCAATTGATCATGAAGGCGCGTGAGCCCTGGTTTCAATAAGCCGGGCCACCTTCTCAGAAGCGGAGTAAACGCCCCATGGCTGAAGTTACAGTTAAAGAATTAGCCGACACGGTCGGTCGTCCTGTTGAGAATCTGCTTGCGCAAATGAGCGAAGCCGGTCTCAGTCATAAAAGTGCCACAGATGCTGTTTCAGATAGCGAGAAGCAGCAGCTGTTGGCACACCTCAAGCGCGCTCATGGCGAGCAAGCGGGCGCGCCTCAAAAAATTACCTTGCAGCGCAAAACAGTAAGCACGCTGAAGGCGTCGCCGGCTGCAGGTGGCCGCGCTAAAACCGTCAACGTAGAAGTGCGTAAAACTCGCACCTATGTTAAGCGTTCTGATCTCGAAGTGCAGGAAGACCAGAGTCGCGAAGCCGAAGAAGCTTTGCGTTTGGCTATTGAAGCTGCTGCTCGTCAAGTTGAAGAAGCTAAGCAAGCCATTATTGATGCCGAGAAGCGTGCCACTGAAGACGCTCGTATTGCCGCTGCTGAAGAAGAGGCTCGTAAGGCCGCTGAAGATGCGCGCAAGCAATTAGGCAACGAATCAAAAGATGCGCGCAAACTGAGTGTGCCGAAAGTCGATATTAAGCGACTGGAAACCCCGGAAGAGAAAGCGCGTCGCGAAGAAGAGGCAGCGAAAACACGCGTTGCTGATGAAGCACGCAAGCGCCAAGAAGATATTGTCCGCCGCGAAGCTGAAGATAAAGCTCGTGAAAAAACCCTAGAGCAAGCGCGCTTAATCGCCGCTGATTTAGCTGGTCGTAAAGAGGTAGCGGCGCCTGCCGTAGATGCCCCATTGGCAAAAGGCTTGGTAGGCGTGGCCTATGAAGACTCATTTGCACGTGAAGACCGCGCAATTAAGCGAGGCAGTGCAACGCCATCGCGCGGTGGTAAAAGAGGCCCGAAAAAGCGCGAAGAGCAGGCGTTCCGCCCTGTTAATCGCACCTTAACCAGCGCTCTGTCGAAAAAGCATGGCTTCGAGAAGCCTGTGGAGAAGCAGGTGTACGAAGTTGCTATTGGTGAACAAATTGTCGTCAGTGATTTAGCACAAAAAATGGCTCGCAAATCGCGCGATGTCATTCGTGTGCTGATGAAAATGGGCGAAATGGTCACTGAGAGCCAAGCTATTGATCAGGCAACAGCGGCATTGGTTGTTGAAGAAATGGGCCATACGGCTGTATTCGTCAGCGACACAGCGCTAGAAGACTCGTTGATGGATTCAATCGTCGATCATGGTGATGACGCGCCACGTGCGCCAGTTGTAACCATCATGGGCCACGTTGATCACGGCAAAACCTCTTTGCTTGACTCGATTCGTCGCGCCAAAGTAGCTGCCGGTGAAGTTGGCGGCATTACTCAGCATATCGGTGCTTACCACGTGGAAACAGCACGCGGCATGATTACCTTCTTGGATACTCCGGGTCACGCGGCATTTACTGCCATGCGTTCACGCGGTGCCAAGGCTACTGATATCGTGGTTTTGGTTGTTGCTGCCGATGACGGTGTGATGCCACAAACGGCTGAAGCTATCGATCATGCGCGCGCTGCTAATGTGCCGCTGATTGTTGCCATCAACAAAATGGATAAAGAGTCTGCCGATCCTGATCGTGTGCAGAATGAACTGTCCGCGAAAGGCGTTGTGCCGGAAGAGTGGGGCGGCGATGCACAGATCATCAAGCTCTCCGCACACTCAGGTGAAGGCATAGATGATTTGCTCGATGCCATCCTGCTGCAAGCCGAAGTATTGGAGCTGCGCGCTTCGACTGAAGGCGCTGCGCAAGGTGTGGTCATTGAGTCGCGTATCGATAAAGGTCGCGGTGCTGTAGCCACGTTATTGGTACAAAAAGGCACGTTGAAAAAAGGCGACCTGGTTTTGGCCGGCACAATGTATGGCCGTGCCCGTGCGTTGACTGATGAAAATGGCAAATTGGTGAAATCCGTGGGTCCATCGATGCCGATTGAGATCTTGGGTCTGCCAGATGCACCAGCTGCTGGTGATGAGTTCTTAGTGGTTACCGATGAGCGTAAAGCCCGCGAAGTTGCTGAGTTCCGTATCGCTCGCGATCGCCAAGTGCGCATGGACTTACAGCAAGCCATGAAGCTGGAAAACGTTTTTGCCAATATGGGCAAAAAAGAAGCTGCCAGTGTCAATATCGTATTGAAAACCGATGTTCGTGG
Source organism: Paraperlucidibaca sp. (assembly GCA_018066805.1). GTDB lineage: Bacteria > Pseudomonadota > Gammaproteobacteria > Pseudomonadales > Moraxellaceae > Perlucidibaca > Perlucidibaca wandonensis. The sequence continues at coordinate 33,320 of JAGPVX010000034.1, read as the reverse complement.
TTCGCTCGAAGCTCTCACCGCTGCGCTGCATGATTTGGGCACAGAAGAGGTGGTGGTGAAAATCGTCAGCTCAGGTGTTGGCGCGATTGCAGAATCTGATGTCAACTTGGCGGAATCGACTGGATCAGTCGTGCTTGGCTTCAACGTGCGTGCCGATAACGCCGCTCGCGCTAAGTGCCAAAATGATGGTATCGATCTGCGTTACTACAGCATCATTTATGAATTAATCGATGATGTAAAAGCGGCAATGTCTGGTCTATTGTCACCTGAGCGTCGTGAAAATATCGTGGGTATGGCTGAAGTTCGTGAGGTATTCCACTCCTCGAAATTTGGTCATGCTGCTGGCTGTATGGTGCTCGAAGGCAGCCTGTTCCGTAACAAACCCATCCGCATTTTGCGTCAGGATGTGGTGGTGTTCCAAGGTGAGCTCGAGTCATTACGCCGCTTCAAAGATGACGTTGCTGAAGTCCGCAATGGCATGGAATGTGGCCTAGCTATTAAAGGCTACAAAGACATCCAGGCGGGCGACAAAATCGAAGTCTATGAAGTTCAAATCATCAAGCGTAGCTTGTAAGGCGGGATGGATTAGTGAGTCAACGCACGCAACGCTTAGGCGACCAAATTCAGCGCGATATTTCGGGCCTGATCCGTCAGCGCTTGCGTGACCCTCGCTTAGGCATGGTCACCATATCGGCTGTTAAAGTTAGTCCCGATATGGGCTATGCCGACATCTACGTGACCATCTTGGGCAAAACCCTAGATGAGTCGCCAGATGAAGGTATCGCCATTCTCAATGCTGCCTCTGGCATTTTGCGTGGTGAATTAGGCCGTGGTCTGCGCACGCGCATCGTGCCGCATTTGCGCTTTCACCATGATGTGGTGACATCGCGCGGTAATCGCATGGCTGATCTCATCACGCAGGCAGTTGCTGCCGATGTGAAAAATGCTGAAGCGAATAATAGCGCTGAAGTTGATGCCACAAACCCCGATTCAACGCCTGCCGACGACAGTCGCGACTAAGCTCAGTAATAGATGAGTAAGCCGCGCCGTCCACGTCGCCCTATCGATGGCATTTTGCTGCTCGATAAGCCAATTGGTGTCACCTCCAATCAAATTCTGCAATGGGTTAAGCACCGTTATCAGGCTGATAAAGCTGGTCATACCGGTAGTCTTGACCCGCTTGCGACAGGCGTTTTACCTATTTGCTTAGGCGAAGCGACGAAGTACTCACACTACTTGCTCGATGCCGATAAAACCTATGTCACGCGGCTAAAGCTGGGTGAAAAAACCAACACCTCCGATGCCGAAGGCGAAGTCATTGCTCGTGCTGCTGTGCCAAACATTAGCGCCGATGAGCTTGAGCATGTGTTGGCACAATTTCGCGGTGACATCATGCAGGTGCCCTCGATGTTTTCAGCATTAAAACGCGATGGTCGTCCGCTCTATGAGCTGGCCCGCGCCGGCATCGAAGTTGAACGCGCCGCACGCCCCGTCACAATTTACGAACTCAGCTGCGTATCCATAGATTTGCCATTTGTTGAGCTTAAAGTATCGTGCTCAAAAGGCACCTATGTGCGCAATCTGGTCGAAGATATTGGTGATGTCATCGGCTGTGGCGCGCATGTGGTGGCACTGCGACGCACTCAGGCAGGCCCCTTCGATTTATCGCAAAGCTTCACCCGCGAGCATGTAGCCGAAGCCGAGCCTTTGGGCTTTCCAGCGCTCGATGAAATGCTGCTGCCGAGCTGGGCAGGATTGGCCGATTGGCCGCGTGTGGAGTTGAGTGAGACTTCAGCGTATTATCTGCGCCACGGTAATCCGGTGCAGGCTAGTGGTCTGCCGCGAGATGGTCAGTCAGTGCTCATTTTTGAGTTACAAGATGACGGCCAACCGGCTCTTTTTTTAGGGATAGGCAGCCAAAATGATGATGGCTTGCTTGCCCCCAAACGCTTAGTGCGCGTAGCTGATAGCTCGCTCAACTAAGTCATCAAACATGCCCATTGGGCGTGTCAGCGCGGACTGTAGAAAGGCACGGTCTGTCGTTGTTTTATGGCCTTTCAAAGGAGAAAACCCATGGCCCTGACAGTTCAGGACAAGGCTGCCATCGTTGCGCAGCATGCTCGTGCCCCCGGCGACACCGGTTCATGCGAAGTCCAAGTGGCTTTGCTGTCCGCACAGATCAATGATCTGCAGCCGCACTTTAAAGAACACAAGCATGATCACCATTCGCGCCGCGGTCTCATCCGCATGGTGAACCAACGCCGTACACTGCTCGATTACCTAAAACGTAAAGACAGCAGCCGCTACGTTGCGTTGATCCAAGTACTGGGTCTACGCCGCTAAGCGAGTAAGAGATAGAGAGCGGTCCGCCGCTCTTTATTTTTATCTGGGCAAATAGCATCGTGCTACTCGCTCAGGCTACAAGGATGTGGTGTATTGGATGCCATCGGAGAGGCTTCTAACACCTGCGATGCCTACAGGCATGGCAACTGTTAGGGGCCTCCAATGGCGAATAAGTCGGAACGATGCGCATAGGGCGTATCGATTGGAGAATCTATGTTTAATATCGTCAGTAAAACCTTTCAGTTCGGCGCCCAAAGCGTCACTTTAGAAACTGGTCGCATTGCTCGCCAGGCCTCGTCAGTTGTCGTTACCATGGGTGGCGTGCAGGTGCTGGTTGCTGTTGTTGGCAATAAGAAAGCCAAATCCGGCCAGGATTTTTTCCCACTGACCGTGAACTACCAAGAAAAAACCTATGCTGCCGGTAAAATCCCCGGTGGTTACTTTAAGCGCGAAGGCCGTCCAACTGAAAAAGAAACGCTAACGTCGCGTTTGATCGACCGCCCAATCCGCCCATTATTTCCAGAAGGTTTTGTTAACGAAGTGCAGGTAACGGCTACCGTTATTTCTTCGGACAAACAGCAAGACTCAGACATTGCAGCATTGATCGGCACATCAGCGGCGCTAGCTATTTCAGGCCTGCCATTCAATGGCCCCATCGGTGCGGCTCGCGTTGGTTACATCAACGACGAATACGTGCTGAACCCCAGCTTCGAGCAAATGAAAGTATCTGATCTTGACCTCGTGGTAGCCGGCACCAAAGCCGCTGTCTTGATGGTTGAGTCTGAAGCCAAAGAGCTTAGCGAAGACCAAATGCTTGGTGCCGTCTTGTTTGGCCATGATGAGCTACAAGCTGTTGTTGAAGCCATTACAGCTTTTGCAGCTGAAGTCGCCACTCCGAAGTGGGAAGTTGCTGCAGCCGTGGTGAACACAGAACTGAAAGCCGCAATGAAGGCAGCATTTGGCGCGCAAGTGTCTGAAGCCTATGCCATCAGCGTTAAGCAAGATCGCTACACGCGTTTGGGCGAAATTAAGCAAGCTGTATTGGCTCAGTTTGCGCCAGAAGGCAGTGAGCAGTGCGCCAGCGAAGTTGAAGATCTGTTTGAAGATCTGAAATATCGCTCCGTGCGCGACAACATCCTCAGTGGCAAGCCACGTATCGATGGTCGTGACACGAAAACAGTTCGCGCCTTGGATATCCAAGTTGACGTGCTTGCGCGTGCTCACGGTTCGGCATTGTTTACACGTGGCGAAACTCAGGCTTTGGTTACTACTACGCTCGGCGGCACGCGCGATTGCATGATGGTTGATGCGCTGGAAGGCACATATACCGATAACTTCATGCTGCATTACAACTTCCCATCCTACTCGGTGGGCGAAACTGGTCGTGAGTCTGGCCCTAAGCGTCGCGAAATCGGCCATGGCCGTTTGGCACGTCGCGGTGTGCACCCAATGCTGCCGTCAGCTGACAAGTTCCCGTACGCCATTCGTGTCGTATCGGATATCACTGAGTCAAATGGTTCGTCATCTATGGCGTCAATCTGCGGTGCTTCATTAGCACTGATGGCTGCTGGTGTACCAATGAAAGCGCCAGTGGCCGGCATCGCCATGGGCTTGGTAAAAGAGGGCGATCGTTTCGCCGTGCTTACCGACATCTTGGGCGACGAAGATCATCTCGGCGACATGGACTTTAAAGTAGCTGGTTCTGCCAAAGGCGTGACCGCACTGCAAATGGACATCAAGATCGAAGGCATTACTGAAGAGATCATGGAAGTGGCTTTAGGCCAGGCCCACGAAGCTCGCCAGATCATCTTGGATCAGATGAACCAAGTGTTGTCAGCCTCGCGCGCTGAAGTCAGCCTATATGCGCCGACTTACACGACGATCCAAATCAGCACCGACAAAATCCGTGATGTTATCGGTAAAGGCGGCGCCACCATTCGCGGCATTTGTGAGCAAACCAAAGCCACCATCGATATTGATGACTCTGGCCTAGTGCGCATCTACGGCGAAACTAAAGCGGCAACGCAAGCGGCATTAGCCCGCGTGCAAGAAGTTACTGCTGAAGTAGAAGTTGGTACTGTTTATGAAGGTACGGTTGCTCGTATCGTCGATTTCGGCGCTTTCGTAAACATCCTGCCAGGTACCGATGGCCTTGTGCACATCTCGCAAATTGCGCATGAGCGTGTTGAAAATGTTGGTGACCATTTGACCGAAGGCCAAGTGGTCAAAGTCAAAGTGTTGGATGTTGATCAGCGCGGTCGCATTAAGCTGTCGATTAAGGAATTGATCGAAGTTTAAGGAAGATATGGCCGTCGGGTGCCTAAACCCGACGGCCGTAGGTTTGTGTGGCGATGTAAGGTGAAAAAAACGATCAGAGGCCACATTCTGGGCTTTAACGCTAACAGCCCATAGTGTTATCTTCTCTGAGCCTTGCTGGCTTGGGCCAGTACACCCGTGTTGCACTACAACAATAATGCGCGCGCGTGATAATAATAATCTTCATAAGGAGAATGACATGGGTGGCTTCCGCCAACTCCGTCTTGGTTTTGTAAGTGTTATCCTTGGTTCCTCAGTGCTACTTTCGGCCTGTGACCCAATCGCTTTCATTAGCAACCAATCACTTCGCTTCGTTGAGCGAAATCTAGTTCCCCCTCTGCTGCGCGATAACGACGTACTTATGGCTTGTAAGTCCGGAGTAGCTCTTGCGCCACTAATCGTTGCAACTGAAAATATTGGTGCCGACGCTAATCAGCTTGGGACTTTGCTTTATACGACAGCAGGCCTATGCGCTGAAGTCGATGCCACCGAAGCAGAACTTCGCTACTTACGCGCCGCTCGTGCAGGTAATGTTGAAGAAGCGCAGGATGCTCGCATTCAGCAAAAACGCTTTGCTGAGCTTGCCGCACGTCGTCAGTTAATCTCGTACCAGCGTTTCGTGACTTACTACGAAAAACGCTACGACATCAAGATTGGCGAGCAGTGCACAGACTTCCATAAAGATTTTGACGAATTCGTCTACATGCTGGGTCTTGTAACTGGCTTGCAAGCAGTTCTAAACGATATCGTTGCTGGTCAAACAGTAGGTGTTCCACTTGATATCGCGGCAAAAGCTGAACGCGCATTTAGCTGCCTAGATAACAAAAAATGGTGGGGCGTACCATTGGCCGCTCGTGCTGTCGTGTGGAACGTGCTGCCTGGCGCTGATGAAGGTAAAGACCCATGGGGTGCAATGAACGCATCAATGGCTATTGGTGAAGCCGCAGGTGTGCGCTTGCCATTTGCTATGTATGCCTTGTCGGCATCGGGTAAAGATGATCAGGTGCGTCTGCGTGACGCAATTCGCCGCTTCGCTGATGTGAAACAGGGCTTCAAGCAAAACCCAGACTACCGTCTGGCGGATAGCATGGCAGGCTTGATCATAACTACTCTCTCAGACCGCCTGTGGACTGAGGGTGCTGGCACTCGCACACCCGTTGGCATGCTGGGTAAATTCTGGGATGAGAAGGCAGAGCGCGCTGAAGGCGTCGACATCTCCGACCTCCTGTGAACTTTGTAGGCAACCAAACGTTATTCGTTTGGTTGCCTAGTCAATCTATTTCTTCTTACAATTTGAGGTTTTTCATGAGAAAAATTAAAACTTTAGCAGTGGCGGCAGTGACGGTACTGGCTGCATCAGTATCGGTTCAAGCTAATGCTGCGAACAAAATTTGCGTATTCGATATTCTTGGTGCACAAGGCGATGCCTATGGTCTGATGAAGGACTACGCATTGGCTGCAACCAAAATGGGTGCTGCGGTTGAGCTGAAAGCCTATACCGATGAGCGCACCGCCGCTGAAGACTTCAAAGCTGGCCAGTGTGATGGCGTTTTGCTGACAGGTCTGCGTGGTCGTCAGTTTAACAACTTCACCGGATCTTTAGATTCCATTGGCGCTATTCCTTCATATGCGGTGATGGCAAAAGCAATTTCAACGTTAGCTAACCCAGCCTTGGCTTCCAAGATGGTTGAAGGCAAGTTTGAGGTTGCGGGCGTGGCGCCAGCGGGTGCTGCCTATTTATTCGTTAAAAGCCGCTCAATCAATCATGTCGACAAGCTGGCAGGTAAGAAAATTGCCATTTTTGACTACGACAAATCACAAGCCAAAATGGTGCAAAAGATTGGTGCTCAGCCTGTCTCTTCTGACATCAGTAACTTTGGTGCCAAGTTCAATAATGGCGCTGTCGATATCATCGCTGCTCCAGCCATGGCCTATAAGCCACTCGAGCTTTACAAAGGCTTAGGGAAAGACGGTGCTATTGTTCGCTTCCCTATCATTCAGCTGACCTTCCAGCTATTTATCGACAAAACCAAGTTTCCTGCTGGTTTTGGTCAGGCATCGCGCAAATACTGGGATTCGCAGTATAACCGCTCGATTAGCATGATTACTAAAGCTGAGAAAGGTGTTCCAGCTGCTACTTGGTTGGATCTGCCTCCCGATGATAAAGAAGGCTATGTAGTGCTATTGCGAGATGCGCGTATTAGCCTGACCAAAGACGGTATTTACGACGCGTTCATGATGAAAATGTTGAAGAAAATTCGCTGCTCGGTCGAAAGCGCCAATGCTGAATGCTCCACAAACTTAGAATAAGTTACTCGTAAGAAATGAATGGCGGCGAGCATTGGTGCTCGCCGCCATTTTCTACCAAGGAAGTATAAAATGAATAATAAGCCTGTCTTCCTGAACCGCAGCTTATCGGAATGGTTTTCCAGTCTGCCGGTTTTAGCTCTACTGTTGCTGACGTTGGTGATTGGTACGGGCGAAATGCTCCATGGCCAGTTACTGCGTATGGGCGAGCGCATGTTCGGCGACCCCACAACAAACGTCCAATATTTCATGTTGCGTGCAGACCCAGTACGTCCTGCATGTGACCCTAATCGAGATGTTGATGCCGCGGTCCAGGCAAAGTTAAACGCTCCCGTATCTGATGATCCATTGGATATGCTGTTTGCTGATGCGGTTCAAGATCCCGAAGCAATTCGTTCGTCTCTAGAAGCTGCGAAAGCGCTGTGTGTTGAGAAAAACGACATTTATGAGCGTGTGGTTGATCACATCACACCTAAGCTAAAGGCGTTCCGAGCGGTTGAGACGGGCTTCTTTGGTATCTTTAAGTTCGGAACCGAAAACCGTTCGTTGATTTTGCTGGCTATGTTTTCCATTGCTGCAATTACTACAACGTTAAGCATTCATCACATTAACTTGCGGCCACCAAAAACGCAGCGCGACTTCTTCGTCTACAACATGGCGATGGTCATTGCGAACAGTATTTTGGCGTTCACTTCTTGGTTCTACTACAACAAAGTATTGCTCGCGTCGGGCATACCAGTAGATAAACCACTAGTTAACTATATTTTTATCGGTCTATTCTCGGTGCTGGCAATAATCAGTGCTGTTCGTGTAGTTCGTCCGCCGAAAGATGCGCCTGCTGGCGGCAACTTTGGTATGAGTCTGCTGACTATTCCGTTGTTTGCTTTCATGGCAATGACATCGGCTAGTGTGTTCTTTGCCGAACAGCATTGGGCTGGTATTGCCATTTACTTAGGCCAGCTGCTGGAATACTCCGGAATCTTCTTGAACCTCGCGCTGTATATTTGGGCCGGTATGTTGCTCAAGCAAACACGCGTAGTGACTTTGTTCTTAGACATTGTGCGCCCTTGGAAGCTAAGCCCTGAGGCATTGACCTGGGTTATCTTGCTAGCTGCCGCGGTTCCAACGGCTTATACCGGCGCTTCAGGTATTTTCGTTATCGCTGCAGGTGCCATCGTTTATAAAGAAGTCTACTCGGCCGGCGGTCGTCGCCAAATGGCATTGGCAGCAGCTGCAATGTCAGGCTCGATGGGTGTTGTGTTACGCCCATGCTTGCTGATCGTGCTGATTGCCGCATTGAACAAGCAAGTTACTACCAACGAGCTGTACGGTTGGGGTGTTGGCGTGTTTATGGTCACATCGACGCTGTTCTTGCTTTTTGCCATGATGGTGAAAGAAGACTCAACAGGTCGCGAGCGGGCTGTGTTCTCAACAGCATTACGTGACTCTGCACGTGCCTTGGTGCCTGTATCGCCTTATATCGTTATCACCTTATTGGTGGTCTACGGTTATAAGTACCTACTTGATGCACAGCTCGATGAGTTCACTGCACCTGTGATGCTGCCGGTCATCATGTTGTTTATCGTGATTTTCGATAAAATTCGACGCGAGCCCAAAGCTCAGGCTGTGCAGGTTAATCCAGAAGCCGAACGTCGCTTAAGTCTTGAGCAAGCTGTCCGCTTTGCCACTAATGAAACGATTGGCCACATTGGTGCGTTGATTATGCTGATGGCATTGTCTGTGTCGGTCGGTGGTGTGATCGAGCATTCTGGCATCATGGCAAGCGTCCCAGCCGATCTTGGAAACATATGGCTAACGTTGACTATTCTCATGTTTATGATGGTATTCATCGGCATGATTATGGATCCGTTCGGTGCGGTGATCTTGGTGTCCGCGACAGTCGCTCCAATTGCCTACTCAAATGGCATCAACCCGGTCCACTTCTGGATGGTTGTGTTGGCTGCTTTCGAGCTTGGTTATCTGTCTCCTCCAGTGGCACTGAACCAATTACTTACTCGTATGGTGGTTGGTGAGGAAGAAATGGATGCAGCGGATGCTGAGGTCCGTCATAAGTCCTTCTACTACCGCTACGAGCGCTGGATTTTGCCAGTTGTCGTGATGTTCACAGGTCTACTCATCGTTGTGTATGGCGGTCAGAACCTCGTGATGCATGGTACTGAATGGCAAGAGTCACTTAACGGGATGTTGCTAAGCCTGTTCGGCTAAGCAGCACCCACAAAAAAGCCGGCGATTGCCGGCTTTTTTGTATCTGCGATTTAATGAATTAAACGCTACAGATTGAAGTTTTCTAGTGTGTTAAGCGACTTGCACTGGAATAGCGTTAGCGCTGTGACTAACGGTGTTGTCGATATTGCAATACACCAAGCGAGGCTTAAAAGCAGCAAGCTCTTCTTCAGCAAATTGGGCGTATGTGCAAATAATGACACGATCACCAGGCTGTGCTTTGTGTGCCGCAGCGCCATTAACCGAAATCATGCCTGAGCCAGATTCGGCACGAATAGCATAGGTCGTGAAGCGTTGGCCGTTACCGACGTTATAAATCTGAATTTGTTCGTATTCGCGAATGCCAGAAAGGTCAAGCAAGTCGCCATCGATAGCGCATGAGCCTTCGTAGTCTAATTCGGCATGTGTGACACAGGCACGATGTAACTTGGCTTTCAGCATGATGCATTGCATGGGCGTTTACCTCCGCTCAGCAGCAAAAAAACAAGCACAGGGCGGTTTTGGGACCGACCTACATGTTGGGCGCGCCATTTTGCCGCAAGATGCGCGCGCGATCAATCACTCTTCGCTGTCAAATAAGGGATATCTATCAGTTTTACTGTAGGTCAAAAACAAGGTTATCAATAAGTCTGGTCTTACCTAAATGCGCAGCGACTAAAACAACCGCCTGAGGCTGGCTGGCATCAAAGTCATTCAGGTCTAAGCTATGAACGCTGAGATAGTCAATCTTGAAGCCACCTTGCTTAAGCGTGGATTTCGCTCGCGCAATGATCTCATCAGCGACGCTATCTGGCTTCTGCAGGGCGTCTCGAATATTGCACAGCGTTTGATAGAGCAATGGGGCTTTGCTGCGCTGTAGCTCAGTCATGTATTGATTGCGTGAGCTAAGCGCCAAGCCGTCAGTATCGCGCACTGTGGCAATACCAATAATATTGACGGGCAAGAATAAGTCGTGAACCAACTGCTTAATGACAGCGAGCTGCTGATAGTCTTTTTGGCCAAATAGGGCCATATCAGGCGAGACAATATTGAGTAGCTTGGTGACGATGGTGGCCACGCCGGTAAAATGGCCAGGGCGTGAGGCGCCACAGAGCTGTTCGGTCACTTCGCTGACATGAATGCTGGTTAACTGATTCAGGCCGTTGCTATAGATCTCGGTAGCCGCAGGAGCAAACAGCAAGTCACAGTCGGCTTCAGCCAACAGCGTGCCATCACGATCGAGTGTGCGCGGATAGCTGCCGAAATCTTCATTGGCGCCGAACTGCGTTGGATTGACAAAAATGCTGCAAACGACAAAGTCGGCACGGCGCTTTGCCTCATTAATTAGATGAATATGGCCAGCGTGCAAATTGCCCATTGTTGGTACGAAAGCAATGGATTTGCCGCTAGCTTTGGCCGAACGTAAAGCAGCGCGAACGCCTTGGATAGTGTGTTCAATCTTCATGGTGGCTCTACTTATTCCGCAAACGCATGTTCAGGTGCGGGGTATTCGCCAGACTTAACCTGTTCAATATAGATGCGGAAAGCACCTTCAATTGAGCCATCGCCGCAACTAAGGAAGTTTTTCACAAATCGTGCGGGTTTGCCGCTATGAATGCCTAGCATATCGTGCACGACCAAAACTTGGCCGTCACAATGTGGACCTGCACCAATGCCAATGACTGGAACATCTACAGTTTCTTGTACGCGCTTGGCGAGGTCAGTTGGTACGCACTCAAGCAGTATCATGGCGGCACCAGCAGCCACGACATTGCGCGCATCTTCTAATAGTTTAGTGCTGCTCGCCTCGTCACGGCCCTGTACTCGATAGCCGCCAAAGACATTAACCGACTGTGGGGTTAGGCCTAAATGTACGCAGCATGGAATGCCGCCTTGAGTCATTAGGCGAACGCTTTCACTTAACCACGAGCCACCCTCGAGCTTGACCATGTGTGCGCCAGCTCGCATCAGTGCTGCGGCATTGGCTAGAGTGTCCTCAATAGTCGCGTAGGACATAAACGGTAAGTCAGCCATGATTAACGATTGCTGATTTCCGCGCGCGACCGCTGTCGTGTGATAGGCCATGTCGGCAACCGTGACTGGCAGCGTTGAGTTATGACCTTGCAGAACCATGCCTAAAGAATCGCCAATTAATAAGACTTCGACGCCTGCGCGTGCCATTGCCGCTGAAAAACTAGCGTCGTAGCAGGTTAGGCAGCTGATGGCTTCGCCGCGTGCTTTCATGTCGCGCAAGGTGCGTAGCGTGATGGGTTTCATGGGCTTACTCCGCGCAATCGATAGTGCCAATCATGGCTGCGCATATTCACTTGAGGGAGGGTCAAGGTCAAGACTGCTGTGGCGTTATTCTACTGTGCTTGGCCAGCGTAAATCTGGCCATAGCGCTAAGCCGTCTCGGCTACAGCTTGCCGCTAATTCATCGGCTCGATGGCCATTGGGTAGAACACGCGCGGCGGCAATATCAGCCAGTGGAACTAAAACGAATGGCCGATGATATAGCTCAATGTGCGGAATGGTTAATCGCTCACTCTGCATTGCTATCTCGCCATATAGCAATATGTCGAGGTCAAGCGTGCGCGCACCCCAGCGTAGTAGGCGCTCGCGCCCGGCCATAAGCTCGATAGCTTGCAGGGCATCGAGCAAGGCGATAGGCGATAGGCTGGTGCTAATGCTGATAACGGCATTAGCGTAGTCGAGCTGGCCCTCAGGGCCTATGGCTGCGCTGCGGTATAGGTGAGAGATGGCAATAATGTGTATCTGCGCATGCGCTGCAAGTTGCTCTAGCGCAAAGCATAAGGTTTTAGGCGCATCGCCCAAATTGCCACCAAGGCCTATCGCAGCAAATTGCGACTCTACGTCAGTGTTAATGCTCATGATTATTGCGACGGCGAAGCAGCTTTTTTAGGGCGACGGCGACGCTTTTTCGGCGCTGCGGCAGCTTCAGGTTTTGCTAATGCGCGTTGCATTTCGGCTTGTAAGCCTGGGTCGGCAGCTTGCCAACGTGTCCACCACGCCGCCATCTTGCCTGTGGCTTCACCAACGCTTTCGCGCATCAGCAGGAAGTCGTAGCCAGCACGAAAGCGCTCATTTGTGGCCATGATCTCGACTTGGCGTGGGCGTGGCGATTCGAGGCGCATCTGCATTTCCCAGATATCGCGCATGACTTGTGAGACGTGTTTGGGAATGGCTGTGCGTGCTAATTGGCGGCTAACGGCATGTGTGCCGGCTTGTTGCCATGCTGGTACTGGCGGCACGCCATCATTGATTAATGCTTGCGCTCGCGCTTGAACATCGCCCCAGAGCAGGGCGGCAAAGAAGAATGCAGGATTGATGTGCTTGCCTTCCGCTAAACGCGCATCGGTACTTTGTGCAGTTTTCAGCCACAGTTGCTCGCAGGGATGCTCAGCGGGGCCAGGAAATAGCGGAGCGAATAAGCCATAGCCTTGCATTAGTGGCAGTAGTGGTGCGGCATGACCACTGGCAAATAGTTTTTGGCACTCGTCGTAGAGGCGATGCGACGACATTTCTTCAAGCAAGTGCGCCAAAGCTGGAATCGGCTTGGCGGTCGCCGGAGCAATAGTGAAGTTGAGCTTGGCGGCGAAGCGCACGGCACGCAGCATGCGCACAGGGTCTTCGCGATAACGTGTTTCAGGATCGCCTATGAGGCGAATAACGCGCTGCTTCAGGTCGGCTGCACCATTGGCGAAATCCCACAATGAGAAATCGGCAATGCGGTAATAAACAGCGTTGATAGTGAAGTCACGGCGGGCGGCATCTTCTTCGATGCTGCCCCAGACGTTATCGCGCAAGATGCGACCATCGGCATTGGTGCGAGCGCTTTGATCATCGCCATCGGCATGATTGGCGCGAAACGTGGCAACTTCAATGACTTCGCGGCCCCAGCGGACATGGGCTAAGCGAAAGCGGCGACCAATAATCTGACACTGGCTGCCAAACACTTGCTTCACATCTTCCGGCTTAGCGTTGGTGGCAATATCGAAATCTTTAGGAGATAAGCCAAGCAAAACGTCGCGTACGCCGCCACCAATAAGATAGGCATCGAAGCCACAATCTTGTAGGCGATACAGTGTTTTGACTGCTGCGGGACTGAGGTTCTTTCGAGAGATTGAGTGCTGGTCGCGTGGGATTACTACCGGCTTGAGCCGTGTCAGGTGTTTGCCCTGATTTCGCCAGCGATTTAGCCACTTCAACATACTTGCATCTCGAGCCTTGTAAATAAGGTGCGCATGATAGCAGGTTGATATCCGACTGTATGTTAGGGCTTGGTTTAGAACGCAAGGCGGGAGGGGTTACCTCCCGCGTACGCTGAACGGTGTGCGGTTTATGACCGTCTTATTATTTGGGCTTCTTTTATTATTTTTGCCCGAGCATCCTTGGCTTTTGCAGTCTCACATCCTGGCGAGCGCTTTTTTTATAGTGCCGGTTACCCGACAAGCGGCTTATTTTTATTGTTCCGCAATTACATAAAGCAGGTACTGTGCCAACTTTCAATAATTCTAGTTATTTCAGATAAATCATCGACTTGTAAATTTGTTGGATATGATTGTGTGTGTGGCATCAGACTAAAGTGTTACTTACTGACTTAGTTTGTGTAGATAGGTAACGTAACATACGCGACTATTTTGTGATCAACGGCGTCGAGGAATGCCTAAGCGCTGGCGTCGTTCCCAGAGCGTCTTGCGACTAATGCCAAGCTTTTGTGCTAACTCTGTTTCAGACATTTGGTCCTGATGTTCTAAGACGAAGTGCTGAAAATAGTCCTCGAGGGATAGCCCTGTAGGTGGGTCATCATCTACCTGTACTGTTTGAGTTTGCCGGGCGGGATAAGCGGACTCAATGGCTAGTAAGCTGGGCGTAATAACCTCAGTTTCGGTCAAAATAACGGCTCGCTCGATGGCATTTTCCAGCTCACGAATATTGCCTGGCCAATGATAATGCGCCATTGCCTCCCGAGCCTCAGGGGTGAACGTTAGAGGTTTCGAGCCAACTCGCTCAATGGTTCTCACTAATAACTGATCAGCAATGGTGAGAATGTCGTCGCCCCGATCGCGCAGCGGAGGCAGTGACAGCTCCATCACATTGAGGCGAAAAAATAAGTCTTCGCGAAACAGGCCTTCGCTGGCGAGCTGCTTTAGGTTGCGATGCGTGGCGGCAATCAGGCGCACATCGACCTTGCGCGTTTGTGTAGCACCAAGGCGGCGGACTTCTTTCTCTTGCAGCAGGCGCAATAAGCGCGCTTGTGCTTCTAATGGCAATTCGCCGATTTCATCGAGAAATAACGAACCACCATCAGCGGCCTCGACCAAGCCTTTGCGTAAGCCTTGAGCGCCGGTGAACGCGCCTTTTTCATGGCCAAATAATTCAGACTCAATCAATGACTCTGGAATGGCCGCGCAGTTTACCGAGATCAACGGTGCATCACGACGTGGGCTTTGCTCATGCAATGCGCGCGCGACTAGCTCTTTACCGGTGCCAGACTCGCCTAAAATTAATACAGTGGTGTTAAGCGGGGCGACACGACTGATGCGTCGATGCATTTCTATCATCCCAGGGCAGTTGCCAATGATGCCGCTATCGGGCTTGGCTAGCGCTTGCTCGGCACGCAGGGCGCGATTTTGTCGGCGCAAACGCTGCTCGCGCAAAATGCGATCGATAGTGATCAGCATGTCATCGTGATCAAACGGCTTGGCAATGTAGTCAGCTGCGCCCGCTTTCACGGCATCGACGGCTGAGCGAATGCTGGCGAAGCTAGTCATGATCAGCACGGGCGTTTCACCTGCACGCTCGATTAGTGCTGTGCCTGGCAGGCCAGGCAGCCGTAAATCAGAAATGATCAGGTCGTATAAATCCGGAGAAGACTGCGCCAAGGCCTCGTCGACACTGCCGGCTTCGGCAACTTCGTAGCCATTACGCTGCAATAGGCGCTTCAGGCCGCTGCGAATTACCTGTTCATCATCGACGACTAAAATACTGCTCACGCGTTCATATCCTCATTGCGTTTGGCGGCCGGTAGCGTGATTTGCACAATCACACCGGTGCCTTGATCGTAATCGCGCTTATCGATTAATTGGATGCGACCATCATGTGCTTCAATGATGCCATGAACTAGCGCTAAACCTAGCCCTGTGCCGTCACCGAGCGCCTTAGTTGTTACAAAGGGCTCAAATAAGCGTTCGCGCAAATCGCCATCGGGCAGGCCGTGCCCGAAGTCTTCAATCTCAATACGCAGTGATGGCCCGTGCTGACGAGCGCGAACCAAGATTCGGCCTGACTGCGTGCTGGCATCGCGGGCATTGCCGAGAAGATTGATGAAGACTTGGCACAGGCGCTGGGCATCACCATAGACGCCTAGGCTGCTATCGATATGCACTCGAAAATCAACTTGGCGCGCTTCCGGTGCGAGTTTTAGTAGATGCAGCGATTCATTGACCACGGCGAGCAAGGGCACATTGTCGAACTCGCCGCCGACATGATGCTCAGTGCGAGCAAAGCCCACTAAAGACTGCACAATGCTGGTGACGCGCTTGGTTTGATCGAGAATGTCTTGCGCGGTCGCATGCACTTCATGGTCGATCGCATGCTCAGCTTTAAGGTTTTGCGCTAAGCAGGCAATGCCCGTAATTGGGTTGCCGATTTCATGGGCGACACCAGCCGCTAGGCGACCAACTGCTGCTAAGCGCTCGCTATGGTGCAGGCGTGACTCAAGCTGTTGCAGGGCGGTTATTTCCTCCATAACCAGCACTACACTGCCATCGGCGTCGCCAATCATGGCGCGATGAAGGTTAATCCAGCGAGTTTGGCCATCGACATTTAGGCGGTGGCGCGATTCTAGCGCGCCTGGCTGGTTAAGAAATTGCGTCAGCGTGTGGTTCCATGGCTCGGGAAGGCTACTTAGTCGCGAGCCAATAACTTCGATATCGGCGCAGCCAGTAATATCCATGATGGCGCGATTCCAGCTCAGCACTTCAAGATCGCCCGCCAGCGTACATACGCCTAATGGCAGGTCGTGCAGAGTTTGGCGATGAAAACGGCGCAAGGTATCAAGCTCAGCAGCCAGCCCTGAAAGTTTGTCGCGATATTCCTCCAGGCGTGACTCAATAAAGTGAATATCTTCGCCGGGGCTTTGCGGCACGATTTGTTGAGGTAGATGTTTGTCGAGCAACTCCATGGCCAAGCTTGGCCCCAATAAGCCAGACAGGTTGGCGCCGAGCTGATCGCGTAGGCGGCGCAGTGCATAGGGGCGGCGTTCAGTGCTGGCCATATTGAGATCATTGCGCGCCATGCCAACTTCGCGCTCAGCGGTTAGCGGTCCGAGCGCTGGCGTTAGTGCTTTGACAAAAGCGTCCACTGAGTCGGCGGCCAAGCTCCAACGCACGGGGCTGCTGAGGTTATCGACTGAGCAGGCTTCGGCAACTTCACGATCGGCAGCAGATTGAGGCTGTAATAGCGAGACAACGACGAGGACGATGCCATTGCCCAGGGTGGCGATGATGCCCATGGCCTGCCAATGATCGAGTCGCGATGTGGTGATAATGCCGAGTAGCTTGCCGCTATCAAAGTTGGCTAAAAATAGTGACGGAATCGCCAGCATGACTATCCAAATTGCCATGCCAAAGCTCAAGCCTGTGAGCATGCCCGAGCGTGTCGCGCGCGGCCAAAACAGTAGAGCCAGCACACTAGGTGCTAACTGCAAAATGGCAACGAATGACAGCATCGACATTTCAGTGCTGTCGGGACGTAAACCAGGCAGCCAAGACAGCATAAAGGCTGCGAGCAAAATGAAGCCGATGAGAAAGCGGCGCTGGCGCTGAGTTTCTAGATAAAGTGCGTCGTCGGTAGGCCAGCCGCGTAAAGGCAAGATGACATGGTTTAGCGTCATATTGGCCAGTGCCAGTGTGGTGACAATTAAGATGCCGCTTGATGATGCTAGTGCGCCAATAAACAGCAGCAAAACTAGGGCGGGTGAGCGCGATTCGATAGCAACGCCGAGGCTGTAGAACTCGGGTAAGTCTGCTAGGCCGATGGCCTGTCCGGCCCATAAAATAATGGGAATGCCCAATGCCATCACCAGCAGATACAGCGGAAAGGCCCACGTGGCGGTGAGCAAGTTGCGCGGCTCGCGGTTTTCCGTAAAAGCCATGTGATAGAGGCAGGGCATAACCACTGAGGCGAAGAAAAATACCAACAGAAGGCTGTGCCAGTAACCTGCCTTTAACGGTTGAAATAGGTTGCGCAAGGCTTCGGGGTGATGACTCAGCCAATCATTAACGCCTGCGCTGCCACCAAGCACGCCGAAGTAGGCGTAGAGGCCAACGGCCGAAATGGCAATGAGCTTAATCACGGACTCGAGCGCGATCGCCACCACAAGGCCATCATTTTCCTGATGGCGACTCGACTTTGCTCCAGCGCCAAACAGCGACGTAAAGCCGATGAGCATCACGCAAAATACTAAGCCCATGAGCTTGGTATTTGTGCCGCCGGTGAGTATGCGTGCGACCTCGCCGACGGTTTGCATTTGCGTGGTGAGCAATGGCATGACGCCAATTAACATGGCGATAGTTGCTAGCGTGCCGGCGGCTTGGCTGCGGTAGCGGAATGCGAGCAAGTCCGGTAAGGAGGTGAGCTGATGACTACGTGCAAGCCGAAAAAGTGGCTGCAAAAATACCGGAGCCAAGAGAAATGCGCCGGCTAGACCAATATAAAAAGTGAGAAAGTTGAAGCCGCTTTCGCGCGCGAATTGCACGGCACCAAATAGGCCCCAGGTGCTGACAAAAACGCCCAATGACAAAACAAACACTGCCGGATGGCGCACCCAGCGTAAAGGAATCCAGCCGTGCTCACTGGCGTAGGCGGCAAAAAATAAGAGCCCCAAATACGCAGTGGTTAGCGTAAATAGTAGGGTAGGACTAAAGATCATTTAAATCGCGGCTCCGTGCTACCCAATAGCCCAAGGCAATCAGTAGTGCCCAAATAGTGTAGGGGCGATACCACGCACTGCCGCCCTCACTCCACCAATCAATGATCACGGGTGAAAGTAAATAAGCGCCAGCAACAAATAGCAAAATTAGGCGGTCAATATACACGCGAGGGCTCCGAAACGCAGCGATTGTGCGTGTTGGCACGGTATCAGCTTTAGCTCATTGGGCAAAGTCAGGGCTGCTTAATGTCGCCTATTGGCAGCGCTGACTCACACCAATGCGCCACGGCCCAGGTGATGATTTCGTCGATAGAGGCTTGGCGAAGCTCAGCTGGCGGCTGCTGCGCCAATAGTTGCAGCGCTAAAAAGACATTCTCTGCGGCATGATTATTGTTTAACGCGAGTGCATGGCTTTGCTTCGATAGCTTTTGGCCAGTGCTGTTAATAAGCATCGGGATGTGTAAAAACTGCGGTCGTGCCCAGCCTAGGCTATCGGCGAGATGACACTGGCGTGCCGTGTTGTCGAGCAAGTCAGTGCCGCGAACCACTTCGCTAATGCTCATGTCATGATCATCAACAACGGTGGCGAGCTGATAAGCCGGTAAGTCATCGCGCCGCCAAAGTATGGCATCGCCGCAGCTGCGGCTTAGTAGCTCAGACAGTTCACCGTGTAGGCGGTCATGATAGGTGCTTGCAGTGGCAGGCGATCGCAGACGCCAAGCGGCATCGCTAGCATTAGGGTGATGCTCGCCATGCCGGCATGGGCCTAAGCAGTCGAGCACTCCGGCTTCAGCGCGAGCGCTACGTGAGCAATCACAGGCATAGACTAAGTTTTTGGCAATGAGCTCGGCCAATACTTCTCGGTAGCGCGCAATGCGCTGATGCTGCCAAACGATATCGCCGTCCCAGTGCAGGCCATGCGCCTCGAGCGTGCTAATAAAACTGTCAGCTGCGCCAGCTTGTTCACGAGGTGGGTCGATGGTGTCGATACGAAGTCGCCAGAGGCCGCCCTGATGTTTGGCGCTGGCATAGCTGCTGATTGCAGCAAGAAGAGATCCGAAGTGTAGCGGGCCGGTTGGCGAGGGCGCGAACCGGCCGATAACGCGGTTAACCACCAACCAGCTGCTTTTCCTTGATTTCTTGCAGGCTCTTACAGTCGATGCACAGGGTTGCAGTAGGGCGGGCTTCTAGGCGGCGAATGCCGATTTCGATGCCGCAATCATCGCAGTAGCCGTAGTCATCTTTTTCGATGCGATCGAGCATTTGATCGATTTTTTTGATCAGTTTGCGCTCACGATCACGCGTGCGGAGCTCAAGAGAGAATTCTTCTTCTTGCGTGGCGCGATCGTTCGGGTCGGGCAGGCTGCCAGACTCATCCTTCATGTGGTGCACGGTACGGTCCACTTCCTGCATTAACTCGCGTTTCCATGAAATTAAAATTTCACGAAAATGCTTACGCTGAGGCGCACCTAAATAATCTTCACCTTTGGTTTCTTTATACGGTTCAACACCGTGAATGAGGACGATACCAATTGGTTTTTTCTTAGTTTTGGTGGCCGCAGTAGCCTTTTTTTCAGTAGTGCGGGTAGGCATTGTTCTTTCTCACGCAGATAATCGCTCTCTATAGCAGAGCATTGACAGGGGCGCAAACAAAACAGCGTTATTTGCGCGTTAACAAACTATTGTTCGATTAATTCGATGAATCCGTCCTGTATTTGGATGGGAACGCTGAGTAAGGACTCTCCTTGGCAGGGGCCGCTAACACAGAGGCCATCTTCAACTTGAAACAACGCGCCATGGTTGCTGCAAATGAGAAAATAGTTCTCGCTGTCCATGAATTCGTCGGGATTAAACTCGAGATTAATCCCTAAGTGTGGGCAGCTATTTTGATAAGCGTAGGTTTGGCCATCGCGGTTTACCACGATGACTTCACCAGCTGGAGAACGAAAGGCGCGGGCCTCATTTTCAACTAAATCGGCGTTGGCGCATAAACGAAAACCCATTGCTCCTCCTAATCAGCGCTGAGCAGCGCGCGATATTGTTCAATACTCAAGCGTGGGCCAAACTGCGACACCACTTGAGCGGCAGTGCGCATGGCTAAGCGTGCGCAATCTTCAAACGTCCAGCGTTGGCTTAAACCATACAGCACCGCACCAGCAAAGCTATCGCCAGCGCCTAGTGTATCCACCGGCGTGGCGGGACAGGCAGGCAGTTCTAGCACGCTAGTTTGGGTCCAGACCCAAGCGCCGTTTTTGCCACAGGTGATGATGCCGCGCTCAGCCACGCCGCGCAGGGTAATGAGGGCTTGATCAAGGTCATCGCAACCGGCAAAGCCACGAGCTTCATCTTCGTTGCAAAATAGTAAATCGACGCCATCGGCTAGCAGTGTCTGCAACTGAGGCAGGAAGTACTGCACCATGGCGGGGTCAGAAAACGTTAGCGCGCGTTTAACGCCGGCCGCTTTCGCCAGCTCGTGTGCGTGCGCGACGGCATCGCGCGCCGAATCTGAGGTGCACAGATAGCCTTCGATATACAGCCATTTGCTGTCTTGCAGCGCTTCTGGGTCGAGCTCGGCGCGCGAGACTTCGGCGGTAATGCCCAAGTAAGTATTCATGGTGCGATCGGTGTCTGGCGTGACCATGACTACGCAGGTGCCGGTGACGCCTTCGGGACGTACTTCCTTCAGATTGGTGCTGACATCGGCGGCGAGTAGATCATCGCGATAGAGTGTGCCGAGCGCGTCATTTGCGACTTTGCAGTGATAGAAGCAGCGAGCACCCATGGCGCTGGCGGCAATGATGCTATTGGCGGCCGAGCCACCGCTGGCCTGCTTTAGGCGCGGTGCATTAGCATCAAGTGCGTTCAATAGCGCGGCTTGAGCATCGGCTTCAGCCAAGGTCATCACGCCCTTTTCAATGCCGTGCTGGCTCAAGAAGTCTTCATCAACAGCGTATTCGAGGTCGACTAGGGCGTTGCCAATGGCATAAATATCGAAGCGGCGGCTCATGGCGATCTCATTAGTTCAGTGAATTTCAGCGCGCATTATAGAGATGCTCACGCTTTCTGCCAGATGACAGTGTTTCCGCTACCGCATTGGCATGAGTACAATGCGACCTATTCTCTTTTTGTGGATGTTCTGCGTGGCCAAAACTCCAGCTTCTAGCGGTCGTTTAAAAACAGCGGCTGTCTTAGTTTTTATGTTGATCGCCTTGATCGGTGTCGTTGGTGGCGGCGCCTATATCATGCATTTAGATAGCATTGTGCGTGAGAAGTTTGAAGGCAAGCGCTGGGCGATTCCGGCCCGCGTTTATGCGCGGCCATTGGTGCTTACTAAGGGTGAGCAGCTGTCACAGCAAAGCGTTGAGGATGAGCTGCGCCTGTTGAATTATAGGCGCCTCGCCGGTGCGCCTTCTTCTGGCACTTACGATGTTGATGGCAATACGCTGTTTATTCATAGCCGTGGCTTTGCCTTTGGCGACGGTCGCGAACCTAGTCAGTTATTACGTATTCGTTTTCAGCAAAATCGTTTGGTGGAGCTGGCCAGCACACGCGTTGGTCAGCGCGGCAGTGTGCGTCTGGAGCCTTTAGTGATTGGCGGTATTTATCCTAGCCAAAACGAAGATCGCATTCTGATTCAGTTAAAAGAAGCGCCGCCGCATTTAGTCGATTCATTATTGGCCACTGAAGATCAGCGCTTTTATCAGCATATTGGCATCTCGCTGCGCGGTATTATGCGCGCAGTCTGGGTCAATATTACTAGCGGTCAGGTACGCCAAGGCGGCAGTACGCTGACGCAGCAGCTTGTGAAAAACTTCTACCTAAGCGATGAGCGTTCACTCACACGTAAAGTCAATGAAGCCCTGATGGCGTTGCTGCTTGAGGCGCATTACAGCAAGTCTGAAATTTTAGAAACCTATCTCAATGAAGTGAATCTTGGTCAGCAAGGCACTCGCTCAATTAATGGTTTTGGCTTGGCTGCGGAGTTTTATTTTGGCCAGCCATTGTCGGAGTTGTCTTTGCCGCAAGTGGCGTTACTCGTTGGCATGGTAAAAGGCCCCTCGTATTACAATCCGCGCCGTAACCAAGAGCGTGCCCTGCAGCGCCGCAACATCGTGCTCGATAACTTATATCGTGAAGATAAGCTCAGTGCGCCCGATCGTGATGTCGCGATGAATAAGCCCTTGGGCGTAATCGCTAAGCCATCGGCATCGAACAATCTTTATCCCGACTTTCTCGATGTTGTGCGCCGACAGCTGCGCGAAAGCTATAAATCAGATGATCTCACCAGCCAAGGGCTGAGCATTTACACCACGCTAGATCCACGGGTGCAAAATGCTGCTGATGCCGCCCTGCGCGATACCGTCGCACGTCTTCGCAAGCAAGGCCGCAAGCTAGATAAGCTAGAAGGGGCTGTGCTAGCAGCTGATCTGCGCAGCGGCGAACTGCGTGCCTTAATTGGCGGTACGGGAGTTTTTACTGGCTATAACCGCGCCATCGATGCCTCGCGCCAAGTTGGCTCATTGCTGAAGCCAGCTATTTACCTCACAGCATTGAGCACGGGCCAATACACCTGGCAAACCCCGATTAGTGACGATCCCGTAGAAGTGGTGAGTGATTCCGGTAAGCGCTGGGAGCCACAAAACTACGATAAGCAAAGCCATGGCTCGGTACCATTGCGAACGGCTTTGGCTAGCTCGTATAACCAAGCCGCTGTGCGCTTGGGCATGACCGTTGGCTTGCCTGCCTTCATCAATACATTGCGTCAGCTCGGTGTTGAGGGTGACCTGCAAAGCTACCCATCGTTACTACTAGGTGCTTTGAATCAATCGCCAATACAGGTTTTACATTTGTATCAGGTCTTGTTAACTGGTGTGCGCTCACCGATTCAGAGCATTCGTGAAGTCGTTGATTCTGACGGCCAGACTTTGCAGCGCTTTGCCGGTGAGCGTCGACAAGTCGTTGACCCCGCCGATACCTATGTTCTGCATTATGGCCTTGAGCAGGTCGCGCGCGCTGGTACAGCAGCGTCGGCGTATCGGCGCTTGCCGAGCAGCACAGTAGTTGCCGGCAAGACAGGCACAACGAATGATTTGCGCGATAGCTGGTTTGCTGGCTCGGCTGGCGACCTGTTAGGTGTGGTCTGGTTGGGTCGTGATGACAATAGCTCCACTGGCCTGTCAGGTGGCACAGGCGCATTGCCGGTATGGACCGATATGATGGCGCGTTTATCGCCAAGTTATCATGCGCCTGATATGCCTGCCGATGTGGCGTGGGAATGGCTAGATCCATCAACAGGTCGTCTAAGTAATGCTGAGTGTGGCGGTGTGCGCATCCCCGTGGCGGCTAAATCGCGGCCACAAGAAATGACGCCATGTGCCACTGGCGGCATCCCCGGCTTCATCGACTCCATGGTCGATGGCGTGATGAATCTATTCCGCTGAGTCGTCGCTAGCTGCGGGCGTCTTATTGCCTATTAAGGCGTCCTCTGCAGTGGGTTCGGGCACTGGTGGCGACTCGGTAGTGCTTGGTTCCGGCAGTGCATTAGTGTTGCCAATGATCTCAGGCAACATACTCTCCGGCAGCGCATCCTCGCTTGCCGAGGTGGGTTCAAACACTACATCTTTGCCAAACACGGCCTTGCCATCGAACATCAGAGTCATCACTGCCATTTCTAGGATATTGCCCTTGCTATCGGGGCCGCGAAACTTCACTGGGAAATTACGCAGGCCTGGCGCTAGCCAGATGTCGTAACCACTTTGGCGTGTGCCATCGCTGCGAATGCGTGAACCAGTGAGATGAATGGTGCGCAGTACGCCGCCAGGCAGCTTAAGTTGATCTTCAGAAATGATATTAAGTGCAATTTCATACACGGAGCTACCCGTGGTGACCATGAGGCGTTTTTCAGCCTCGCCGCTATAGCTCACAGCCACGTGGTAGGGCAGGCTTGCCATGTCTTGAAAGTCGGGAGTTATTGGCGCCGTCTCTCGATGTCCAGCCTTGCCATGTATTACCACACCGGCGTCGCGATCAAAGTCTGCGTACTGTTTCAGGTCGTTATTCAGTAGGAGGCGATAGTGCTCGGGGTGTAAACCTTCTGGCGAAACCTGACCCTCACTGCTGAGCGTAGCGGTGAAGCCGAATTTGCTAGCATTGTTGATGATGGCGTAGCGAAAGCCTTCCATAAACCATTGCTGGGTGAGCTTGAGCTGGAAGCCGTAATAGCTCGCACGCTGCAGAGCGGTGACTTGCACTGGAAAGCTTGGTGCTGGCTCAATGATTTCAGGCGCCGGAGCATCAGCAACGATCTCATTGAGTAAGTCGTCACTGATGGTGGGCTCGGTAGCTTTGACGATAATTTCAGGCTTGGGAGTCGTCTTTGACTTGGCCGCTACAGGCTTGGCTTGCTCAATGGCTACCGGCGCATCTGGCTTGAGCAAATACACCACCGGCCATTCGCTTTCTGGCTTAGGTTTGGCGAAGGCAAGTTTGACGCGCTTGAGCTCTTCGGCAGGTTTTTTCGACAATACTTCATCGCTGCTTTCGTCCTGCCACGGCCATGACCATTCGATATCGTTGAGTGTCAGCACATGCGCCAGCGCCGATAGCACAATAGCTATGCAGAGACGCTGGCGGCCTGTCATGACTTAGCGACGAGTCGCCATCAGCGCGCGTTCAGCTGCGGCGATGGTATTGCTAATGTCAGACTCGGTGTGTGCGATAGAGACAAAACCCGCCTCGAAAGCCGACGGTGCCAAATACACGCCCTCAGCCAACATGGCGTGGAAGAATGTCTTGAAATACTCGGTGTCACCCTGCGTTGCCTCGGCAAATGACCACGCCGGCGTTTCGCTGAAGAAGAAGCCAAACATGCCGCCAATATGATGCGTGCTGATAGGCACGCCAGCCTTACGACCTGCAGCCTCGAGACCTTCGCAAAGCGCTTTCGTGCGCGCGCTTAGTTGCTCATGAAAGCCGGGCTGGCGAATGAGCGACAGCGTTTTCAAGCCCGCACGCATGGCTATCGGGTTGCCCGAGAGCGTGCCAGCTTGATAAACCGGGCCCAATGGCGCGATACATTCCATGATGTCGCGGCGGCCACCAAATGCGCCTACCGGCATGCCTCCACCAATGATTTTACCTAGCGTGGTGATGTCGGGTTTAACGCCATAAAGCGCTTGCGCACCGCCGAGAGCAACGCGGAAACCAGTCATCACTTCATCAAAAATAAGCACGCTGCCGGATTGATCGCAGACTTCGCGTAGGCCTTGCAAGAAGCCAGGACGCGGCGGAATCAAATTCATATTGCCGGCGACAGGCTCAACGATGATGCAGGCAACCTTGTCGCCATGCTCGCGGAAATAATCACGCACGGCATCGAGGTCGTTGTAGGGCAGAGTAATGGTGTGTTGCGCAATGCTGGCGGGCACGCCGGCAGAGCTTGGCACGCCTAAAGTTAGTGCGCCTGAGCCGGCCTTCACCAGCAGCGAGTCGGAGTGGCCGTGATAGCAGCCTTCAAATTTCACCAAGACATCGCGGCCGGTAAAGCCGCGCGCTAGGCGAATGGCGCTCATGGTGGCCTCGGTGCCAGAGCTGACCATGCGCACTAAATCCATCGATGGCATGAGTTCACAGACGATGTCCGCCATTTCCACTTCAACTTCCGTTGGCGCGCCAAACGATAAACCTAGTGTTGCCGCTTCTTGAACTTCGCGAATCACATCGGGATGAGCATGACCCAAAATCGCTGGACCCCATGAGCAGATATAGTCGATATAGCAATTGTCATCGGCGTCAAAAAGGTAGGCACCTTGAGCGCGCGAGAAAAATATCGGGTTACCGCCGACGCCACGAAAAGCGCGCACGGGCGAATTCACGCCACCGGGAATGTGTTTGCAGGCGGCGGCAAAAAGCGCTTCGGATCGATTGCTGCTCATTGGGTGTAAATCTCCTGGGTCAGGCGCTGGCTGCGCGTGATGGTGTCATCGCTGCGCCAGAGTTCGCTAATAACTGCGATGGCATCGGCGCCAGCATTGCGGATAGGCGCGATAGTATCGACGCTAATGCCGCCAATCGCTACCAGCGGCAGGGAAAATTCTGCGCGTGCGGCGCGTAAAATATCGAGGCTGCAAAGTTGCGCCTGAGGCTTCGTGGGTGATGCGAACATGGCGCCAAACGCAAGATAGTCTGCGCCGGCGGCGACAGCATTTCGGGCAAGGCTTAAATCATTGTGGCAAGTAACGCCGATAATGGCGGCTCGCCCCAATACAGCACGCGCATGCGCCACTTGGCCATCGCTTTGGCCAAGATGGACACCGTCGGCAGCAGCAGCTTGAGCTAGCGCAATGTCATCGTTGACGATAAACACAGCGCCGAATTCGCGGCACAGCGCGGCTAACGCCGAGGCTTCCAGCAAGCGCTTAGCCTGATTTGAGCTTTTATCGCGATATTGCAGCACACGAACGCCGCCGATCAGCGCTAAACGCGCCTTCGTCAGCAGCTCATCGCCAAGGCTGGCATCGGTAATGGCATAGATGCCGTGAATGCGCATAGGTTTTTGCGTTAGAGCAGCCAAGCGGTTTGGAATGAATTGGCCAGTATCGCGAGGCCGGTCGGCGTGCAGCAGAGCTTGGCGCACAAAGCTTTCGGTCAATGGTGCGGCGTCGCGCACAGAAAGCCCGCGTGCCATCGCCGCACTTAATGTTGCCGCCAGTGTGCAGCCCGAGCCGTGAAACTCACCATCGAGCCGAGCTTGTGATGTCTCTAGTGTCAGCTCACCATCTATATAAAGTCGATTGACTAGCTGATTGCCGGGCTCGTGACCGCCAGTTACCCAAATAGCCGATGCGCCAGCTTGGCTTAATACACGGATCGCCTCGGCATCATCTTCGCAGGCAGCGAGGCGGCGTAGCTCCAATGTATTCGGCGTGATCACCGCTGTTTGTGGCAGCACGGCGACCAATGCGGCGCGTAAATCATCGTGCGCTAAGTTGCCGCCGGCGTTGGCTGAGAGCACAGGGTCGAGCACCACCGGAATGTGCGGATGCTTGGTCAGAAGCGCGAAAATAGCCTCAACCACAGCTCGCGAGCCCAGCATGCCAATTTTTACCGACACCACATTCAGGTCAGCCAGCACCGCTTCAGCTTGAGCAATGAGTAGCTTAGTATCGACCAATGAGAAGTCATAAACGCTTTGGCTGTCCTGCACAGTGAGTGCGGTGCACACCACGGCCGCATGACCACCAAGGCCAGCAATCGCTTCAATGTCTGCTTGCAGGCCGGCGCCGCCGGAAGGGTCTAGGCCAGAAAAGCATAAAGTCACTGGGCGCATGGAATTCATATGGGTTTCACCACCACCAAGATCACAATGATGACCAAGGCCAGCACCGGCAATTCATTGAAAATACGAAAATAGCGACTGCTGTGCTGGCTACGCCGCTCCGCCAAAGCAATGCGCAAGTGGTTGCAATAGAAGTGATAGGCCAAGAGCAGGAGCACCAACGCAAGCTTTGCGTGCAGCCAAGCTTGATGGCCATATGCCGGCCATACCAACACCAATAGCCAGAGGCCGAGCACGACGCTGGCAATCATCGAGGGCATCATAATGCCGTTGTATAGACGCCGCGCCATGATGACGAAACGATCATGGCTGATCTCATCCTGACTTTCGCTGTGATAGACAAATAGTCGCGGCAAATAAAATAGGCCAGCAAACCAGCACACCACAGCGATGATATGAAAGGCTTTAATCCACAGCATGAACGTCTCCTAGCAAGGCCCGCAGTCTGCCAATAATGGCGGCGCTAGGCTAGTTGGCAAGAAAAAACACTAGGAACGTTTGCCCTATGGCCGTGGTTTCCCGATAATCCTTGGCCTGTCTGAAGTTTTTCAAGCCAGCAAGCGAGGAGCAGTCGTGATAAAGGTCGGAATTGTAGGTGGCACGGGTTATACCGGTGTTGAATTACTGCGCTTATTAGCGCTGCATCCTGAAGTTGAGCTGACGGCGATTACGTCGCGTGGCGAGGCGGGTCAGGCTGTATCGGCGCTTTATCCGAACCTACGCGGCTATGTCGACATCGCTTTCTCGGAACCATCCACTGCTGTTTTGTCGACATGCGACGTAGTCTTTTTTGCCACGCCCAATGGCATTGCCATGAAGCAAGTGCCCGAGTTGCTGGCCGCCGGCGTGCGTGTCATCGACTTGGCCGCCGACTTTCGCATTAAAGACCCTGTGGAATGGGCGAAATGGTATGGCATGGAGCACAGCTGCCCACACCTGCTCACCGAGGCCGTCTACGGTCTGCCTGAAGTCAATCGCGAGGCCATTAAAGGTGCGCGCCTGGTTGCGAACCCTGGCTGCTACCCAACGTCAGTGCAACTTGGTTTTCTGCCTTTGATCAATGCTGGTGTCATTGCTACAGATGCGCTCGTGGCCGATGTGAAGTCGGGTGCTTCCGGCGCTGGCCGTAAAGCTGAGATTGGCACGCTGATGGCCGAGGCCGGCGAGAGCTTCAAGGCTTATGGCGTTGCTGGTCACCGCCACTTGCCCGAAATTAAGCAAGGCTTGGCGCTAGCACATGGTGCTCCGGTTGGCTTGACGTTTGTGCCACATTTATTACCAATGATTCGTGGCATTCACTCTACGCTTTATGCGCGCTTGATCAAGCCTGTGGACGACTTGCAGGCACTGTTTGAGGCGGCCTATGCAGATGAGCCTTTTGTCGATGTCATGCCAGCCGGCAGCCTGCCAGAAACTCGTAGCGTTCGTGGCGCCAATACTTGCCGTTTGGCGGTCTATCAGCCTCAAGGTGGCGACACCGTCGTCATACTTTCGGTCATCGACAACCTAGTTAAAGGTGCCGCCGGCCAAGCCGTACAAAACATGAACCTGATGTTTGGCTTTGATGAACGTATGGGCCTAGCGCACATTGGCTTGTTACCCTGATGGCTAAGCGAGATGCCATCAGGCGTTATATGCCAACAGTACGCGGGCCAGTCATTGCTTTTTTCACTAGTGCTTGGGGTATGCTCACTATTGCTATAGTTGCGGCGGCCGTTGGTTTTTTTGCCAGCCAGTTAGTGAATCAATCACTAGGCGCCGATCATGAGAGCAGTTTGCAGAAGCTGCGCGACAGTTACGAGAAGCGCTTGTCTAATGAGCGTGAGCGCGTCGCTGTAAAGGCCAAAGAGTACGATATTATCGATGCCGCTTCGCAACGCTTGCAGGAAGATAACCAAGAGTTGCTGGCGGGCATGTCAGCGCTGGAGAGTCGCGTCACGTTTTATAAGCGCATGACATCGCAGAAAGCTGCCAATGTGCCGCTGGCCATCGAGCTGTTTGAGTTGCTGCCGACCAAAGATCCGAAGGTCGTGCGCTACCGATTATTGATTGTGCGTAGCAACGCATCCGGCAATGCGACTGAAGGGCGTGTTAAGGTGAAAGTCAGTGGCGGCAGCCGTCAAATTGAGCTGCCTGTCGATCAGCCGCGATTTACATTGCGTTATTACCAGCAATTTAGTGGCGAATGGCGTCTACCCGATGGCTTCAGTCCGGAGCGTGTAGACGTACAAGTTCGCAGTGGCGCCAACAGTTTAGATCGGCGCTACAAATGGGAAATTAAGACTCGTTAAGGTGTGAGCTATGTTTAAGAAGAGTAAAAATGATCCAGCTGCCTATAAAGACCATAGCTTTATTAGCAGCCAATCAACCATCCAAGGAAATATTAGCTTTGTTGGCGGCCTTCATGTTGAAGGGCGTATAGAGGGCAATATCAACTCTAAAGAAGGTTGCTTAATGGTTCATGGCCATGTCGCAGGCGACATCGACGTGCCTAATGCCATTATTAGCGGTACGGTACATGGCAATATTACTTGCTCGGGCCATCTTGAATTGGCCAAAGGCGCCCGTGTTCATGGCGTAGTCACGTATCAGAATATGGAAATGCAATTGGGTGCAGAGGTGGTTGGTCGCCTTTGCGTGCTATCTGCTGAGCAGTCCTCTCCGAAAAATGCATCATCTAAGGCTGAGTCAAAAGCTGATGCAGAGCAGGCTCGCCCAGTGACAAATGTTCGCGCAGTATAATGCGCAGCCTGCAACAGGCTTTTTTGCACTATCTAGGTGAAAGTCATGAGTGAACAAACTGCCGCTTTAGCGCTTTCTGACAAAGCAGCGGACAAGGTACGTAAATTACGCGAGGGCGAAAATAACCCAGCGTTGCGACTTCGCGTCTATATCACGGGCGGTGGCTGCGCGGGCTTCTCTTACGGCTTCACTTTCGATGACGAAGTAAAAGACGGCGACTCCAGCTTTGCCAATGGTGATGTCGAGATGCTCGTCGATCCTATGAGTTATCAATATCTCGTGGGGTCTGAAGTTGACTATGTCGAGGGCTTGAATGGCTCGCAATTTGTCATCCACAATCCCAACGCGCAATCGACTTGCGGTTGCGGCTCGTCGTTTTCAATCTAGCGATAGCTCCAGCCTAGTGTCTGTCTAGGCTGGAAAGTATCCGCCCAGCACGCGAGCGCCTCGTGCGCCGGTTACTTCGGGCACATTGCCGCTTAAGCCTTGGGTAAAGCGCATCGCCAACCACGCAAAAGCCATCGCCTCAATAGCTTGCGCCGGATAGCCATAAGCCTCGCTGCGTTTGCACTGCCAGTGTGTAAGTTTTGCCGCAATGGCTTGGCAGAGCGCGGTGTTATTGGCGCCGCCACCACATAAAATGAGCTCGCCACTTGGCGCTTCCCGCAAAATCGCATCCGCAACTGTCGTCGCTGTTAGGGCGAGCAGTGTTGCTTGCACATCTTCGGGTTTGATGTCTGTGCCTACTAGTACCAACTGCCGCTCTAGCCAGCTCATGCCAAAGCTCTCGCGGCCTGTACTTTTCGGCGCCGGTGCCGAAAAGTAGGGCATCGCTAGTAGCGCATCAAGTAGCCCCTGATGGCAGGTGCCGCTAGCGGCCCAGCGCCCATCTTCGTCATAAGCCTTGCTGGTATGACGCTGACACCAGCCATCGAGCAGCATGCTGGCGGGCCCTGTGTCGTAGCCGCGCACGCCACGACCTGGCTGCATGACACTTATATTAGCAATGCCGCCTAAATTAAGTGCCACCACGCAGCGCTCGCTTTGGGCAAAAATTGCTTGATGAAACGCGGGCACTAAAGGTGCGCCTTGGCCGCCTGCCGCCATATCGCGCTGACGAAATTGTGCCACCACAGATATGCCGCTTAGTTCCGCTAATAAGCAAGGGTCGCCAATTTGTAGCGTGTATGGGTAGTCACTGTGGGGGCGGTGGCGCAGTGTTTGACCGTGGCTGCCAATGGCGCGCACATCGCTAGGACTTAACTGATGCTCTGCAAGCAGCTCATTAATCAGCGCGGCTGCTCGCTCTGACCACCATTGCCCAGCGCGCCCGCTGCGATCAATCTCATTTGCGCATCCTGCAGCTAATGCAAGCAACTCTTGGCGCTCATCAGCTAGCCAGATATGGCTTTTCTCTCCAATAAGCCGCGGCACACGTTCATTGCTGAAGTCCACTAGTGCGGCATCTAGAGCGTCGACACTGGTGCCAGACATTAGACCAATAAACAGCGTAGACATGGCGCCTCCAAAACAATAAACGGTGCAATGAACTCTAGCAGGCTTAGCGTGGCGTCGGCGCAGCAGAGTGCTAAACTCTGACCATTGGTTTTTATGACCGCCATGACAAAAAGCTTAAGCCTATGACACCCGAACAACAGCTCGCGCTCATCATGCGCGGCACTGAAGAGATCATCCCTGAAGCCGACTTGCTAGCCAAGCTCCGCGAAGGCCGGCCACTACGTATAAAGGCGGGCTTTGATCCTACTGCTCCAGATTTGCACTTGGGCCACACAGTACTGATCAATAAGCTCAAGGTATTTCAAGATCTTGGGCATGAAGTCATTTTCTTGATCGGCGATTTTACGGGCCGCATTGGCGACCCTACCGGCAAAAATATCACCCGCAAGCCATTAACCGAGGAGCAGGTCGCGCAAAACGCTAAGACCTATGCCGAGCAAGTGTTCAAAATTCTGGACCCTGCACGCACGCGCGTGGTGTTTAACTCGGAGTGGATGGCGAAGTTGTCGGCAAGTGACTTAATTGGCTTGGCAGCGCAGTACACCGTTACTCGCATGATGGAGCGCGATGACTTCACTAAGCGCTTTGCGGCGCAGCAGCCGATAGCTATTCATGAGTTCCTCTACCCACTATTGCAGGGCTATGACTCAATTGAACTAAAAGCTGATGTCGAGCTAGGCGGCACCGATCAAAAATTCAACCTACTCATGGGTCGTACGCTGCAAGGCCGTTATGACCAGGCTGCTCAAGTCTGTATCACTGTGCCTATTCTCGAGGGTCTCGATGGCGTGCAGAAGATGTCAAAGTCCTTGGGCAATTACGTTGGCGTCTCCGATGCGCCGGGTGAGATGTACCAAAAGCTGCTTTCTATCCCCGATACCGTGCTGTGGCGCTATTATGAATTGCTAAGTTTCCGCAGCATTGAAGAGGTTGAGGCTTTGCAGGCAGAGGTAGCTGCGGGCAAAAATCCGCAAGAGGCGAAAAAGCTATTAGCTGAAGAGATTGTCACGCGTTTTCATTCGGCCGAAGCAGCAGCGGCAGCACCGCAAGCGGCAGGCAATGTGCTGCGCATGGGTGATATTCCTGCGGATGTACCGGATGTAGACGTAGTCATGGAGTCCGATGAGCCAATCTATTTGGTAGCGATTCTTAATCGTGCCGGCTTAGTTCGTAACTCGGCGGCTGCAAAAGATGTTGTTACGCGCAGGGCTGTATACATTGATGGCCAGCCAGCAATTGACGGTTTTTCAATGAAGCGTGGCGATAGTTGCGTGATTCAAGCCGGTAAAAAGGCGATAGCGCGCGTTACGCTGCGCTAATGGTGAATGTCGAGAGCATGAGCAAAGTCGCTAAATCGCTCATGGTTCGTACAAAATGGCATGGTTTTGCTGAGAAATTGAGCGGTTGAAACAAATATGTCAAAAAGCACTTTACACGCTCTCAGGCATCCCTATAATGCGCCCCACACCAGCGCTGCTTCGGTAGCGAAACAAGATTAGTTGTGTAAAAACAGTAACTTGGGTGTGGGGAGTGAGGTTGATTATAATTACTTCCCGTTGCTGCGATGCTGAAATGAAA
>JAGPVX010000029.1 GCA_018066805.1 Paraperlucidibaca sp. | reverse complement strand
CCTTGGCCGGCGGTACAGCCATAGCAATGATCTGCGATATGAATCGGATTATTGTCGTAATTGCTGTGGAGTAAATCGCGCAGATTGGGCGCGGCATTCTCTGTATCAGGCAGGCGCAAGCCTAGCTGCTGGTTAAAGTCGCAGTCATACAACGAGCCTTCGTAATCCACACTAATGGTGCTGCGGCACATCAGCTCGGCAAGATTACCGGCGGCATAATTAGCCTTGAGCAAATCCATATAGTCGTGAAACTGGCCTTTGGAAATCAGCATGCTGCCAAAGCGCTGAATGGGCATATTGGCAAGCGTAAAGAGCTGATTAAAGCGAATGCCGAAATGCGCCATCAGTTCGCGTTTGTAGTCGATCTCTAGCGCGTGTTGGTCGGGCGGCAGGCTTGGGCCTTGCGGGTTATAGACTAAGTTCAATGTGAGCTTTGGGTCGCTGCCATAGCCCAGAGCATTGAGCTGCTGCAGGCCTTTAATGCTTTTATCGAAGACGCCATCGCCACGCTGCTTATCAACATTTTCTGCGCTATAGCAGGGCATCGAGGCCACGACGGTGACGTTATGTTCAGCAAGAAAAGCAGCGGTATCTTCATGGCCAGGTTCAAACAAAATCGTCAGATTGCAGCGATCTATCACTTGCACGCCCAACGCATGAGCCGCACGCACGACATCACGAAAGCGATGATGAATTTCTGGCGCGCCACCGGTTAAGTCGAGCTGGCGAATATTATGTCGCTTGAGAATCTCAGGGATGAGATCGATCATCTCATCGCTCATCATCTCGGTGCGCGTAGGGCCGGCGTTAACGTGGCAATGCAAACAGCGCTGGTTACACTTATAGCCAAGGTTGATTTGCAGCGTCTCAATGGCGCGACGGCGAATCGCGGGGAAGTCGGTGGCTTCAAGTAGTGGCAGCGTGGCTAGCATAGGAGTCTCTAGTCTTAATAGGTGTTGGTAATGAATAGACGCATGCTGCGGCCTGTTCGTTACAGGCGCAATTGCGCAGAGTGGGAATACTTATAAATCGGCTAAACGGTAGCGCTCGACAAAGCGTGTATCGATCCAACGTTTCAGCCACCAGAGCCAACGGCCGCTAAGCACTAGTGGCCCCCACGATAAAATCGCGTGCTCAGGGCCGGTGGCCAGTAAAAACAGCGAAACAGGCTTTGGCCGGTAGGGCAGCAATTGCCAGCGTGCTTGGCAGTGATGGTTTAGGGCATGCCGTAGATTTTTTGCCAATACAGGGCCGGCCATCACCGCGTGAACTCCTGCTCTTGTAATGGCAAGGTGTTCGGGCGCGCTGACATCGCCAATGGCAAATACGCTCGGGTGTGATTGGCTTTGTAGGGTGTCATTGATGGCGATAAAGCCATTTTTGCTGCGGCGCAAATCGCTTTCTGCGATCCATTCGGGGGCACTGGCTCCGGTGGCAACAATGACTAGATCAGCGGCCAACTCATGCCCAGAGTCTAAGCTCACGCCGATGGGGCATAGCTGCGCGCGACCGCTGCGTATTTTTATCCCGCGTTTTTTCAACCAATGCGCGGTGGTTCTTGCTACTCGACGATGATGGCCGGGAAGCAATGTAGTGCCGCTGACTAAGCTCACTTCTGCGCCGCGATGAGCGTAGGCAAACGCCAGCTCGATGCCGCCTGCACCTGCGCCAACGACGACGACTTTGTTAGGGCATTTAGCTGTTAGCAGGCCATTTAATGGGCGCACCGACAACACCTTTGTTTCAGCACTAGCAATGCCTGAAAGCATGGCGGTAACGCTGCCGGTGTCTAGCGAGAGCAAGTCATAGTGCACGATTTTGCCGCTGGCGAGCTGGCAGCATTGCCGCTCGGCATCAAGGCTAATGAGCGTATCGAGCACCACGGTAGCTCCGGCCGCTTTAGCATAGTCAGCCACGGCAATTTGGCATTGCTCCAAGCGCACATGGTCGGCGAGATAAGCGGGCAGCAGGCCTGAGTAAGTCAGCATGGGGTCGGGCGTCACCAGCGTTACGCGTGCTGGGAAAGGATGCTGGCGCATAGCCTCAAGTACCGCCAAATGGCCGTGGCCGCCGCCAATCAGGACTAAGTGTTTTGGCTCGGGCGTGGTGTCTATAGTCAATGCTAAGTGACCTCACTGGATTGAGTTAATGCAGAATAGTGGCTTGACCTTAGCATGTCAGGGCATGGTAAAAGTTCAGCCCGTATTCATTTGTGAAAAGGCAGGGCAAGATGGCAAAGCCACGAATTGGCGTAATTGGCGGTAGTGGACTCTATCAAATGGCAGCCATCATCAATGTGCAAGAGCAAGTGGTGGAGACACCGTTTGGCATGCCATCGGATGTGATTGTCACTGGCGAGTTGAATGGTGTACCGGTAGCGTTTTTAACCCGCCATGGCCGTGGTCACCGCTTTCTGCCCAGCGAAGTACCGTATCGCGCCAATATCTATGCACTGAAATCTTTGGGCGTGGATTATGTCATCGCGGTGTCGGCCGTGGGTTCGTTGCAAGAGCATATGAAACCGCTGGATATGGTGCTGCCGAGCCAGTTTATCGATCTCACCAAGCAGCGCGCGCAGAGCTTTTTCGGTCAAGGCGCCATTGCTCATGTCTCGCTAGCGGAGCCGGTGTGTTTGGCGCTGCAATCGGTATTGGCTGAGGCCGTTCGTGCTGTAAAGCCTGCCGATGTTGAGCTGCACGTTGGCGCGACTTATGTCTGCATTGAGGGCCCGCAGTTTTCTACGCAGGCCGAATCGCATTGGTATCGCTCCATGCAAGCCGACATTATCGGCATGACCAATATGCCGGAAGCACGCTTGGCGCGTGAGGCCGAGATGGCCTATGCCACGCTGGCACTGGTCACCGATTTCGACTGCTGGCACCCGAAAGAGGCACATGTGAGTGCCAATATGGCGATTATGAATTTGATGCGTAATGCCGAGCAGGCGCAGGCGGTGGTGGCAAAAGCTATCGAGCTGATGGCGGCAAGCTGGCCAGCATCGATTGCGCATAACGCGCTCGATACTGGCTTGATTACTTCGCCTGCCGATATGGCTCCTGAGGTGCGCGAGCGCCTAGCCGCTTTAATTGCGCGCCGGCTTTAAATCGGCTTTAAGAGCATCAATTCGACTATCGCGGCCGCAAGACAGCCGGTAGTAGTTGTAGCGCACGGGGTTGGTTTTGTAATAGTTCTGGTGATAATCCTCGGCAGCATAAAACGTGCTGGCGGGGACGATTTTGGTGGCAATTTTAGCTTTAACGCGCTGCTGAAATGCCGCTAGGCTGCGTTTGGCAATGTTTAGTTGCTTCGCGTCTTGCGGGAAAATAGCTGGTGCATATTGCGAGCCACGATCGCAAAACTGACCGCCGTTATCTAGATAGTCGTGATGCGACCAGAAGTAGTTCACCAGTGTGTCGTAACTGACCACGGATGGGTCGTAGAAAACCTCCACAGCTTCGTAATGCCCGGTGCCGCCAGCAGACACTTCCTGATAACTAGGGTTTTTCGATTTGCCACCGATATAGCCTGAGACAACTTCTGTCAC
Source organism: Paraperlucidibaca sp. (assembly GCA_018066805.1). Taxonomy (GTDB): domain Bacteria; phylum Pseudomonadota; class Gammaproteobacteria; order Pseudomonadales; family Moraxellaceae; genus Perlucidibaca; species Perlucidibaca wandonensis. The sequence goes on along the minus strand of JAGPVX010000029.1, from coordinate 74,094 downwards.
GCCTTTCAGTTTTTCGTAGTCAGACTCGCTGCACCAAAAGCAGCCACCGGCAAAAATGGCGCTAGCCGTTTCCGGCTTTGCGCTAGCAGTTGTTGGTGCAGTGCTTGTTGAGCTGGTGCTGGTTGCGGCCAACGCTATTGCGGCAGTGCAAGCCAATGCCGCGCTTACTAAGCCGGCTTTTATCCAAGAGATTTTCATCATTAACCTCGCAGCGCAGGCAGTTCAGTGCCTTCATCGACAAAGGCCAGTGCTAAGCCATTATTGCAATAGCGCAAGCCGGTTGGCGCTGGGCCATCTTTAAACATATGACCCTGATGGCCGCCGCAACGGGCGCAATGATATTCCGTGCGCAACATAAACAAGCTGCGATCGTCTTTGGTGCCAACCGCTTTCGGGATGACATCGAAAAAGCTTGGCCAGCCGGTGCCGCTTTCAAACTTTTGAGCGCTTTTAAATAAAGGCTGATAGCAGGCCGCACAAACAAAAGTGCCGGGCTTTTTATTGGCATTTAAAGGGCTGGAGTTTGGTCGTTCAGTATTTTCTTCAAACAGCACTGCCCAGGCTTTCTCGCTGACTTTATCGCGCCAAAAGCTTGCCGGCTTCGCCAGAGTGCCGAATGCCTTACTGTCATCGTGAAAAAATCCGCTGGCATGCGCTAATGGTTTCGAGGCCCAGGCGCCAGCAGCGACAATGGCCGTGCCTAAAAAGGTATTTTTTAATGCAGTGCGACGATTCATTAGAGTGCTCCTAAGGCAGCCATGTGTGGTGCCTGTGTTTTAGACACGAGCAAGGCCTTCAGCGTTACACTGTGGCCCTAAATTGAGAGGTTGCCAATGTCACAAGCAGGGTCAAAAGCCGCGCCGAGTGCAAAAATTTCAGCTGATCAGAGCGTGAAGGCCAGCGTTATGCCTGAGGCCGAAGGCGAATTTCAGCTGGTATCGCGCTATCAGCCGGCAGGCGATCAGCCAACGGCCATTGCTGGCTTGGTTGAAGGTTTGCGCGATGGCTTAAGCCATCAAACGCTGCTGGGTGTCACTGGCTCAGGCAAGACTTTCACCATGGCCAATGTCATTGCGCAGATGCAGCGACCAGCGATCATTATGGCGCCAAATAAAACCTTGGCGGCACAGCTATACGGTGAATTTAAAGAGTTTTTCCCGAACAACTCGGTGGAATACTTCGTGTCTTATTACGACTACTACCAGCCTGAGGCTTACGTACCGTCTTCAGATACCTTCATCGAGAAAGATGCGGCGATTAACGAGCATATCGAACAGATGCGGTTATCGGCGACTCGTGCTTTATTGGAGCGTAGAGACTCCATCATTGTAGCCACGGTATCGGCGATTTACGGCTTGGGCGATCCACAGTCATATATGAAAATGCTGCTGCATATTGCTCGCGGTGATCGCATCGACCAACGTGGCATTTTGCGGCGTTTGGCTGAGTTGCAATACAAGCGCAATGACATCGAGTTTTTTCGCGGCTGTTATCGCGTACGCGGCGACATCATCGATGTGTATCCAGCTGAGTCTGATGCACAGGCAGTGCGCATTGAACTATTCGATGAAGAAGTGGAGTCGATTTACTGGTTCGACCCGCTAACCGGTGAAGCACGCCAGCGCGTTGCCCGCGTGACGATTTACCCAAAAACGCACTATGTGACGCCGCAGGAACGCATTCATGCGGCTATCGAGTCAGTTCAGATCGAGCTTAAAGAGCGAATTGAGTGGTATCGCGCCAATGACAAGCTGCTTGAAGCTCAGCGTATTGAGCAGCGCACAAAGTTTGATTTAGAGATGCTGCAACAGCTCGGTTATTGCCAAGGCATCGAAAACTATTCGCGTTATTTGTCAGGCCGTGAGCCGGGCTCAGCACCGCCCACATTGTTTGATTATGTGCCAGCTGAAGCGTTGTTATTTATTGATGAGTCGCACGTCACTGTGCCGCAAATTGGCGGCATGTATAACGGCGACCGTTCGCGTAAAGATAATCTAGTGACTTACGGTTTTCGTCTGCCATCGGCAATGGATAACCGGCCGATGAAGTTCACCGAATTCGAACGTATATCGCCGCAAACTATTTTTGTCTCGGCCACGCCTGGCGCATATGAGGCCGAGAAAGCTGAGGCGATCGTGGAGCAATTGGTACGTCCGACCGGCTTGGTTGATCCTGAAATTGAGATACGCCCAGCTAGTACACAGGTCGATGATCTGCTCTCGCAAATTCACACACGTGTTGCTGTTAATGAGCGGGTCTTGGTGACGACGCTAACTAAGCGCATGTCGGAAGATTTGAGCGAATATCTCAATGAGCATGGCGTGAAAGTGCGCTATCTGCATTCCGACATCGACACTGTTGAGCGCGTCGAAATCATTCGTGATTTACGTTTGGGCGTATTTGATGTGCTGGTTGGCATCAACTTATTGCGCGAAGGTTTGGACATGCCCGAAGTGTCCTTGGTGGCTATTTTAGACGCTGATAAAGAAGGCTTTTTGCGCTCCGAGCGAGCCTTGATTCAGACCATTGGCCGTGCTGCACGCCACTTAAATGGTAAGGCAATTTTATATGCCGATCGCATCACAGGCTCAATGGAACGCGCCATTGCCGAGACTGATCGACGCCGCGACAAGCAAATAGCATTTAACCTTGAGCATGGCATCACACCCAAAGGCGTTATGCGCCCAGTCAGTGATATTTTGGAAACTTATGCCGGGGCAGCAGCAGCGAATGGTGGCGGCAAGCGTAGTAAACGTGGCGGCGATCGCACGGGCAGCTTGGTGAATTTGCGCGACCCGAAGGCTATTGCCGCTGAAATTACCGTATTGGAGAAGGCCATGATGGCTAGTGCGCGTAATTTGGAGTTTGAGGAAGCTGGGCGCATCCGTGATCACATCTCACAGCTACGGTCTCAGTTGTTAGTGGCAGGGTAATGAGGTTTTTGCCGTATTTTTAGGCATTTACAGCGTGCAATGCACGAATGTTGTGCACATGTCACTAGGGTGGCTGTGCATTTGCTGAGCGAATGCTAACTTAGCCGACGAAAAACTGTACAAACAGGCTAAGTCATTGATTTTAATCGATGATAAGTATTCGTTGAAAAAAGCGCCAAACGGTCAGAGGCCGCTTGTAGTGCGGACCCCGGCCGTTATCCTCGGACTTGCCCACAAAGTTATCCACAGCAATTGGGGATAACCTGCGAGCAGACTGTTTTGCGGGATAAGTCCTTGATTATTGCGAAGCAGCGGGTGTTTTATCAGCACTGGGCAGGCCTGCTAATGACCAGCGGGCCAAACTCTTTTGCTTGAGCGAACCCAAGTACAACCAGCCATCGTATTCGCGCACGGTAGTAATCGGTGCGTAGCTATCGGAGCTGCTATTTTGCAGGTTAGCAACAACCTTGCCATCGCTATCTAGGCCAATAATCATGGCGCGATGAGCAATCGGCGCAGGTAAAACCTGCATGGCGCGGACTAGCATTTTGCGCACGTAGGGGTAGTCGGAAAATGCATCGAGCAGTGGGTTGCGCGGCGTGTAAAGCGCTACCCAAAAGCGGTCTGTGCCATTGAAGCTTAGGTTGTCGGGTAGGCCGGGAAGATTGTCGATAAAGACATCGTGTTGGCCGGCTTTGTCACCGCTCAAATAGACACGGCTGATTCGGTAAGCGCCGGTTTCATTGACCAGCACATAGTCTTCGTTAGGGCCGAGCGCGACGCCGTTGGCGAACTCTAGGCCATCGAGTAATACCGTGGTTTCGCCATTGGCGAAGTCGTAGCGTAGTAAGCGGCCATCGCCGGCATGTTCCATGATGGCGGTGCCATCTTCGCCATAGCCCCAGCGGCTAGAGGCGTCACTGAAGTAGGCGTAACGGCCAGCTTTATCGATGGCAACATCATCGACAAATTTGAAGGCTCGGTCGCCAGCTTTCGTGCTGAGCACTTTGATCTCGCCATCGTCGCTGACTGAAATGAGGCCGCGAATTGCATCGGCAACAATGAGGTGGCCATCGGGGTGGCGAGCTAGGCCGAGTGGTCGGCCGCCGGTGTTGGCAATGACTTTCAAGCTATTGCCATCGAGGCTGGTGCGAATGATGCGGCCATCGGCTAGGCCGGTGATGAGAAAGCCTTCGTCATCGAGAAGAAGCGCTTCTGGGCCGCGAATGTCGAGGTCGCCGATGCGTTGAATATTGCGTAAATCATCGTTGCTTTTAAATACGCCAGATTTCTGCGAAGGCGCTTCGGGTGGCTGCCAACTGACGGGCTCAACGGTGGTGGGAGCTAGCGTTAGCCAGCCCAAAATAACGACCGGTACGGCCAGTAAAAAGGGGCGAGCGCTCATGAGGCTTCCTTATTTTTATATCGCACTACAGTAGTGGCAAATTATTTTTTTGAAATGACACGCTGCTGGAGGTTACCAGCAGCAGCGCACTTGTTTAGCTTAATTTACTAACCAAACGCAAGGGCAGGTGTTGCATAAGAAAGCCCATGGCCGCCCATGGCCAGGCTGGAACTGAGCAGTTTCCAGGCTCGCGGTTGATGGCTTTCACCAAGGCGCGGGCACCAACTTCGGCGCTAACCTCAAAGGGCAGTTTGCCTGCACCTTCATTGAGTTCGGTACGAATATAGCCGGGGAATACCGTAGTCACCTTTATCGGCGTATCGAGTAGTTCTGCGCGGATGCCTTCGCTTAAATGTGCAAGGCCGGCTTTACTAGCGGCATAAGTAGTGAGGTGTTTTGGCAGGCCTCGGCGTGCACTCATCGATGAGATGGTGACGAGATGGCCCGCCTTTTGCCGACGAAAGATGCCAACAGCAGCTTCACATTGCGCCAAGGCAGCAACGAAATTGGTCTCGGCGGTGGCGCGGTTAATGGCGAAATGACCTTTGCCAATGCGCCGGCCATTGCCAATGCCGGCATTGACGATGACGCGATCGATTTGGCCGAACTCGCTGGCGAACTCTTCAAACACATCAAACACGCTATCGTAGTCATTCACATCTAAGGCGCGGATGCTGACTTTGACGCCATGGGCTTGCGTGAGCTCATCACGTAAGGAGGCCAAGCGCTCCAAGCGACGTGCGCAGAGAGCAAGGTCGCAGCCTTGTGCAGCAAATTCACGAGCCATGCCAGCGCCAATACCAGAGCTGGCGCCGGTGATTAAAATTGTTTTACGCATAATAAGTTCCTAAATTATCGGTAAGTCAGTAGCTCGCGATGGCGGCCAGTGAAGTGTCCGTGTTCATTGAGACTGATGAGTTGGCGAGTGCCGCGGCCTTGGCTGAGTTGCGTGAGACCGCCGTTGGCCAGCGTCCAGTTCACTTTTAGCGCGGCTGAATCGCTGAGCTCTAACAGTGCTTGTGCAACTACCGAGATACAGCCGCCAGAGGTAAAGACCCAGGCGCTGTCACCGCTGCCGAGCTTGCTAAAGACTTCTGCGACAGTGTCATTGCAGCGAGCTTGAAAGGTGCTCCACGATTCATCGTAATCGCTGTCATATTGGCCATCGACCCAACGCAACAGGGCATTGCGAAATAATGCAGCGAAGCTTTTGTGCGGGTTTTCATAGCTCGCGAGCAGCTTGGCGAAGTCGGAGCGATCGGCAAAGCGCGGCTCGAAGCGCTCAAGCACTTGTTCGTGATTAAACTCGTTAAAGCCATCTAGGCAAATAAGCTCAGCTTTTAAACCAGCCGCATTGAGGCAGGCTTCAGCAGTTTGTTTATGCCTTAGCATGCCGCCAATAAATACATGAGTCGGGGCTTCCTCGCGCTCTGCAAAGGCCTGACCTAAGCGCTCGCCTTGGCTGTAGCCTAATGTTGATAACTGGTCGTAATTGGCGGCGCCGAATGAAGCTTGGCCGTGACGAATTAAGGTGAGTGCCGGCATTAGTGGCCATCCTCGCGAATGACTTGGCGGCAGCGCTGCCAGATTGCCCAGTTAACTAACCAGAAGCTTTTGAAGGCGGGGTTATCGGTTTGCTTGTGGTAATAGCGGTAGTAGATTTGCTGCAAAATCGCGGCAACGCGGAACAGACCAAAGACTTCGTAAAACGCCCAATGCTCAATGCTAATACCAGTTTTTGCTTGGTAGTAAGCCACCACCTCACGGCGAGTGAGCATGCCATCGAGATGGGTTGGTTGGCGTCGAGTTTTGCGCAAAATGCCGCCATCAGTGGGCTCAATCCAATACGCTAAAACGTTGCCAAGCTCCATCAATGGGTCGCCTAGCGTGGCCATTTCCCAATCTAAGACACCGATAACTTGCGTTGGGTTGGAAGGGTCGAGCACGACGTTATCGAAGCGCCAGTCGTTATGTACGATGCAGGTTTTGACGTCAGCTGGCGTGTGTTTTTTCAGCCATGCGCGAATGGCTTTATAGCGCGGCACATTCCAGGTTTGCGCTTTTTCGTAACGGTCGCACCAGCCATCGACTTGGCGCTTGCAATAGCCATCGCCTTTGCCGAGTTGTTCAAGACCGACAGCACGATAATCAACTTCATGCAGTGCAATCAGCTGGTCTAGGGTGTTGGTGCAAAGCTCGCGTACTTGCTCGCGACTGAGGCTTAATTCTTTCGGTAAGTTTGCGCGCGGGATAATGCCTTCGATGCGATGCATGACGTAAAAATCGCAGCCAATGATTTCGGCGTCTTGGCAGAGCGCCACCATTTTCGCCACCACCGGATAGGCATCAGCCAAAGCTGCCTGCACACGATATTCACGCACCATGTCATGCGCCGATTTCGCTTTTGTGCCCGCTGGTGGGCGGCGTAAAATCAAATCGTGATTGGCGTATTGCAGGCGATAAGTCCAGTTTGAGGCGCCGCCGCTGTACTGCGTAACCTCGGGCAGACCTGCGCTCAAGTCATTTAAATGCTCGCGTAGCCAGCGATCGATTGCCGCTGTGTCTAAGTCTTCACCGGCGCGAATGGCGCCGCCTACATCAATCAATGCCATTTTTATATCTCGTGGTTTAGCGCTTATTTCGCGGCTTCATGCGCTGAATGCTGCGCTGGAAAACATAGCGATACATGCCTTGTGGCAGATAGCGCTTCAGTAGCCATAAACGCTCGCCAGACTCATGCGGCAGGATGTGTTGCTGGCCTTTTTTTACGCCGGCGATGATGCGCTCGGCCACTTCATCGGCACTGAGTTTGCCGCTGGCCAAAAGCTTATTCATCATTTTTTTCAGACCAGGATCTGTCGAACGCATAGTGTCTTCAAGGTTGGTCGGGAAAAATGACGGGCACACCACGCTAACTCCAATGCCAGCGTCCATCAGCTCATGGGTGAGGGTGCCGGAGAGCGCAACTACGGCAGCCTTAGTGACGTTGTATGAGGCCATGCGTGGCACATCCAAGAGGCCTGCCATGGAGGCGATATTAACAATGTGACCACTGCCTTGGCGTTTAAAGCCTGGCGTGAAAATCTTGCAGCCACGCACCACGCCGAGCAGATTGATATTCACAATCCATTCCCAGTCGCTCAGCGACACATCTTCAATGGCACCAGCCTGAGCTACGCCGGCGTTGTTATAGAGCACGTCGATGCCTTGCCAATCGGCCTCCAGTGCATCGGCAATAGCTTGTAGCTCAGCCTCACAGGTTACGTCGGCATGAAAATAGCGCGGGACAAAACGTGCAGCGGTGCCTGCCTGCTTTGCCAGCTCACTGAGCTCTTTTAAGGTTTCAGCACCACGGCCATCATGCACGTCGGCAATGGCCACAGCCCAGCCGGCGCGGGCGTATTGAATTGCCAAGGCTCGGCCTAAGCCGCTAGCGCCGCCGGTAATAAACACACGTTGTACATCGCTCATAGGGGTGACTGCTCGGTCAAGTTATTCTGGAGTCTAGCGGCTAAACCACAAGACTTAACATCTATGGATGAAAATTAGCCTTTGAAGTCGCGTTTGGCGATTTCGATTTTCGCAATCACGCCTTTATGGACTTCATCAGGGCCATCGGCCAAGCGCAAGCTGCGCGCTTGCGCAAAAAACGCCGTTAGTGGTGTGTCGCGGGAGACGCCAGCACCACCGTGGATTTGAATCGCCATGTCGACCACTTGCTGCAAGACATTGGGCGCTACCACTTTGATGGCCGAGATTTCAGTCATCGCTGCAAAGGTGCCGACGGCGTCCATTTTCCAAGCTGCGTAGAGCGTCAGTAGGCGGGCTTGATCGATGGCAATGCGTGCCTCGGCAATACGCTCGCGGTTGCCACCCAAGTTCAGCAGCGGCTTACCAAATGCCGTGCGCGATAAACCGCGATCGATCATCAACTCAAGGGCTTTTTCGGCGGCGCCAATGCAGCGCATGCAATGGTGAATGCGGCCTGGGCCTAAGCGACCTTGCGCGATGGAGAAACCTTGGCCGGGGCCGCCAATAAAGTTCGCCACGGGCACGCGCACATTGGTGAATGTGACCTCGCCATGACCATGCGGGGCGTCGAAATCGCCGAACACCGGCAGCATGCGCTCGATTTCAACGCCGGGCGTGTCTAGCGGCACTAAGACCATGGAGTGCTGACCGTGACGGCTGGCCTCCGCGTTCGGTGTATGTGCCATGAAAATAGCAATTTTGCAGTGTGGATCGCCAATGCCGCTAGACCACCATTTGCGGCCATTGAGCACAATTTCATCGCCTTCAACAATGGCGGTGGCCTGCATATTGGTGGCATCGCTAGAGGCGACTTCCGGTTCGGTCATGCAAAAAACCGAGCGAATTTCACCGGCGAGCAGGGGCGTTAGCCATTGGGCTTTTTGCGCCTCGTTGCCATAGCGCCAGAGCACTTCCATATTGCCGGTGTCGGGTGCGTTGCAGTTAAACACCGTTGGCGCGATGAGGCTGCGGCCGGTTTGCTCGGCAATATGCGCGTATTCAGCAATGCTCAAGCCGGCGCCTAGTTCGGCATCGGGCATCCACAAGTTCCATAAGCCCTGTGCTTTGGCCTTAGCTTTTAGCGTTTCTAATATCGGTGGGTGTTGCCAGTTACGCCAGTTGCCATCTGGATTTAGAGTCTGCACGTCGCGCCAAAACTCAGCCTCGATGGGCTCGATGTGTTCGCACATAAAGGTTTTTACGCGGGCCAAATAGTCCTGACCGCGTTCGCTGAGTTCAAAATGCATACGTCACCTCCGTTTTCGATGCATTGATGCTAGACCACGGCATATAATGCATCGAGTGAATATTTGTCATAGTGAGTCATGAATAATATGAATGATCTACGCCAGATCGATTTGAATCTCTATCGCGTCTTTGCCGTTGTTTATCGCGAGCGCAGTCTTACGCGCGCGGCTGAGATACTGTGCCTGAGTCAGTCGGCAGTGAGCCATGCCATTGGTCGGTTACGCCAGTCTTTGGATGACCCATTGTTTGTGCGCGAAGGGCAGGGCGTGATGCCAACGGTGGTGGCCGATAAGCTGTGGCCAGATATTGATGCTGCGCTGAATTTGTTGCGCCTAGCCGCTGCGCGTAGCCATGATTTTGATCCGCAGCGCGATATTACCCAAGTTACCATTGCCATGAATGATGAGCTGGAGCCGAGCTTGCTGCCGCCCTTGGTCGCGCATTTGCGTGAGCAGTTTTTGCACGCGCCGGATTCAGACGCCACGCTTTCAAATACGACAGCGGTGCCAATTTCCAGCGTGCGCTTGGACCGCAGCAACCTACGCGCCGACTTAGCTGCAAGGCGTTTAGATATCGCCATCGATGTCGCGCAACAAGTATCGCCAGATATTGCTCATGCCGCCTTAGCTAGCGATGACTTCGTGGTGGTCGCGCGCCAGCCCATGAAGCTCACGCGCGAGCGTTATTTTGCTGCTCAACATGTCATTGTTTCGTCGCGCCGAACTGGTCGTGCAGTGGAAGATATGGCCATGGCCAAACTCGGTTTTGAGCGCCAAGTGGTGCTGCGCTGCCAGCATTATGAGGCGGCCTGCAAAGTGGTTGCCGCCAGTGATTGCTTGTTGACGATGCCACGCCGACAAGTACGTCTGAGCTCAGGCCTTGCCGTGATGGCGATGCCCTTGGCGCTGCCTGATTTAGAGTTGCATGCTTATTGGCATCGTCAACGCGAAACCGAGCCGGCGTTAATTTGGCTACGTGAGCAGCTGTTTCAAGCGCTACAGACGTAATAACGCTTAATGCGGTGCGTGTGTTTCGTCGTCACACCATCGCGAGTGCAAAGCCGGCCGCTGTGCTCAACACCACCACCAACCACGCTGGCCATTTTGCCCACTGCAGAGCGGTGCTGGCAGCAATTGTTAGTGCCACGCCACGCCAATCTGTCCACGCATGCGGAACTATGCTCACCAGCCAGGTTGCCAGCAGCAAACCCACTACTGCTGCATTGAGGCCAATAACTGCCGCACGTACTCGCAAATGTCGTTGCCAATGCGCCCAAAACGGCAGCAGACCGATGACCAAAAGTAGCCCTGGCAGAAACACTGCGATGAGCATAATGCTTGCGCCAAGCAGAGGCGAAGCCAGTGCCGGCACGCTAGCGCCCAAATAAGCCGCAAGCGTAAACAGTGGCCCTGGCACTGCCTGCGCCAAGCCATAACCGGTGTAGAAAGTGTCGGCACTCAGCCATCCAGGCGTGACCAGCTCGGCCTGCAGTAATGGCAGCACGACATGGCCACCGCCAAAAACCAAGGCGCCAGCGCGATAGAAGCTATCGGTCAGCGCCAGCCACGGCGAGAGCGTGCTTAGTAGCGGTAAGACAAAGAGTAAAGACAAAGCTAAGCACAACAGCAGTATGCCAATTGGGAAGCTTGGTGCGCGCAGGGCCGCTGTTTGCGTGTCGGAGCTTGTAGGGCGAAAGCTTATTGCGCCAATAAGTCCTGCCAAGACCAGTACAAGAACGGTGGCTTGTGCCGAGCTAAACACGCACAAAACAGCGGCGGCCAAGAGCATGACAATGAGTCGTCCGCCGCCTGCGCTATGCTGCTTTGCCATCGCCCAAATGGCTTGCGCGACGACAGCTACAGCCACCGCCAATAAGCCCTGCAAGATGCCCGTGGGCAAGCCCTGTGTTGCCAAAACACCCACTGCTGCGAGCGTCAACAGCAGTGCCGAGGGCAGCGTGAAACCCAGCCATGCCGCAAGTGCGCCGCGCCAGCCGCCGGCGTGATAGCCCAGCGCAAAGCCGACCTGGCTGCTGGATGGTCCTGGCAAAAACTGGCACATGGCTACCAGCTCGCTGTACTGTGCTTCGGATAGCCAGTGGCGTTTGGCCACGAAGGCCTCGCGAAAATAGGCGAGATGCGCAATCGGGCCGCCAAAGGCGGTGAAGCCAAGCTGGAGAAAGCACAGAAAGATTTGTGCTGTGCTAATAGTACTTAGTGGCTGCACTATTTTGCGGCCTTCAGCACGACGAGTATTGGGCTTTGTCATTGTATTTTGGCTTGCGTCTAGCATTGGGCAAAGGGTATACGAGGTAGGTCTTTTTAGCGCAATTAGTGTGAGGAATGTGTGAACAATCGATTACAGGCACCGAAGCCCGGGCTGCATGAATATTCAGTGGTTTTTACCGATCGCGCCCTTAACCATATGTCACCTGAGTTTCAGGCCTGCATGCGCGATATTTCTGACATGCTCAAGCGTGTCTATAGCGCTGATTCAGCAGTAATTATACCTGGCGGTGGTAGCGTTGGTATGGAAGCTGTGGCTCGCCAATTTGCCAATGACGTGCACTGTTTAATTATTCGCAATGGCTGGTTTAGCTTTCGCTGGACGCAAATTTTAGAGACTGGACGCATTGCCGCAAGCACAACGGTGTTGTCGGCCAGCACTGGCTCAGATGAGCATCAAGCGGCATTTTCACCTGCGCCAATCGAGGATGTGGTCGCCGCCATCCAAGCAGAAAAACCCGCCGTGGTGTTTGCGCCGCACGTTGAAACCGCTTCTGGCATCGTCTTGCCAAATGATTATATTCGCGCTGTCGCCGAGGCCGTGCATGCCTATGGCGGGTTGTTTGTGCTCGATTGTGTGGCCTCAGGCACGCTCTGGGTCAATATGCGTGAGCTCGGCGTCGATGTACTGATTAGCGCACCGCAAAAGGGCTGGTCAGCCACACCATGCGCGGCACTGATCATGCTCAGTGAACGCGCCTTGCTGCGCTTGAACGAAACGCAGAGCACATCCTTTGCTCTCGATTTGAAGAAGTGGCATCAGATCATGCTGGCCTATGAAAATGGCGGTCATGCCTACCACGCGACCATGCCCACCGATGCGCTGATCTATTTGCGCGATGCCATGCGCGAGACTGAAACTGCTGGTTTCGATGCCATGTGCCAAGCACAAGTGACGCTAGGCCGTGAAGTTCGTTCCTTACTCGCCGAGCATGGCTTTCGCAGTGTCGCTGCTGCCGACTTTGAAGCTCCGGGCGTGGTGGTTTGCTATACCGATGATGACGCTATTCACACCGGTAAGCGTTTCATTGAGCTAGGCCTGCAATGTGCGGCTGGTGTGCCACTGCAATGTAATGAGCCTGCTAGCTTCAAGACTTTCCGACTCGGGCTTTTTGGTCTCGATAAGCTACAAAATATTGAACGCACAGTGGCGCGCTTACGCACGGCACTTGAGGCGTTATAGGAGTTTGTATGTCGTTTGATGTGGATTTATTTGTCATTGGCGCCGGCTCCGGCGGTGTTCGTGCCGCGCGTTTCGCCGCAGGCTTTGGTGCTCGTGTAGCCGTTGCGGAGAGCCGCTATTTGGGTGGCACCTGCGTAAACGTCGGTTGCGTGCCGAAGAAGCTTTTGGTCTATGGCGCAAGCTATCAAGACAGCTTGGCGCATGCGGCCGACTTCGGCTGGCAGGTCGGCAAATCGGTGTTTGATTGGTCAACATTAATTGCCAATAAAAACACCGAAATCAGCCGTCTCAATGGCATCTATAAAAATCTACTGAGCAATAGCGGCGTGACTTTGCACGAAGGTCATGCGCGTTTACTTGATGCTAATACCGTCGAGATTAATGGCCAGAAAATTAGCGCAGCGCATATTTTGATTGCCACTGGTGGCTGGCCATCGGTGCCAAAATTTCCAGGAAGCGAGCTGGCCATTACCTCAAATGACGCCTTCTTTTTAGAGCAGCTGCCTAAGCGTGTTTTGGTGATTGGCGGCGGCTATATTGCGGTGGAGTTCGCCTCGATTTTTCAGGGCTTAGGTGCCGAGACTTCGCTGCTATATCGCGGCGATTTATTCCTGCGTGGATTTGATCAGAGTGTGCGAGAGCATGTGCGTGATCAGCTTGAAGTCAGTGGCTTAGACCTGCAGTTCAAAACCGACATTGAGTCTTTAGCTAAGACCGATGATGGTCGCATTAAAGCCAGCTTAAAAGATGGCCGCGAGCTCATTGTCGACTGCGTGTTTTACGGTACTGGCCGTCGCCCCATGCTCGATAACTTAGGCTTGGAAAACACCGGCGTGCGCTTGACCAAGCAAGGTTATATCGCTGTCGATGAGCACTATGTCACGGCCGAGGCGAGTATCTCTGCAATCGGCGATGTTATTGGCGATGATTTTGGTGGTGAGGCAGCCACTGCGCGCCTGCAACTGACACCGGTAGCTCTAGCTGAAGGCATGGCAGTAGCACGGCGTTTATTTAAGCCTGATGAGTATCGTGCGGTAAATTATCAGCTCATTCCAACGGCGGTATTTTGCTTGCCGAATATCGGCACTGTGGGCATTAGTGAGGAAGATGCGGTAGCGAACGGTCATCGCGTCAATATTTATGAGTCACGCTTTAAGCCGATGAAGCTGTCGTTATCGGGTAGTCAGGAACGCTCATTAATGAAGCTGATTGTTGATGCCGACAGTGATGTTGTGCTCGGCTGCCATGTGGTTGGGCCCGATGCCGGCGAGCTGGTGCAGGGCATTGCCGTGGCAATGAAAGCTGGTGCCACCAAAGCGATTTTTGATGACACCATCGGCATTCATCCGACTTCAGCAGAAGAGTTGGTCACGCTACGTTCGGTGACTCGCACTGTGGGCTAGGGCTATTAATAACAGTGGCGCATCGACTAAAAATCTTCGATGCGCCAGTGTTGTTAGTTTTAGCGCTTAGCCGCTTTCTTCACACGCCGAGCCGTGGTGATCTCATCCCAATAATAAGCACTAAACGCCTTCAAAATGCCCATCTTGGTGTCAGCAGGTTTGCCATCGGCAAGACGGAAAATCTGCTGGTAATACCAGGCTTGACCACCGAGCACATTGAGCAGCTTCAACGGCAGCACGCTACTGGTCGGCGAAAACAAGCCACTATCGGCAAGCTTCAACTGATGCTCGAAATTCACCGCGCGCGTGATGCGACCGCTAAGTAAATCATTTGGTGTATCTGGGTGGCTGCACAGAGGGCGACCCAAACCGATGACATCGCAAACTCCTTCTTGCAGCGCCTCTTCCATGACTTCTACGCTACGAAAACCGCCAGTGACCATCAAAGGCATAGTGGCGATTTTGCGGATGGCGCGCGCGTAATTTAAGAAATAGGCCTCACGCTGTTTAGTAGACTCACGTTGCGGCGCTTCGCTGACAGCGGTGTCAGCACTGCCAGTGTGGCCGAGTAATTTTGGTTGCTCATAGGTGCCGCCAGAGATTTCTAATAAATCCACGGTCTCGGCATTGAGCATTTTCACTACGACCAAGCAGTCTTCATGGCTAAAACCACCTTTGCGGAAATCATCAGAGTTGAGCTTCACCGCAATTGGAAAATCTGCACCAACGGCTTTACGTGTGGCGCGAATGGCCTCAATCAAGAAGCGTGCGCGATTTTCCAGCGAGCCACCCCATTGGTCTTTGCGCTGGTTGGTGATCGGCGACAAAAATGAGGACAGTAAGTAGCCATGCGCCGAGTGGATTTGCACGCCAGTAAAGCCAGCGTCTTTGGCAATGCGTGCGACACGGGCGAAGCGCCCAATAAAGTCGAAAATCTCAGCTTCTGTTAAGGCGCGTGGTGCGCCGTAATTGCCCAGTAGCTTCAGCTGCACGGGTGAGGGCGCCATCGGCTCACTGGTGACATAACGTGGTGATTGGCGGCCAGCATGAGAAATTTGCATCCATAGCTGATTGCCATTAGCGGTGCCAGCAGCGGCCCAGGCTTTTAGCTGTGCCATGCCCTCGGCATCGCCATGTTCAGGCGCGGGGTCGATGGCGACGTTGCCGGGGCGTTCCAATACGCGACGGTCGATTTGCACATTACCGGTGAGCAGCAAGCCTGCACCGCCATCACTCCAGCGCTTGTAGAGTGTGGCGTGGCGAGCGGTGGCATGCAGATAATCATCGGCTACACCTTCGGTCATCGCGGCTTTGCAGAGACGGTTTGGCAGCGTGACGCCACAAGGAAGGGTGAAGGGTTGGTTAATTAAGTTGCTCATATGAGTCTCCTTTAGCCTATCCATAGCAATGATAATGACAGCGCACCGGCGTAAAATACCGCCACGGAAAGTGCGCCAGCGAGTTGTGAAAGCCACGGCCGGTTGCGCTGGATTTGCCACATCCATAACGCGCCGGCGCCAAGCAGCATTTCAGGAATTAAGGGGTAGAGCGCAAAACCCTCAAATTGACGGACATCGAGCGCGTGCCATAGCTCCATGGGGCGCGCGGCCCATTCCCAAGTAGTGAAAGCAATTAGCGCCATGATGGCGGCATTAAACAGTGGAAAGCGTGCGTAGGCGTTGATCCAGCACAGCGGCC
This sequence comes from Paraperlucidibaca sp., assembly GCA_018066805.1. Classification (GTDB taxonomy): domain Bacteria; phylum Pseudomonadota; class Gammaproteobacteria; order Pseudomonadales; family Moraxellaceae; genus Perlucidibaca; species Perlucidibaca wandonensis. The sequence goes on along the minus strand of JAGPVX010000029.1, from coordinate 58,408 downwards.
ACAGCAGCATCAGCCACATACCCAAAAAGTAGATAGGCACAGCGCCGCCCAAGCGCGGCGCGCCATGATCGGGGAAATGCAGCGTGCCCATTTTCTGCACCAACATCCAGTCAGCACAGGGCAGAGCCATTGATAGCGGCAGCAAAAACCACCACAGCGCCACCCAGTCGCGATGTTTACGCAGCAGGCCGACCAACGGCAGTGCGACAACATAGCCAGCGACTAAATACATCAGTAAATCGCCCAGATTTAAGCTGACTAAGCTGGGTTTGAGCGCGAGCGGAATGGCAATAGCAAAAAAGGCCAAATGAAACAGTAGAGCATCACGGATGCGTGGAGCGAATAGCGCCATGGTTAATATCCTTTCAGATTTGGTTTTGGTTTTTTTTGGTTTTTTTTGGGGTTGAGCGTGGTGTCGGCGAGCAGGTCAGCCATACCTTCACTAAGACGAATGCGTGGTGCATAGCCAAGTAAGCGTTGTGCTTTGGCGATGGAGTAGCGATTTTTTCGCAGTAGGAATTTCATCGCCTCAGGGCTGGCGGGCGGTTTTTTGCCGAGCGCACGATAGGCTGGGCCTAGCGCCGAGAGTAAAGCCTTGAGCACCCAAGTTGGCGCTGTTGGTAAGCGTGTGCCAGCAATCAGTGCATGGGTTTTGAAAAACACGCGTGATGGTGTGGCGAGGCCATCGGTAATGGTGAAAGCTTCACCGCAAGCGTCATGCTGAATGGCGAGCAAAACACCATCGATAAGATTTTCGACATGGACATGATTGATCACACCACGGCCATTATCGGGCAGCATAAATACGCCTTGTCTGAGCAGTTCGATGGGGCGAATAACCCACGGTACGCTACCTGGGCCATAGACATCGCCAGGTCTAATAACGATGACGCCAAAGCCATGCTCAGGGTCATTAAAGCTCATTGCCACGCGCTCACTGGCGAGTTTGCTGTCGTTATAGACATTACCTTGGCCATCGAGCGGGCCGTCTTCGCTAATCTCAGGCAGATAGTCAAAGCCAAAAACCATCACCGATGAGAGGTGCACAACACGCTTAACGCCGATGGTACGTGCAACTTCACAGACCGTGCGTGTGCCCTCAACATTGACGCACTCATAGTCTTCGCGGGCACCATCCTCTTCAACAATGGCGGCGGTGTGAAAAACGACGTCGGCATTACTGGAAGCGCTGCTCACGGCATCGACATCGTTGATATCGCCCACTACCACACGAATGCCTAAGGCTCTGGCGCGTGCAGCCGCTGGCTCAGAGATATCCATGCCTTGAACTTGCCAGCCTAGGCTGAGTGCGCGTTTGGCCATGGCGAGGCCAATAAAGCCACCGATGCCGGTGATGCAAAGAGTTGTCATACGGAGTTCTCAGGTGAGGGCAGATGATGGCTGCCATGCATTAAAGCGGTTAAAAAATAAATAATTTCATTGCTCAATTCAGCCACGCTTGGTGGCTCGACGATTGTTAACCAGTCCGCCATTAGCTCATTCATGCCGCCGACAATAGCAATGCTGGTGAGGTGATAGTCGCGGTCAGGCAAGTCACCTTGCGCTGCGAGCTGCTTCATATACAGCGCGATTAGTTTTGCCATGTCGTGAATGGCTGCGCGGCGTAGACGCTCCATCTCTGGGCTAACACCAACGACTTCCAGCACGCCGATGCGGGCGCGCCGATTATCTGCGAGGTAATGTTCGACTAATGCGCGAACCGCTAGCGGTAACTGCTCGGCAATATTTGCTTGCGGCTGTGATAAGGCGCTGAGTAGCGCACCACCTAAGTCTTGCATGAGCTTGGCGTAGAGTGCTTGCAGCAAACCTTCGCGGCTGCCAAAAAGCTGATAGAAGTGCCGTGCGGTGACTTTTGCCTCGGCACAGAGCTGTTCAATCGGGGTGCGCGCATAGCCTTGTTCGGCAAATAGCGTGAGCGCAGTGTCGAGCAGGCGCTGGCGACGCTCGGCCTCACGCTCTTCGGCACTAGCTCCGCGATAAGCACGTGTGGCAACAGGGCGTTGGCTGCTCTCAGTTGCTACTGCCGCGCAGGCCTTTTTAGCACGCGAAGATGGTTTCTCCGTTGTGTTGGCTGCTGCGTTGCTAATGATTTTATGCGTTGTCGCCATGGCTTTTGTTGTTTTGACAAGATATCTTGTCCGAAATATAGTGGCATCGAAATCAATAAGCAAATCCCTTGAGGGCAGCGCAATGAAAATAATGACGGACATCAAACATTTCGATGGTAGCCGAAGGGCTTTGCAGCCAATGACGCGCGTTGGCGATACACGGGCGGCGGCAGGAGATTTTCGTCGCGATATGCTGACGAAGCCGAAAGCGCGCTATTACGAGTCGTTCGAGCTTGTTCGTGTGCCGTATCCGGCCAAATTTGCCTACCTCAATGCGTTCACAATGCCGACGCCATTTGTGCATTTGTGCAATCGCTTATTCGTTATTCAATTCGATAGCGCCGAGGGCCTGAAGACTCTGTTGGTTAGCCCATCAGATTGGGAGTATCAGCGCGAGACGCCATTTTTTGCACAACTCGACGCCAAGGCCGGAGCGTTCACCGGTGTCATGGATAGCCTGATTGTGCGCACCACCAATACCGTGCTTGGTGTGCTCGCAAATATCGGTTTAAAGCCGGAAGACGTCGACTACATCACCTATGACCACCTGCATACGCAGAATGTTACGCGTTGGCTAGGCAGTGCTGAGCGCCCAGGTTTATTGCCTAATGCCAAGTTGCTCATCATGCGTGAAGAGTGGGAAAGCGCTAAAGGCCTGTTGCCTTGGCATAACCAATGGTATTGCCCTGGTGGCATCAGTGATGTGCCAGAAGATAAAGTTATTTTGCTTGATGAAAGCACTTATTTGGGTGATGGCTCAGTGGCACTGATAAAAACCAAAGGCCACACTGAAGGTAATCACTCCATCGTTGCGCACACCGATGGCGGCTTGTTTGTTACCAGCGAAAACGGCGTTAGTCTCGATGCTTATGAGCCGAAGTTGTCGCGTATTCCAGGCTTGGCGGCATACGCCAAGCAGACGGGGGCGGAAATCATCATTAATGGTAATACCCAGGAATATGCGGTCGATCAGTACATTTCGATGGTGGCGGAAAAAACGATAGCAGGCCCCAGTATTCACGACCGACGCTTTCCGAATATGGCGCCATCGTCTGAGGCCAGTGGCTTTTGGTTATGCCCCGGCACGACACCAACGATCACCGTGGGCGATCTGAAGTATGGTTGCCTGACTAATTCTGCGGACATCAGCACTCTCAAAACTACAGCTAAAACACGGCAATCAACATCCTCCAAGCAGGTGACGAAATGAACGTCGTCGTTACCGGTGCAGCATCGGGTATTGGCTTTGCGCTAGCGCGGCGACTGCTTGGCCAAGGCCATCAAGTCTGTGCCTGTGACATCAATCTCGATGCCATGAGCGCTTTAAATAGCTTCACTGCCAGCCAAAACCAACTACTGATCAAGTCGCTAGATGTGCGTGATGCCGCTGCGTGGCAGGCGTTGATGGCCGATGTTGCTGCGCAGTGGGGCAGTGTCGATGTCTTAGCCAATGTCGCCGGTGTCTTGCGCGATGGATGGGCGCATGAAGCTACTGCCGATGATGTGCATTGGCAGATCGATATTAACGTTAAGGGCGTGATCTTCGGCTGCCAAGCCGTGCTGCCGCATATGCTGGCAAACGGTAGCGGCCACATTATCAATATCGCTTCATTGGCGGGCTTAACGCCGGTGCCGGGTTTGGGTATCTATAGCGCGAGCAAGTTTGCTGTACGTGGTTACACGCTGGGCATTGCCATGGAGCTTGCCGATAAAGGCATTGCTGTCACTGCCGTCTGCCCCGACGCCGTACAAACACCCATGCTAGATATTCAAAAAGGCCGTGAACAAGCAGCGCTAACTTTCTCTGGGCCGCGTGCCTTGAGTGCAGAGGAAGTGGTGGATGCGATTGTTGGGCCGGTTTGGCATAAGCGCCCGATGGAAGTCACTTTGCCATCTTGGCGTGGTGCTACGGCACAGGTAGCGAGCTTATTTCCTGAGACTAGCGCGAAAGCTCTGGGGATGTTTCGCAAAGCTGGCTTGAAGCGTCAAGCTGAGATTAAGGCCGGACAAGACAGCACGCAAAAATAAGCCTTTATCTTCGGTTTTTGCTAAAGGCATCGCTGGGCACGGTGCCAGAACTAGCCAGCAAAATCTCGACACGGTTACGGCCATTGCCCTTGGCCTGATACAGCGCCTCATCAGCTCGAGCGATGGCAGCATCTATTGAGCCATCACTCGAGCTCAGCAGCGTTAAGCCGAAGCTGGCGCTGATGGCGACAGGCTCACTCTGATCATTGACCACGATGAGTGCCTTGATGGCCGCACGACAGCGCTCGGCAATAGCATGAGCCTCGGTCGCATCGGTATTTGGCAAGATGATTAAAAACTCTTCCCCGCCATAACGCCCAACACTATCGCCAGCACGCACCATGGCAGTTAAACACTCAGCGGTGGCTTTTAAGACACGATCGCCGGTGGCATGGCCGTGGCTATCATTCACGCGTTTGAAATGGTCTAGATCGAGTAGCACGCAGGCTAATGGGCTGCTGTCTCGTGACGCGCTAGCGGCGGCGTTGGCTTCGCTGAAAATATGCCGGCGATTGGCCAAGCCGGTTAAACCATCACTGCGGCTAAGCACGCGAATATGATCTTCGCGGGCGCGCCACCAGGTCAGCATTTGGTCTGCCATGAAGGTGATCAAAATTAGGAATGGTGCCGCGAAAAATACTTCGCTGAGCATCCAAAAGCTAAAGGCGTGGGCCGATGCTGGTGTGACCTTGCTTGGCGCGTAAGGAATATAGCCCGCTACAGCGGCGTAATTAAGCGTAAACAGCAACACCACAGATGATAATACCGCCGACCATACTGCCCAGCGGTCGAGCAGAATAAAGCCAAAGATTGGTGCGCCAAGCAAAACAATGCCGACAGGAAACGATAAGGTGCCGATGGAGTAGCTCATCAGCACCAAGCTGAGCGAGTAGTACTGCAGCGTGGCGTGTTGGAAGGGTAGGAAGTTTGGTCGTCGCTTGCGTAGAAATAGGCCAGCGCCGCTAATCATCAAGCCGACTGCAATGAGCAGTAGCTCAACCTCCATGACGCGTCGAATAACATCGACATGCACGAGTAGGTCCCGATCAGGGCGGTTAATAACGTAAAGCGACCAGCACAGATACTGCAAATACAGTGGGATGGCCACGGCCATCAGGATCAGGCCTTTGTCGACAGCACTCCACTCTAATGCGGCGGCGATGCGCTTACGCCAAACAGTCAGTTGTTTCACGCATCACCTCAGGTCGTTGCTTAGAGCGCTATCTCAGCACAGCTGAGATAGCCGTGGGTAGCTCGTTTGTCGCTTTATTGTGCTTTCCTGCGTTAGAAGCGATAAGCGCCAGCTTCGATTTCTGCATACATCTCTGCCGTTAGCAGCACATATTCTTGTGTGCCAGGCAGCAAGACATAGACTGCTTCGTTGCCGGTTTTGGCTGGGTCGAAACCTTCGTTTTTCAAACCAGACTTTTGATACTTGAAGGTGCCGGTAGTTTCCATGGCCATTTTCACGCGTAAAAACAGTGGCACTGCATAGGCGGGAAGCTCGGCTTTGACATGAGCTAACAGAGTGCCGAAATTCACTTCGTGGCCTTCATGCGGCGTGATGGCGGCCATGCCAGCACGGCCGTTGGTGTTGGCGATTTCCACGCCATAGACCACGGCTTCAGCCAAATCGACATGCGCAGTCATGATGTTTTCGACTTCAGTGGTGGAAACGTTTTCGCCTTTCCAGCGGAAGGTATCGCCAGTGCGATCAACAAATTGAGCGTGACGGAAGCCAATTTCGCGCATCAAGTCACCGGTATTGAAGTACTTATCACCTTTCTTGAAGACATCGGTAAACAAGCTGCCGGCGTTTTTAACGCTGTCGGTATAACCATCGAATGGTGTTTTATCGGTGATCTCACCAATCAGCAGGCCGATCTCGCCGCGCTTGACTTTGATCATCGAGCCTTTGCTGTCGCGGACTGGTGCTTCGGCTTCTTTGTCGTATTTGACCATGGCGTAGGGCATGGGTGAGAAGCCCACGGTATTGTCGAAATTGAAAATATTGGTGAAGCCGACATTACCTTCGGATGAGGCGTATAGCTCAGCCACCTCTTCAACGCCAAAGCGAGTTTTGAACTCGCCCCAAATCGATGGGCGCAAGCCGTTGCCGACCATTTTTGTAGCGCGGTGTTGGCTGTCATTTTCGCTTGCAGGTTTTTCTAATAAGTAGCGGCAAAGTTCGCCGACATAGCCAAAGGCACTGGCGTTGTAGTGACGAATGTCATCCCAAAACTCACTCGCAGAAAACTTACGGCGAATGGCGATGCCGGCGTTGCCAGCTAGCACCGAGCTCCAGCACACCACCATGGCGGTAGCGTGATAGAACGGCAGTGTAGCGTAGAGCACATCGTCGGCATTGAGGTTGAAAGTGTAGCCAAAGCCGCCATAGGCCTTCATCCAGCGGCCATTGTTAAATACGGCAGCTTTTGGCAGGCCGGTAGTGCCAGAGGTGTAGACGTAAAACAGGCCATCGGGGCGGAAGTTTTTCTGTGTGGTTGGCGGATTGTAGTTGGGGCAATCGGCAATTTCTTTAGCCAAGCTGCGCCAGCCTTTCGGCGCACGGCCGGGTTTTTCCAATGTTGGCGCATCAGCTAGCCAGTAGCGTTGCGTGCTATCGAGTGTTAGCTCGGCTTCAACATCGGTGACAGCTTGAACGCATTCGGCGCCCACAATAATGGCTTTTGGTTCTACCAAGTTGATGCTGTGTGTGAGCACTTTTCCGGTTTGCGAAGTGTTCACCAGCGCTGACACTACCCCGATTTTTGCCAAGCCTAATACCGTAACTAATAGCTCAGGGCGGTTTTCAATCAGTACGACGGCCACATCACCTTTTTTTAGGCCTTGGGCTAGAAAGTGGTGAGCAATGCGGTTGGCCCATTGGTTGAACTGCGAATAGCTAAACTGCTGGTCTTGGTAATACAGCGCGATACCGTGTGGATGCTCTTGTGTCGACTTTTCAAATGCCCATGCCAATCCCAGTGGTGTGTTGGTGTCGGTACTATTGGCCATCATTAGGCCCTTGATCATGCGCGGCGCTTTGCGCAGCAGACCGGGGATTTTACGTGCCACATCGAGTGGGCTAATGACATCGGCATGGGATGTAGGCATACGAATTCTCTGCAAAATAATGGAGGTTAGCTAAAACAAAGCCGCCTGAAGTGGCGGCTAAGTTAACGGCGAAGCTCAGGTCTCGCAAGTTCTTATGCGAATGGCTTAGCGTTTTTTGGTGGGTAGAGTGCCCATAGTTTTACAAATAATGCCGAGCATGACTTCATCGGCACCGCCGCCGATCGAGCCTAGGCGGCCATCGCGGTAGGCGCGCGCAATGGGGTTATCCCACGTAAAGCCTTGGCCGCCCCAGTATTGCAGGCAGCTGTCGGTGACTTCGCGCATCAGGCGGCCGGCCTTGAGCTTGGCCATTGAGGCGAGCATGGTGACGTTCTCACCAGCAATGTGTTGTTCGCAGACTGAATGTGTCAGGCCACGAAGTGCCTCGATCTCAGTCATTAGCTCGGCTAAGCGAAAATGCACTACTTGCTGATCGAGTAAGGGCTTGCCGTAGATCATCCGTGAGCGTGCGTAATCTACGGTGAGCTCAACACATTTGGTCATACCACCTAGGGCGCTGGCGGCGCAGAAAATACGCTCTTCTTGGAACTGCAGCATTTGCATCATAAAGCCCATGCCTTCAGTGCCGATCAAATTGGCCTGTGGCACGCGCACGTCATCAAAGAAAACCTGAGCGGTATCTGAGCTGCGCTGGCCTAGTTTATCAATGGGCTTGGAGAAGGAGATGCCGGGTGTTTTTGATGGCACAACAATCAATGATTTGTTGTTGTAAGGACCATCATCGCTGGTATTGGCGAGCAAGCAGAAGAAGTCGGCCTGTAAGCTGTTGGTGATCCACATTTTACTGCCATTGATGACGTAATCGTCGCCATCTTTTACCGCTTTAGTTTTGATTGCGGCGACATCAGAGCCGGCATGCACTTCACTGACGGCAATCGCGGCCACCATTTCGCCGGCAATGGCAGGGCGCAGAAACTTATCTTTCAAATAGTCTGAGCCAAAACGCGCAATCGCTGGCGTTGCCATGTCGGTTTGCACGCCAATGGCCATAGGAATACCGCCGCAGGCGATGCGGCCTAGCTCTTCAACAACGACCATATTGTAGGAGTAGTCGAGGCCAGAGCCGCCAAACTCAACAGGCTTGTGCACGCCAAGTAGGCCAAGGTCGCCCATTTTTTTGAATAAATCATGGGCAGGAAAGCGGCCTGCTTCTTCCCAAGTATCAACGTGTGGATTGATGTTGTTTTCGACAAATTGGCGTGTTGTGCGGCGTAGAGCTTCGTGTTCTTCGGTAAAGCGCATGATGCTGTCCTCAAAAAAGGTTAGGCTCGCTAGCGGTAAGTGACGCTGGCGGTTAAGCGCGGTCGTCAGTGAAAAAAAATAGCTGCTAGGAAGTGTTCGACTAGATAGTCACGCGCTAACATAATGCGCAATATGACGCTTTGCAAAACTTTTTGCGAAATAAAGGTAATAAGACATGCTGAATACAGATTTTCCAGTGCTGAGCCAGCTCTTTGCTCAAGCAGAGTTACAAATGAGTAGCATCAGTTTGGCGCTATTGGCCGCTGCTGGCTTGCTTATGACTGGTTTGTTGACGGGCCTATGGAAGTATTTAGCGATAGCGATGAGCCCTCAGTCGCGCGCGCCGTATTATGTTGATATCGCGCATAGATCATCGCTGATGTATTCGTTTTCGGCACTTTTGGTTGCATCTTTGGCGGCATTGAGTCCATTTTCGCCGACGATTACTTGGTGGGCTACCGCTGGGCCGCTATTCTTTTTTGCTAGCGCTGTAGTGACTTACATGATTCATGGCTGGCTAAACGACACGCGCAACCAACTCGCCAAGCCTTATGTGCTCGGTAAGAGCCATTTGCCTGGCGTGTTGGTTCACAGCTTTATGGGTGTTTTGGCACTGGTTGAAATAGCTGGTGTGGCTGTTTTGGCAGTGGGTGCCTGCAAAACCTTGTGGCCGTTGTTATAACAGCACTCGCTAGAGGTATTTCGCTAGTAGGCTACGGCCATCAAGCTGGGCGTTCATCACCGTCATAAAGGTGTAGGCGCCCATCAATTTGCGGCTCAAAAACATAAACTCTTTTGGCGGCACGCTAAAGTGGCGGCTTGCCGCTGAGCGCGCGGCTTGGGTTGCCGCACGTTTATGCAGCATGCTTTTTGCCCAGCAATAATGGCCGTCGGCGTTGAGGATTTCAGCTGGCACAAACTCATTGGCTGCAAAAGGCTCGAAGGCCAGTAGCGCTAGGTCAAGAAAGCCTTCGCGGACATTGGGCTGTAAGTTGTCGAGGAAGCGGAAACCCGTCATGGCCGCCATCATGGCTTGGCGATCACGATTAAAGCAGGCGCGGGTTAGGTTGCGCGCCAATGACAGCAACTCTTCAGGGAAGTCGCGGACGGCACCAAAATCTAGCAGGACGATTTGATCATGCTCGCCGTCATCGCTCAATTTGACTAAGTAGTTGCCGAAGTTGGGATCGGTTTGTAGTCGGCCCCAAACGAAGACTTCGCGGCAGCAAATTTCCAATGCGGCGAGCGAGATGGCATCGCGGCGAGCTTGTGGCAGCGCCATCACGATGCTGCTATTGACTGGTACGCCGGTTTCAAACGACATCACAATGAGCTTGTCACCACAGTATTCGGGATAGATTTTCGGCACGATAAAGCGCGGATCATCTTTTAGGTAATCGCCGAATAACTGCGTGGTTTCGGCTTCCAGCGGGTAGTTGACCTCGCGATGCATCATCATACGAACTTCATCGAGCCAGTCTTCAAACTCGCGCGTTTGTGGCACGGCGCGAGTGAGTTTGAGCATGCTGGTGACAAGGTTTAAGTCGCTATCGATGGCGTCGGCAACGCCGGGATACTGAATTTTCAGCACCATTTCTGCGCCATCGCTACGGCGTTTGGCGCGATGTACTTGCGCTAAAGATGCAGCACCTAATGGTTCGGGGTTAATGATTAAGTCGTCGAAACGATCGCCGAGTTGCTCACGCACGATGGGTTCGAGAGTCGCCCATTCCAAAGAGGCGGTGGAGTCATTGAGCTTGTGCAGGGCAGAGGTGATTTCTTCGGGTAAAAAGTGCTCGCCATAGAGTGCCATCATTTGGCCAATTTTCACCACGCTGCCTTTGAGCTGACCAAGTTCGCCAACGAGGTATTCGGCCTGTTCAGCTAAGGCTTGGCGGCGGGCAGTGGCGCGATTTTCAGGTGCTGAGAAAAATGAGCCTGCGGCAGAGGCGGCCATGCGCGAGCCAGCGACAAATGAGGCTTTAGCGATGGAAAAGCGGCGCTCAAAGGCACCGGTTTTTAAGCGTTTTAGGCGATCATCGACCATGAATTAACGATCCTTGCGGTTACTTTATGCGCGCGAGTTTAACGCACTTGCTGCCAAATGCCGTCGATCTCTGTGACTACGCCGTCTTCAGCGAGCTTGAGTAAGTGCGCCCAGAGGCTGAAACGTGCAATGGGGTGCAAATGCGGTGAGACATCGTCATAAACAATGGGCACCCAGTCGGCGAGGCTGGCTGGCGGGTGTTTTGCCAGCGCAGCTATGACTTTGTTTTCGCGCTGCAGGCGGTGCGCTACGGTGCCTGCGACTACAGCTTCGGCATTGGCCATCACGGTGCCATGCCCAGGTAGCAAGTACTCAATGCCGCGATCTAAAAGCTTATTCAGTGAGCGAACATAATCGCCAAGGCGGCCATGTGGCGGAATGATGACCACGGTTGAGCCTTGGATAATATGGTCACCAGTAATCACCCATTGCTCATCGGGGCAGTGAAAGCAGAGATGATTTTCGACATGCCCAGGCGTATGAATGACCTCTAGCGGCCAGCCCAGCTCCTGAAAGCGATAGCCATCGGCCCAAATCTCTTCAATCACGGTATCGCGATCTTGGCTGGGGTCTTCGGCTAAAGGCGGCATGCCACACACTAGCGCGCCAGTGGCGGCGACTAGCGCCTGCGTGCCCGGCGAATGGTCGCGATGCGTGTGGGTGAGCAAGATGTGCGTCAGAGGTAAATTGGCTTCAGCGATAGCTGCCAGCATGGCTGTTAAATGCGCGTCATCGGCAGGGCCTGGATCAACCATGGCTACGCAGCTTTGGCCAATCAGCAGATAAGTATTGGTGCCAGGCCCAGTCATGATGCTTGGATTGGCCGCAGTAATACGCCACACGCGAGCACTCAGGCGTTGATGACTGTCGGCAATAATAGGCAGGGTGGTGGCGTCGGCTAAAACCATAAACGTCTCTTTGCTGTCTAATGCAGACAATCATTTGTACGATTGCCCGCTGGAGTTGAGGGCGTGACTATACTATGCCCATGCTATTTCGCTATGTAGGAGCTCTCATGCTGATTATCGTGTCGCCGGCCAAAACCTTGGACTATGAAACGCCACTGCCAGCCTTTGTCGCGCCGACTCAGCCGCAATACGTTAGCGAAGCTGCCGAGCTTATCGATGTGCTGAAAGAAAAAACGCCCGCTGAAATCGCCAGCTTAATGAGTCTCTCCGATAAGTTAGCGAGCCTTAATGTTGCGCGTTATAACGAATGGCAGCCATCCTTTGGTGCGCCAGAAGCACGCCCTGCGTTATTTGCCTTCAAAGGTGATGTTTATACCGGCCTTGATGTCTCACGCTTTAGCGCCGATGACTTAGTTCAGGCCCAGCAGCACCTGCGTATACTTTCAGGGCTCTATGGCCTGTTGCGTCCGCTCGACTATATGCGCCCATATCGCTTGGAAATGGGCACTGACTTGAATAACCCTCGCGGCAAAAATCTCTACGAGTTTTGGGGCGATCAGCTCACCGAGGCGGTAAACACCGCCGTAGCTGAGCAGGGCGACGAAGTTTTGGTGAATCTGGCATCGCAGGAATACTTTCGCGCCATCCAGCCGAAAAAGCTGCAGGGGCGCTTAATTACGCCGCAATTTCGTGATGAAAAAAACGGTCAATTCAAAATCATCAGCTTTTTTGCCAAAAAAGCTCGTGGCCGAATGGCGGCGTGGCTAATCCAAGAGCGCATTAGTACGCCTGAGGCACTGCTAGATTTCGATATTGATGGCTATCGCTACGATGCCGCGCTGTCGCGGCCCGAGTCGCCGGTATTTACTCGATCCGAGGCCGATAAAGACGCCGCTGCTTAAGACTTTTGTCTACCGTTTATCCACATTTGACGCACTAAGTATGACAACACTGGTCGGAGCTGGTGTAAAACCGTAAACTTCGCCCCATCTAAAATGCCCCGTGAGGTTCTCTATCGTGTCTGTCGATACCATTAAAGCACTGCAAGCCGACCATTTTGGTCGTTGGAAAAACCGTGAAGCCATTGCCGAATCGATGATTCCGCAGATTGGTAATTTACACCGTGAAAACAACGTCATCGTTACGGTATTTGGTCGCGCTTTAGTGAATCGCTCGGTGATTCAAATCCTCAAGTATCACCGTCGCGTGCGCATGATTGCTGGCGATTTGTCGGTGGTCGACACTTTCCCTATCTTGGAAATGGTAAAAAGCCTTGGTCTCGGTGCCTGCCAAGTTGATATTGGCAAAATCGCTATCGACTTCCGCGAACATGGCGCTGGTCAAGACCTGCGCGCCTTTGTTGAGAAAGCCGTTGCGCCAGGCGTTGGCCTGAAGTCCTTAGGCGAGCCACGCGATGTCGTGCTTTATGGCTTTGGCCGTATCGGTCGTATTTTGGCGCGCTTGCTCATCGAGAAAGCCGGCAACGAAGGCGGCCTGCGTCTGCGTGCCATCGTGGTGCGTAAAACTACCGATGGCGACCTACAAAAACGTGCGTCCTTGCTGCGCCGTGATTCTATTCACGGCCCATTCGAAGGCACGATTTCGGTCGATGAAGAAAACGAAGCGATCATCGCCAACGGCAACTTCATTAAAGTCATCTATGGCAGCAACCCAGAAGATATCGATTACGCAGCTTATGGCATCAACAATGCCTTGCTCATTGATAACACTGGCAAGTTAAAGGACAGCGAAGGCCTTGGCCGTCACTTGAAATGCCCAGGCGTTGCTCGCGTGGTTCTTACCGCGCCAGCCAAAGGCGACATCAAAAACATCGTTTATGGCGTAAACAGCGACAGCATTACTGATGCTGACACCATTTTGTCTGCGGCTTCATGCACTACCAACGCCATCACACCGATATTGAAAGTGATGAACGATCAGTACGGCATTTCGTCTGGCCACGTTGAAACCGTGCACTCATTCACTAATGACCAAAACCTGATCGACAACTACCACCCGGCAGATCGTCGTGGTCGTTCGGCAGTATTGAACATGGTTATTACCGAAACTGGTGCCGCGAAAGCCGTTGCTAAAGCCTTGCCTGAGTTGCTGGGCAAGCTCACTGGCAATTCGATTCGCGTACCAACACCGAATGTGTCCATGGCTATTTTGAGCCTGACCTTAAATACAGCAGCAAGCCGCGAAGAGCTCAATGAGTTCTTGCGTAATGTCTCGCTGCATTCGAGCCTGCAAGAGCAAATCGACTTCACCAACTCAACCGAAGTCGTTTCGACCGACTTTATCGGTTCGCGTTCGGCCGGTGTTTTTGATGCCCAAGCCACCATCGTTAACGGCAACCACGCCAATCTCTATGTCTGGTATGACAACGAGATGGGCTATAGCTGCCAGGTCATGCGCATTGCCGAGCAAATTGCTGGCGCGCACTACCTAACGCTGCCGCTAGAAGGTTAATCTAGTCGGGCTGAGTGGAGGCATATACCCCCACTCAGCGTTTTATAAGGCCTTGCGCCTGCTGCTTTAGAACAATAAGTATCGGACCGTGCCACGCAAGGCGTGACGGTGAAGATTAGTCTTAGACGCGCTGGAACCCACCATGATTAAAATCAAACGAGGCCTCGACTTGCCTCTGTCTGGAGCGCCCAAGCAAGCCATTAGCCGTTCGCCTGCCGTTCGCTCAGTGGCCATTGTTGGTGCCGACTACCCTGGCTTACAGCCCACGATGCAAGTCGCCGAAGGCGATAGCGTTCGTTGTGGCCAAATTCTTTTCAGTGACAAAAAGAACGCTCAGGTCGTATTTACTGCCCCTGCCAGCGGTCGTGTGCGCGCAGTGAACCGCGGTGCTCGGCGTGTATTTTTATCACTGGTTATCGATATCGATCCAACAATCGATGATGTCGAAAAATTCACGGCGCACAGTGTTGATGCCTTGTCCTCATTGAGCGCGGAAGCTGTCACCGAGCAACTGCGTGTTTCCGGCTTATGGACTGCGCTACGCACGCGACCATTCAGCAAAGTGCCAGTGCCAGGCACTACGCCATCGGCGCTATTTGTTAATGCCATGGATACCAACCCACATGCCGTACAGCCAGCGCTGGTCATCGCTGAAGATGAACCTGCCTTTGTTAATGGTCTGGCGGTGTTGGCTCGCTTAGGCGCACCAGTCATTGTTGCGAAAGCGCCGACAGATACTTTCAGCACCGGTAATGCCCGTGCTGAAACTTTCAGTGGTCCACACCCAGCAGGCCTAGTCGGCACGCATATGCACTTCGTTGCGCCAGTATCAGCGCAGCGCCAAGCCTGGCATTTGAATTATCAAGATGTGATGGCGATTGGCCGTTTATTTGCCACGGGTTGCCTCGATAGCCAGCGCGTAATTGCTGTTGCCGGGCCAGTAGTGAAAGAGCCGCGCCTAATTCGCACCGTCGTTGGTGCCAACATCACTGAGATGCTCGATGGCGAACTCGTTGCTGGCGAAAACCGTAGCATTTCGGGCTCGGTATTGTCGGGTCGTCAGGTGCGTGGGGCTGAGGCTTACCTAGGTCGCTACCACTTGCAAGTGTCTGCATTAGAAGAAGGCCACGATCGTGAGCTGCTGCACTATGTGCGCCCCGGCACTCACCGCAGCTCAGTGCTGAACTTGTACTTAGGTAAGTTCTTAAAACGCGAATTTGCCTTCACCACGAGTACTAATGGCTCCGAGCGCGCCATGGTGCCAGTAGGCACCTATGAGGCACTAATGCCTTTGGATATTCTGCCAACTCAGCTTTTACGTAGTCTGATTGTTGGTGATGATGACCAAGCTATCGCCCTTGGCGCTCTCGAGCTAGATGAAGAAGACTTGGCGCTGTGCACCTATGCATGCCCAGGAAAATACGAATACGGTCCCATCCTTCGTGATGTTTTGACCCGCATTGAGAAGGAGGGTTAAGCCGTGAGTTGGGTAAAAAATAAACTCGAACAAATGGCGCCAGATTTCCAAAAAGGCGGCAAACACGAAAATTGGGCGGCGCTATTTGAGGCCGTAGACACCTTCTTTTATAGCCCGAAGCAAGTCACCCATTCAGCAGCGCACGTGCGCGACTCTATCGACTTGAAGCGCATCATGATTTTGGTGTGGATGGCAACATTCCCAGCCATGATCATCGGCATGTGGAATATCGGCAACCAGTCATTAACCGTACTTGGCAATGTGCCTGGCGGCACCCCTGATATGGCCGTTGATGCTTGGCGTGTCTGGTTGATCTCGCTGCTAGCGGGCTTCGATGCCACCAATCTCTGGCACTGCTTTATTTATGGCGCCACTTTCTTTGTGCCAATTTATCTGACCACATTCATTGTCGGCGGCTTCTGGGAAGTGTTGTTTGCGCAAAAGCGTGGCCATGAAGTCAACGAGGGTTTCTTCGTTACGTCCATCCTGTTTGCGCTGGTTTGCCCGCCGACTGTACCGCTCTGGCAAGTTGCTCTCGGCATCACCTTTGGTGTGGTTATTGCCAAAGAAGTCTTTGGTGGTACTGGCAAAAACTTCGTTAACCCGGCCTTGTCTGGTCGCGCATTCTTGTTCTTTGCTTATCCAGCGCAAATGTCTGGCGACACCGTCTGGACTGCTGTGAATCCAGCACTTTGGGGGCAGGCTATCGATGGTTGGACTGGCGCTACTGCACTGGGTCAAGCCAAAGCTGCGGGCATTGAGGCGATTCAGCGCGTAGGTGATGGCGGCTTGCAAGCCATTACGTGGATCGATGCTTTCATCGGCAATATCCCCGGCTCCATGGGTGAAGTGTCGACCTTGGGCATCGCTATTGGCGCGGCGATTTTGCTGGCCACGCGAGTTGCCTCATTCCGCATCATGGGCGGTGTGATGATCGGCATGATCGCCACCACCTCGCTATTTAACGCCATTGGCTCCGATACTAACCCGATGTTTGCCGTGCCCTGGTACTGGCATTTAGTCCTCGGCGGCTTTGCTTTCGGCATGGTGTTTATGGCTACCGATCCGGTATCGGCGGCAATGACACATAAGGGCCGTTGGATTTTCGGCATTGTCGTTGGCGTCATGGTGGCACTGATTCGCATCGTCAACCCGGCCTATCCCGAGGGCATGATGTTGGCGATTCTGTTTGCTAATTTGACCGCTCCGCTGATCGATTATTTTGTAATGCAGTCCAATATTAAGCGGAGGATCGCGCGCAATGGCTAATGAATCTCAGCTAAAAACCATCACCGTCGCGATCGTGTTGTCGGTGGTTTGTTCGGTGGCGCTAGCGGCAGCAGTGACCTTGCTCAAGCCCATCCAGCTCAAAAACCAAGCGCTCGATAAGCAACGCAAGATTTTGGCCGCTGCTGGTGTCTTGGCCGAGGGTCAAGGCGATGCCGCCGAAGTCGGTACGGAGTTTAAAAAGTTCGAGCGCTATCTAGTCGACCTGAATACTGGCGCCTACAGCCGTATTGAGCTAGATGACCGCTACGACCAGCGCAAAGCAACTAAGCAGCCTGAAAGCTCAATGCAGTTAGTCGGTGAGCAAGATGTGGCAGATATTAAGCGTCGTGCTGAAAAAGCCGACGTCTATGTGCTGCGTGATGAGCAAGGCCAGCTTCAGCGTTTAATACTACCAGTCTCAGGCTATGGCCTGTGGTCGACTATGTATGGCTATTTGGTGCTTGAAAAAGACGCCAATACGGTTGCAGGCATTACCTTCACTGATCAAGCCGAAACACCGGGCCTTGGCGGCGAAATTGATAATCCGAAGTGGCAGGCTCAATGGGTCGGCAAGCATGTTTATGGGCCTGAAGGGCAACCTCGCTTACATCTGAAAAAAGGCGGAGTAGATCCCGCCAAGCCAGGTGCTGAGTACCAAATTGATGCTTTGTCTGGTGCCACGCTGACCAGTAATGGCGTGAGCAATATGGTGGAATTTTGGATGGGCGACTTAGGTTTTAAAGCGTTCCTAAGTAAAGTCCGCGAGTCAGGAGTGTAATCATGTCCGATCAAGTCCCGGTCAAATCGATTTTATTAGGCCCTATCCTCAATACCAACCCGGTGATTTTTCAGGTGTTGGGCATCTGCTCGGCGCTAGCAGTTACTTCCAATATGAACACCGCTTTAGCGATGTCGATTGGTCTAACGGCAGTGGCCGCGTTTTCTAGCCTTTTTGTCTCGATGATCCGCAGCGTCATTCCAAACTCCATTCGCATTATTGTGCAGATGGTGATTGTTGCGACCTTGGTGATTATTGTGGATCAAGTTTTGCGCGCCTTTGCTCCCGGCATTGCCAAGCAAATGTCGGTGTTTGTTGGTTTGATTATCACCAACTGCATCGTCATGGGTCGCCTAGAAGCCTTCGCCATGAAAAACCCACCCACGCTGAGCTTTATCGACGGTATAGGTAACGGTCTAGGCTATTCCGCGCTACTCATGCTGGTGGCCTTGATTCGTGAAGTTTTGGGCTCAGGCACATTCTTCGGTCTCACCGTGCTGCCAACAGTAAGCAATGGTGGCTGGTATGTCCCCAATGGCTTGCTATTACTGCCGCCATCGGCATTTTTCTTGATCGGCTTGATCATCTGGGCGCTGCGCTCCTGGAAAACTGAGCAACAAGAAAGCACCGAATTCCGTATCGCGCCCAATACGCGCGCGACGCCGACACACTAAGGTAGGAGAGAGATTATGTTGGAGCATTACCTTAGTCTGTTTGTGCGTGCAGTGTTCATTGAGAACATGGCGCTGGCATTTTTCCTGGGCATGTGTACTTTTTTAGCGATATCGAAAAAAGTTACTACAGCGTTCTCTTTAGGCATGGCTGTGGTGGTGGTGCAAACCATCACTGTGCCAGTCAACAACTTGATGTGGCAGTACTTTCTGAAAGAAGGCGGGCTGCAGTGGACAGGTCTAGAAGGCGCCAGTGCTATTGATTTGAGCTTCTTATCGCTGCTCACGTATATCTGCACGATCGCTGCCATGGTTCAGGTCATTGAGATGGCGTGCGATAAATATCTGCCGGCGCTGTACAACGCGCTTGGCATTTATCTGCCATTGATTACAGTGAACTGCGCCATTTTAGGTGGCTCTTTGTTCATGCAAGAGCGTGACTATAACCTACCGGAATCGGTGGTTTATGGTGTTGGCTCGGGCGTGTCATGGGCGTTGGCCATTGTGCTATTGGCGGCAATTCGCGAAAAACTCAAATACAGCGATGTGCCCGGCGGCATGCAAGGCCTTGGCATCACCTTCATCTCGGTAGGACTAATGGCTCTTGGCTTTATGTCCTTCTCCGGCATTCAACTTTAAGGAGGCAGCATTATGTCCACACCAATGGTCATTGTCCTCTCGATGGTGATGTTCACCGGCACAGTCTTGCTGCTGGTGCTATTTATTTTGGCTGCGCGCTCGCGCTTGGTATCGACCGGCGCAGTGTCTATCGACATTAATGAAGACCCTGAAAAGCGCTTAGAGGTTAATAGCGGCAACAAGCTTTTACAGGCATTGGCGGATCAGAAGATTTTCTTATCCTCAGCCTGCGGCGGTGGTGGCACTTGTGGCCAGTGTCGCGTGCGCGTGAAGTCTGGCGGTGGCGATATTTTGCCAACAGAAGAGCCACATTTTACCAAAGGCGAGATTAAAGAAGGCTGGCGCTTGGGCTGCCAGTTACAAATCAAGCAAGATATGGAAATTGAGCTCGACGAAGCTTTCTTCGGTGTTAAGCGCTGGGAATGTGAAGTTGTTTCTAACGATAACGTAGCAACATTTATCAAAGAGTTAGTGCTGAAACTGCCTGAAGGTGAGGATGTAAACTTCCGCGCCGGTGGCTATGTGCAGTTAGAAATCCCACCTTACGAATGCAACTATAGCGACATGGATATTTCTGATGAGTACCGCGCTGATTGGGAGAAATTTGGTCTGCTTAAAGTGAAGTCGAAAGTCGAAGACACGACCATTCGCGCTTACTCGATGGCGAACTACCCCGATGAGAAAGGCGTTCTGAAGTTCAATATTCGAATTGCTACGCCGCCATTGCGCCAGCTCGATGAAATCCCTGCAGGTAAAATGTCGTCCTATGTGTTCTCACGCAAACCTGGCGATAAAATCACTGTATTTGGGCCGTTCGGCGAGTTCTACGCGAAGAAAACCGAAGCTGAGATGATCTTTATTGGTGGCGGTGCCGGCATGGCGCCGATGCGCTCGCATTTATTTGATCAACTTAAGCGCTTAAACAGCCAGCGTAAAATTAGCTTCTGGTATGGTGCGCGCTCCTTACGTGAAACATTCTATGTCGATGAATACGACAAGCTGGCGGCAGAAAACCCCAATTTCGAATGGCATTTGGCTCTTTCTGAACCACAGCCAGAAGATAACTGGACAGGGTATTCAGGCTTTATCCATCAGGTCTTGCTTGAGAACTACCTGAAGGATCATCCAGCGCCAGAAGATTGCGAATTTTACATGTGTGGCCCACCCATGATGAACGCCGCCGTGATCAAAATGCTCGAAGACTTAGGTGTCGATCGAGAAAATATCTTGCTCGACGACTTCGGAGGTTAATGTGCAGCAGGCTCATCGCGCGCTATTTGTTGGGATGAGCCTTGCGCTCAGCATGACGTTGGCTGCTTGCCAGCCGGCAGCTGCGCCGGAATCGAGTGTTAAAGAGGCCATGGCACCGACCATTCGTGTCTCTGGCGTTGCTTATCGCTCAATGGCCTGGCAGGTCAGCTTAGCGGCATTACCGGCGAACATGAGCAATGAGCAACTTCAAGCTGCTTTGCAAAAGCGCTTAGATGCGGTCAATGATGTACTTTCGACTTATCAGCCAACAACTGAGCTTATGCGTTTTAACCGTGCCAGCGTTGGCAGCTGGCACGATATCAGCCCACCTTTGCAGCATGCGCTAAGCCGTGCGCTGCAAGTTAGCGCGCAGATGACATCGCTTTCAGCGGCAGCTAATGCCTACGATATTACGGTTGCGCCTTTAGTGAACCTCTGGGGTTTCGGTGCGGCAGGCAAAGCAACGACTGTGCCGTCAGACGCAGCCATTGCCCAAGCTAGAGCCAATGTTGGTTGGCAGTTTGTGCAGCTTGAGAGCAAGCTTAATCGCGCGCAAAAGCTCAAAGCCGTCAGTATCGATTTATCATCGGTAGGTGAGGGTGCTGCTGTCGATGAACTCAGCGCCGCCTTGCAAGAGCTTGGCATAAGTGATTACCTGATCAGTGTTGCTGGCACGCTCAAAGCCCGTGGTCAGCGCGCAGATGGCTCGGCTTGGCGCATTGCCATTGAGCGCCCCGATGGCAGCGGTAATGCTGAGCAGCTGGTTACTTTAGGTGATGGTTCGCTGTCGACTTCGGGCTCTTATCGCAACTTTTTCGAGCGTAATGGCGTGCGCTACTCGCACACTATTGATGCCCGTACAGGTAAGCCAATTACCCATAGCGGTGTGTCAGTAACGGTGATTTCGCCAGTGGCCACCGATGCCACTTTGGCTGATGCTTGGGCCACTGCGCTTAATGTATTGGCACCCGATGTTGCTCTGTCAGTCGCTGACACTTTAGGTTTAGCAATCTATGTTATTGAGCGCAAGGGTGACAGTTTTGTTGCTCGCCACTCGGCAGCATTTAAAGAGTATTTGCCGGTCGCGAGTGGCACTGGAGACGAATAAATGTTGAGCTTATTTTTGATTAGTTTTGTCGTTATTGTGCTGGTTGTGGTCGGTATGGCCGTTGGCGTGATGGGCGGTCGCGAACCCATTAAGGGCTCGTGTGGCGGCTTAAACCGTTTGGGCATGCGCGATGGCGAGTGCCCAATATGCGGCGATAACCCTGCTCTGTGTGAGACTGAGCCCGCCGCGCGCACTATCACTAAGACTGCTGCTGAGCTAGGCCGTCCGGCGCGCTAAATGCTCAGCCGGCCTAGCCAAATATCCTTGTACATCACGAAGTCGCCCATAAAGCTGTAGAACGGATACTTAAAAGTCGCGGGGCGATTTTTCTCGTAAACGTAGTGGCCGACCCAGGCAAAGCCATAGCCAATCACTGGAAATGCCCAAAGCCATACCCAATTGCCAGTAATCAGCACTGCAACCAGCAAAGCAAGCACTAGCGATGTGCCAATAAAGTGCAGGCGGCGGCAAGTCTTATTGCTATGTTCTTGTAAATAAAACGGATAAAACTCGCGAAAGCTAGTGAACCGTGCCTCACTCATGTTCCATCTCCTCGTTGATTACTAACGCTGTTGTAACCCACGCAACTTGCCTTGCCAAGCCAAATAAGCCTGCGATGACTGTTTTCGTCAGCGAAAATGTCGTCTTCCGTCATTGCATGCAAGTCCAAAGCGTCCGACAGTCGGTATCACGCCAATGACTATGAAGTCATTGGGTGTTTTTTTTCATACAACGAGGACATTCCACCATGACGGAAGCCCTGATTTTTGATGCCGTACGCACTCCGCGTGGCAAAGGTAAGAAAGACGGTTCATTACACACGACCAAGCCAGTCGACCTAGTCGTTGGCTTGATGAAAGCCTTGGAAGCCCGTAACGGCGCCGAATTTGTAAACTATGTCGATGACGTAGTGCTCGGTTGCGTAACACCCGTTGGCGATCAAGGTGCCGACGTTGCAAAAACATCAGCATTGGCCGCACATTGGCCGCACGAAACAGCCGGCGTACAGCTCAATCGTTTCTGTGCTTCAGGTCTTGAAGCAGTAAACATCGGTGCGATGAAAGTGCGCTCGGGCTTTGAAGATCTAGTCGTCGTTGGCGGTGTTGAGTGCATGTCACGCATCCCCATGGGTTCTGATGGCGGCGCCTGGGCGATGGATCCAGCGATCAACTTAGAAACTGGTTTCGTGCCACAGGGCATTGGCGCCGACTTGATCGCCACACTCGAAGGCTTTAGCCGTACTGATATCGACACATTTGCTGTCGAATCACAAAAGCGTGCGGCGAATGCTCGTGCAAAGGGCTATTTTAAAGGCTCCGTAGTGCCAGTTAAAGACATGAACGGCCTCGATATTTTGGTCGAAGATGAGTTCATCAAGCCTGACTCCACAGTAGAGAAACTGGCCGGCCTGCAACCATCATTCATGATGATGGGCGAAATGGGCGGCTTCAACGCCGTGGCATTGCAGAAGTACCACTGGGTCGAAAAAATCGATCACGTGCACACTGCAGCCAACTCATCAGGCATTGTCGATGGCGCAGCCCTCATGCTCATTGGCAACGAAGCCACTGGCAAAAAGCTTGGTTTGACTCCACGTGCACGCATTATCGCAACAGCGGTTAGCGGCGCCGATCCCACCATCATGCTTACTGGTCCAGCACCAGCTGCACGCAAAGCCTTGGCGAAAGCTGGCTTAACGGCTGCAGACATCGATCTGTGGGAAATCAACGAAGCTTTCGCGGCCGTTGCCATGCGCTTTATGAAAGACATGGACATTTCGCACGACATCACCAACGTCAATGGCGGCGCGATTGCCATGGGTCACCCACTGGGTGCAACCGGCTGCATGATCGTTAGCACCTTGCTCGATGAGCTTGAGCGTCGCGGCCTAAAGCGCGGCTTGGCCACGCTCTGCGTCGGCGGCGGCATGGGGATTGCCACCATCATCGAGCGCGTGTAATCCACGGTCTATGACTTTTAGCGCGCCGATATTTAGCCGGCCCGCCACACATTATTGAGAGAACGATTATGAGCCAGAGCTCCATTCGCTGGGAAAAAGATGCCGACAATATTGTCATCTTGACCATGGACGACCCTAACCAGTCGGCCAACACCATGAACGCCCTGTACCAAAAATCCATGGGTGAAACTGTCGATCGTTTGATCGCCGAGAAAGCCGACATTGCTGGTGTTATTTTAACTTCAGCGAAAAAAACCTTTTTCGCCGGCGGTGACTTACGCCTTCTAATTCAAGCCACACCAGCCGATGCTCCCAAGCTTGCGGCTGAGTTGAAAGAAATGCATCGTCAACTACGCGGCCTAGAAACTTTAGGTAAGCCTGTTGTCGCAGCAATGAACGGCACAGCATTGGGCGGTGGTTTAGAAATCGCTTTGGCATGTCACCATCGCGTAGCGATCGGCGGCACTAAAGCAGAGTTCGGCTTGCCAGAAGTATCGCTAGGCCTATTGCCAGGTGGCGGTGGTCTAACACGTGTTACGCGCATGCTGGGCATCCAAAACGCCTTAATGAGCGTGCTCATGCAAGGTCCACGCATGAAGGCTGAGAAAGCTCAGTCCACAGGCCTTATCGATGAGCTAGCAAGCGATGCCGATGACATGCTGGCAAAAGCACGTGCATGGATTAAAGCCAACCCAAGCGCGCAACAGCCTTGGGACAAGTCGGGCTATAAAATGCCCGGCGGTACGCCTTCAACGCCTGCTTTGGCAATGAACTTACCTGCCTTCCCAGCCAACCTGCGTAAGCAAACCAAAAATGCTAACTACCCAGCCCCGAAAGCCATCATGTCGGCCGTGGTTGAAGGCGCACAAGTTGATTTCGATAACGCTCTGAAAATTGAGTCGCGTTATTTTGTTAAGCTCGCTACTGGCAAGCAGGCGAAAAACCAGATCAAAGCCTTCTTCTTCGACTTACAGAAGATCAATGGTGGCGGTTCACGTCCAAGCAAAGAAACTTATCCTGTCTGGAAGGCCAAGAAAGTCGGTATTTTGGGCGCTGGCATGATGGGTCAGGGCATTGCTTATGTTTCAGCAATGGTCGGCATTGAAGTGGTGTTGTTAGACCAAACTTCGGAAGCGGCTGAGCGCGGCAAAGCCTACACCAAGGGTTTGCTCGACAAGCGTGTTAGCAAAGGCCGTATGACTGCCGAGAAAGCAGCAGCAACACTAGCCTTGATCAGCACCACCGATAGCCACACCGATCTCGCCGGCTGCGACATCGTCGTTGAAGCTGTGTTTGAAGATCGTGCCATCAAAGCCAAGGCTACTGAGTTGGCCGAAGCCAATGCGCTGCCTGACTTCCTGATGTGCTCGAACACCTCAACATTGCCTATCACCGGTTTGGCGAAAGCCTCGAAAAAGCCAGCCAATTATATTGGTCTGCACTTCTTCTCGCCGGTCGACAAAATGCCATTGGTCGAAATCATCCGTGGTGATGAAACTTCCGATGCCGCTTTGGCTAAGGCCTTCGATTTCGTTCTGCAAATCCGCAAAACGCCAATCGTGGTTAATGACTCACGCGGCTTCTTCACCTCACGCGTGTTCGGTACTTTCATCATGGAAGGTATCGCCATGCTTGCAGAGGGCTATCACCCAATCAGCATCGAGCAGGCCGCTGCGCAAGCCGGCATGCCTGTTGGTCCTTTGGCCATCACCGATGAAGTCAGCTTGGACTTGGGCCGCAAAGTGCGCACTCAGACCATCAAAGATTTGGCGGAAGAGGGCAAAACATTGCCAGCTCATCCAGCCGATCCGATTAACGATCGCATGATGGATGAGTTCGGCCGCTTCGGTAAGAAAGCCGGTAAAGGCTTCTACGACTACCCAGAAGGCGGCAAAAAAGTTATCTGGCCAGGCTTGGTTGAGCACTTCACTAAGGCAGACAAAATCGCCATTGCTGATGTTGAGTTCGAAGAGCTGCAAGCACGTCTACTCTATCGCCAAGCCATTGAGTCGGCTCGCTGCTTCGAAGAAGGTGTATTGACCTCAGTTGCTGACGCTAACATCGGCTCGGTATTCGGTATCGGCATGGCGCCATGGACTGGTGGCGTATTGCAGTACATCAACTACGTTGGTGTGGCTGAGTTTGTTGAGCGTGCAGATGCGTTTGCGGCCAAGTTTGGCGAGCGCTTTACACCACCGCAATTGCTGCGCGACATGGCCGCTAGCGGCAAAACATTCGAGTAATTTACTCGCGGTGTTAAAAGTGTGAAGTTTGAGCATTCACGCTGAATGAAAAAGACCCGGTGCCTTCAAAGCTCGGGTCTTTTTCTTTGTCCGCGCGATGGCTTTGGCGTAAGCTAGGACACTTGAATAACAAGACGACTTGCCCGCTGAGCAGAGGCCGATGACCGATTCGCAGAAGACAACATCATTAAGTGAGGCAATCCCAGTCATTGCCCCAGCACGCGAATTCACTATCGATGAGCTATCGCAGACGGCTGGTATGACCGTGCGTAATGTTCGCGCGTATCAAGACAAAGGCTTGATTCCACCGCCTGAGATTCGCGGCCGCACCGGTATTTACAGCGATGCGCATTTAGCACGACTACGTGTAATTGGCCCTTTATTAGCTCGAGGCTATAGCCTCGGCAATATTGCCGAGCTGATCGACGCATGGGAAAAAGGTCATGATCTACGCCAGCTGCTAGGCCTAGAGCAGGCAATCACCTCGCCATGGTCTGAAGATGTGCCGGCGTATTACGAGCTTAGCGAGTTAATGGCGTTTTTCCCTCGCCAAATGAGCCCAGAAGCGCTAGCCAAAGCAGCCAGCTTAAAACTCATCATGATCGATGGGCCTCGCTTTAAAGTGCCCAGTCCTCGCCTATTTAATGCCGGTGTTGAGTTGGCTAAACTAGGCGTGCCTTTGATGGACTTGCTAGATATTTTGGCCGGCGTGCGCGCCAATGTGGAGCAGGTCGCCAACGCTTTACTGCAGCTTGTGGTGCGTCATGTCTTTGAGCCGCAAGGTAATAAAGCCATGCCCGCAGCCAGCGAAATACCGCATATGGCTGATGTGATTTGGCGATTGCGGCCAATCGCCGACATGGCTGTAGCAGCAGAGGTTTCTGCCGCCATGGAAAAAGCCACGCAACGCTATTTAGGCGAGCGTATGGATGCCTTACTCGCCACATTGAAAGATAGCGAGAAACGAAAAGGCTGACCAATGACCTTGGGTTTTTTGTTGTTATGTTGTAAACCGTATGTATACCGCGTGATGAGTTTCGGCTAATCTTGCGCCAGAATTTTGTATTTACCTGATTTTCCATGAGGATTCGCCATGACTACATCGTTTAAATCTGCATATCTTGTGCGTGGTGCGATTGCCGCCGCCGTTTTGGCTGCGACAGGCACTGCCTTTGCTGCTGAAGAAGAAACAGGCAGCTCTTACGATAATTACGTCTACTTTGGTGGCTTCTACCTCAGCGCAGACAAAGATCGCACAAACACGAAAAAGTCCGGCGACAGCTTCGGTTATCAAGCAGGTGTTGGTCAGCGCTTAACAGACAACTTGTGGGTTGAAGGTCAGTTCTTCGGTGACACCATCGAAACGGGTAGCAGTAATGGTACTGATTACTATCAAACTGGCTTAGGTGTTGATCTTCAATACGCCTTTGGCCAACGCTCTGAGTTCACTCCTTACCTGTTGGCAGGTATTGGCGGCGTTTATAACGACGTGCCAGGCCGCGACAAAATCACCCCATACGTCAACGTTGGTGCTGGTTTTACCAAAAGCCTATTTGGCCTAGATGCACTGCGTCTTCGTGGCGAATTGCGCGCTGTGTATGACGATTACAGCGAAGGCAGCACTAGCACCGACGGCAAAATCGATTACCGCGCTGGCCTAGGTCTTGAAATGGCCATTGGCAACCGTGAACCAGAAGTTGTTATCAAAGAAGTGCCAGTTGAGAAGATTGTTATCAAAGAAGTGCCAGTTGAGCGCGTTGTTATTCAAGAAGTGGCTCCTGAGCCAGTTAGTGTTGATGACGATGGCGATGGCGTGATCAATTCTTCCGATAAGTGCCCTAACACACCTGCTGGCGCTAAAGTTGATGGCAATGGCTGCGTTGTTGAGCAAACATTGGTGATGCGCGATATCACGTTTGAGTTTGACTCTGCTCGTTTGACTACAAACGCCCAGCGTTTGATGGAAAATGCCGTTGCTTTCTTGCGCTCAGATAGCTCAGCTCGCATCACTGTTGCTGGTCACACCGACAGCCGCGGTAGCGATTCTTACAATCTGAAATTGTCACGTGATCGTGCCAATGAAGTGCGTGATTACTTAGTTGGCTATGGTATCGAAGCTAGCCGTCTGCAAGCAGTTGGCTACGGCGAAACTCGCCCAGTTGCTAGCAACGACAATGAGTCCGGCCGTGAGCTGAACCGCCGTGTAGAGTTCCGCATCCAAAAGTAAGGGTGTCACTCGCAAAATAAGAAAGGGTCCTTCGGGGCCCTTTCTTGTTTCTGCGTGCAAGTTCTTATACTTTAGCGCGCTATGACTACATCACAGACTGCAACAGACAATTCTGACGAGCCCGAGGCGGTGGCAGTACATCGCCAAGCGCGCGGTGAAGAGCGCCGCACCACCATTTTACGTGCCACTTGGCAGGTTGTATTGGCCGATGGCGTGCGCGGTGTTAAGCATCGTGCGGTGGCCAAAGCAGCAGGCGTGCCACTGGCCTCCACGACGTATTACTTCAAAGATATCCAAGAGCTGCTTATCCAGTCGTTTCAGCTTTTTGCTGAAGAGTCGTTGGCGCAATTTACTCGGCCATTTTGGCAGCGGGCCTATGAGCAAATGGCTGCGCTACCAAATGATGCTGACCGAGATGCACTTGAAGCAATTTTGATTGATCTCGCAGCAGAGTTTATTGAGCTAAGGCTGAATAAGCATCGCGAACATTTAGTCATGGAATATGCATTTTGGTATGCCGCATTGCACGATGCTGAGCTACAAGCGGCCGTGCGGCATATGGCATTGGAGTGGCTTAAATTACTGCAGCCTTGCCTGGCGCGCGTTAGTCTGGCTAATCAAGAGCAGGCGGCAAAATCTTTATTAGCCACGGTGCGCCGAATTGAGTACGAGGGTTTGATTCACAGCTCGGCAAGTCATCGTGACGGTTGGATACGTGAGGCCTTGGCGTATCAAGTGCATGGCTTATGGTAGCGGCTCTGCCGACTTGCTGGCAGGCACACTTAGGTGTGGAGTTTGATCAGCCTTATATGCAGCAGTTGCAGCTGTTTCTAGAGGCTGAGCGCGAAGCTGGCCAGCAAATTTACCCGCCTAACCAATTACGTTTTGCCGCTTTTCAGGCCACGTTATTTGCCGATGTGCGCGTGGTGATTATTGGCCAAGACCCCTATCACGGCGATGGCCAAGCTCAAGGTCTGAGTTTTTCTGTGCCGGAAGGGCAGACTCTTCCTCCGTCACTGCGAAATATCTTCCGAGAAATAAGCTCGGATTTAAATGTTTCTGCACCAGATTCAGGTGATTTATCGCGCTGGGCTGAGCAGGGTGTGTTGCTACTCAATAGCGTGCTGACAGTGCGCGCAGGCGAGGCTGCATCACATCAAAAGCAAGGCTGGGAGAAGTTCACTGATGCGGCCATTAGCGCGCTCAATGATCAGCGCGAGGGCATCGTGTTTTTACTATGGGGCGCCTATGCCCAGCGCAAAGGCCGCTTAATCGATCGCCAACGCCATCATGTATTAACGGCGGCGCATCCCTCGCCATTAGCCGCAAATCGCGGCGGCTGGTTTGGCTGCCGACATTTCTCACAAACCAATACATTTTTACGAGCTCACAAAAGCTCAGCCATTCATTGGGCATAAATAAGGAGTTGTTATGACGACATCCCCAGTAGCATTTGAAACTTTAGCAATGGCCAATGGCCGTCAAATCGGTGTCGCTACATTAGATAGTGAGCGCAGCCTGAATGCTTTAACGCTGGCCATGGTAGAGGCTTTATTGCCGCAGCTTGAGCAATGGGCAGCCGACGAGCAGGTCGCCATGGTGATTTTACGTGGTCGTGGCGAGCGTGCATTTTGCGCTGGTGGCGATGTTCGCGATTTGACGCAAGCGGCGCGTACGGGCGAGGGTGACCCACTTGCTCCGGCGGAGTTTTTCGCGCGTGAATACCGTTTGGATTATCTGATCCATCAATACGCCAAACCATTGCTAGTATGGGGCACGGGTGTGGTAATGGGCGGTGGCATTGGCTTATTTGCTGGCGCGCGTTATCGCGTGGTGACGGAAACTTCACGTTTGGCGATGCCAGAGATTGGTATTGGCCTATATCCAGATGTTGGCGGCAGCTATTTCCTTTCGCGCTTAAGTGGGCGCATTGGTCTATTTTTGGGTTTAGGCGCTAGCCAACTCAACGCTGCCGATGCGTTATATCTTGGCATGGCTACGCACGCAGTGGCATCTAGCCAATGGCAGGCGTTGTTAGATGACTTACAAGCGATAGGCAGCAGCGAACTACAGAATGGCATTGATGGCGTGCTAGGTAACTTAGCGCTCACAGAGCTGCCTGAAGCGCAGGTTGAGCCACGGGCAGAGGCTATTGAGGCCTTATGTGCGCATGATGATTTGAGCGCCCTAGACGTCGCCTGGCGCACGCAAGAGCTGCCTGATGATGCATGGCTAGCAAAGGCGATTAAAACTTACCGTAGAGGCTCGCCGACTAGTGCAGCGTTGGTTTGGAAACAGTGGCATGAGAGCAAAACCATGAGCTTGGCCGATGTTTTCCGCAAAGAATGGATTATCTCAACGCAATGCGCTTTTCACGCTGATTTCCCTGAGGGTGTGCGCGCGCTTTTGGTCGATAAAGACTTATCGCCGCGATGGCAGCCAGCAACTTTGGCCGAGGTCAGCGCCAGCTTTATTGCAGAGCATTACGCTCTGCCAGAGGGCATGACGCATCCATTGGCGGATTTGTAGCCTTAAGCTTGGCGAATGAAGTCGTGGCGCGTTAAAGCCACGACGTCGCCATTGGGCAGATGCCACTGCAGATTTTCTGCGACTAAGCGCACGCTGGCCAACAGCCACAGCTGCTGCTCATCTGGCCAAGCCAGCGCAATAACTCGGCCCACAGCCTTATCATCAGCCATGATTGGCCAATCTAAGGAGGCATCGACAGCCTCTGACCATGGCGCGCGCAACCAGCACAGGCCGGTTTTCAGTTGGCCACGAAAATACAGTCTAGCCACAATTTCTTGGCCCATATAGCAGCCTTTTTGATAACTGACGCCATTCAGGCTGTGATAGTCGAGCTCTTGCGGCTGCCATTGATCGACTAGCGCTTGGTCAATGGTGACCTCACCGCTAGCAACGGCTTCGGCCTGCCATGCGGCTAAAGCTGAAGCATCAGCATTCACAGCTAAGGCAGCAGCCTCGCTAATTTTAAGTGCACGCGTGAGACCTGGCAGACGAACATAGTGAGCGTCGGCTTCAATTAACGTTGCATATGATGTTTCAGCCAATGCTTTGGGCAGCGCTTCAGCGCCCATTAAGCCGACAATTTCTTGCGTGCCCTGAGCAATACTTACTTTCGAAAATGCGCCGTACTTAGCCAAGCGTGCTTTCACTGCGGCGATTTGCGCCTGCGGCATCAGCAGCACATAGCCGCCATCAATGCTGACCACCACAACACTCGCTTCAATGCGGCCTTTCAGGTTGAGTAAGCAGCCAAGGCTGGCTTGCTCTGCCGTGACTAATTTCATATCGCAGGATAATTGACCCTGCAAAAAGGTCAGCGCATCGGCACCGGTGAGTGTTAGAGCGGCCCATGCCAGCGGCACTGAGAGATTGGCACTGGCGCGCGCATTAGCAATGGCATGGCGCTGATCGAGCGTGGGGCAGGCGATGGTCATGATCGAAGCACTCCGTAAGCTATCAAAATAAAAAATGTTACGCGGGCATTGGCATTTTAGCCGTCGCGTTGCTATCTCTTAGGCTTATATAATGCCGCGCTTATACGCCAGTTTGCAGAGGTTTTCCATGACGCGGCCATTTACTGAAGAAGAGCGCCGATTGCATTGGCAGTGTCGGCGCGGCTTAAAAGAATTAGATGTGATCTTTGAGCCGTATATGGAGGAGCATTATCGTGATGCGCCCATTAGCGATCAGCAAGTATTTCAGCGCATCTTGGCTGAAGAGGATGTCGATCTCCTCGCCTGGTTTATGCAATACACAGTGCCTGATGATGCCGAATATCGCCAGCTCATTGCCACCATCTTGGCTAAGTTGGCGCACACCTTGTGAGCTCCTGCCTTCGCGGCGCGAGGGCTACTTTCGCTGGCTAATGCTCGTCGCCGTGGCGCTGGCTCCTTGGGCGGGCTTCGTGCCGTTGCAGTACCTCTTGCCGGCTTATGCAGTATTTGTCGGGCAGGCGATTTTACTGCTACGCCGCGCCAGCACTAGCGCACCTATCAGCGTGTTGCAGAAAACTGCCAATGGCTGGCGCTTAACCGATGAGCTCGGCGAGATTTATTTAGCCGAACTTGATGGCCCTGTACGCGATTGGCCGGGCTTGCTCTGCCTAAGTTTTCGTCAACGCGCCGATGATGCGCTTGAGACTTCTAGTACTCATCCCGCAGCAGAAAAAAAGCGCAAGCACTGGCGACTTGCCATTTGGTCAGACCAACTCAGTACCACGCAATGGCGGCGCTTAAGAGTTAATGTCTTGTGGCGGCGGCGTCAGGTACCAAGATCGTATCTTCAGCCTGTGCCAAGCGCTCAGGATAATCCAAGGTGTAATGCAGGCCGCGCGACTCGCGACGGGCCAAGGAGCTGCGAATCATCAGCTCAGACACCATAACCAAGTTGCGCAGCTCGAGTAAGTTCGAGGACACGCGGTAATTGCTGTAGTACTCGTTGATCTCATTTTGCAGCAGCTCGACTCGGTGCAGGGCGCGCTCTAGGCGCTTGGTGGTGCGGACAATGCCCACGTAGTCCCACATAAAGCGGCGCAGCTCATCCCAGTTGTGCAAAATCACTACGTCTTCATCGGGGTTGCGAACTTGGCTAGCATCCCAAGCGGGGCTAGTTTTAGGCAGTGGCGTGTCGAGTAAGGCATGAATGCGCTTTGCGGCTGACATGGCAAAAACGAAGCATTCTAAAAGTGAGTTACTGGCCATGCGGTTAGCGCCATGCAGGCCAGTAAATGAGGTCTCGCCAATGGCAAACAAATGCGCGATATCGGTTTCGCTATGCAGGTCGACCATGACGCCGCCGCAAGTGAAGTGCGCGGTCGGTACCACTGGGATCCAATCTTTAGTGATGTCGATGCCCTGCGCTAAGCAGGTGTTGTAGATATTAGGAAAATGGCTGGTAACAAACTCTGGGTCTTTATGAGTGATGTCGAGCCAGACATGGCGTAGGCCGAGGCGCTTCATTTCAAAATCAATTGCGCGTGCGACGATATCGCGTGGTGCCAGTTCGGCGCGTTCATCGAAGCGCGTCATAAAGCGCTCACCATCAGGCAGTCTTAATATCGCACCTTCGCCGCGCATAGCTTCGGTAATTAAGAAGTTTTTTGCGCTGGGGTGGTAAAGGCTGGTCGGATGGAATTGGTTGAATTCCATATTGGCGACACGGCAACCGGCGCGCCAAGCCATGGCGATGCCGTCGCCGGTGGCAACATCGGGGTTGCAAGTGTATTGATAGGCCTTGCTAGCGCCGCCAGTGGCGAGAGCAACAAAGCGAGCGTTGTAGGTTTCGACTTCGCCGCTGTCTTTATTCAGCACATAGGCGCCAGCCGCGTGGGCTTGCTCAGCGCTGCCATTGATAATTAAGTCGACGGCAATGCGCGATTCCAACAGATGAATATTCGAACGCGCCTGTACGCACTCAACTAAGGTTTTCGAAATCGCTCGGCCGGTGGTGTCGGCGGCATGGATAATGCGGCGATGAGAATGTCCACCTTCGCGCGTTAAATGCAGATGATCGCTTTCATCGAGGGTGAACTTCACACCTTGTTCGATTAGCCACTCAATGGCTTCAGGGCCGTGCTCGACGGTATGGGTGACGACATCTTCATGGCAAAGGTCTGCACCAGCGATCAAGGTGTCGCTCACGTGGCTGTCGACGGAGTCAGAGGCATCGACTGCGGCTGCCACGCCGCCTTGGGCATAATAGGTGCTAGCTTCGGTGAGCGCGGCTTTGGAAATCATGGCAATGCGCAATGACGAGTCAAGATTGAGCGCCAATGTTAAGCCGGCGGCTCCACCACCAATGATAAGTACGTCATAGGAAAAAGAGGTTGCCATGGCTTAGTCGCTGAAAAAAAGTGCTTGGATGATGCCACAGTCTGTGCGGATGTAACGGCTAAACGGCATTGAATAATTGCGAAAAGCATCATGTCTATATAGCGTGTCAGCGAATTATAGTATTTTGCGTTATCGGCCCATGCTAGCTTTTAGCGCGCGACCTTGCGAGGAGAGTACACCTGATGCGATCGACGAAACCCCTAACAGTCTGGCTGTTTGCAGTCATGACAGCGCTGAGCGCGAACGTCAGTTTTGCCGACACGGCCCCTGATTTTGCCGACATCGTGGCGGATGTGAGCCCGTCGGTGGTGAACATCAGCTCAACCATTAAGACCAAGCGCTCGCAGGCCAGCGGCAACGAAGACATTCAGGAATTGCTGCGCCGCTTCTATGGCCTAGAGTCGCAGCCGACACAGCCGCGCGTGCAGCAGTCGTTTGGCTCTGGTTTTATTATCAGCAGCGATGGCTATGTGCTGACCAATAATCATGTCATCGATGGCGCCGACAAAGTCATTGTGCGTTTGAGTGATCGCCGCGAAATCGAAGCTAAGGTTATCGGCACCGACCCGCGCACCGATATTGCGCTCATCAAAATCGCCGCCAAAGACTTGCCGACGGTGCGCATTGGTAAGCCAGCAGACTTACGCGTTGGCGATTGGGTGCTAGCTATTGGCTCACCATTTGGTTTCGATTACTCGGCGACTTCAGGCATTGTCAGCGCGAAGGCACGAGCCTTGCCTAGCGAAGCCTACGTGCCCTTTATCCAAACTGACGTTGCCATCAACCCAGGTAACTCTGGCGGGCCATTATTTAATAGCCAAGGTGAAGTAGTCGGCATCAACTCGCAAATTTACAGCCGCTCCGGTGGCTTCATGGGCTTGTCGTTCTCTATTCCCATGGATGTTGCAATGGAAGTTGTGCAGCAGCTGCGCGACAAGGGCAAAGTTAGCCGTGGTTGGCTAGGTGTGGCCATCCAAGAAGTAACTAAAGATCTTGCCGATGCCTATGGCCTACCACGTCCGGCAGGTGCCTTGATCGCCAGTGTTGAGCCTAAGTCACCAGCCGATAAAGCCGGTCTGAAAGCGGGCGATATCGTTACTCAATTCAATGGTAAAGACATTAATTTATCAGCTGAACTGCCACAGGCGATTGGTCGTGCAACGGTAGGTGAAACCTATACGATGACCTTGTTCCGTGAGCGCAAAGCACAAACCGTCAGCATTATGATGGAGGCTTTGCCGGAGGAAGATGTCGCGGCAGAATCAGCGGATCAGCCTGATTTATCTCGCCTAGGTATGCGCTTGCGCGACTTGCAGCCTATCGAGAAGCAGCAGTTAAAAGTCACTGGTGGCGCGCTGATTGTGCAAGTAGTTGAAGGTTCTGGTGCTGAGGCCGGTTTGCGCCCAGGTGATGTCATTACTCAGGTCGGCAGCACAGCAATTGACGGTGCTCGTGACTTTGTGGCGGCAGTACGCAAGCTAAAGCCTGGCAGTACCGTACCACTGCGGGTTACACGCCAAGGTAATACGCAAATTGTGGCTCTGAAAATCGAAGCCGCTGAACCCAATAAGTAAGTTTGTTGGCCGCAATGATTGCCCCTAATCATTGCGGCCAAATCTATCCCGCGTTTAAGCAGCGCTATCTTTGGTCGGCGTCGAGCGAATCAGCTACACTACGCCCTCATTTTTCAGCCCCTCAATGGGTGAGTGTTCGTGTCCGATATCCAGCATATTCGTAATTTCTCCATCATCGCGCACATCGACCATGGCAAGTCGACCCTCGCTGACCGCTTTATTCAAATCTGCGGCGGCTTAACTGAGCGTGAAATGCAATCGCAAGTTCTTGATTCTATGGATCTTGAACGCGAGCGCGGCATCACCATTAAGGCTCACTCGGTAACGCTGTATTACACCAGTCAGGTCGATGGCATTCGCTACCAACTCAACTTCATTGATACCCCAGGCCACGTCGACTTCTCCTATGAAGTCAGTCGTTCGCTGGCGGCCTGTGAAGGCGCGCTGCTAGTAGTTGATGCCGCGCAAGGTGTTGAAGCGCAGTCGGTAGCCAATTGCTATACCGCGCTTGAGCAAGGCCTTGAGGTCATGCCGGTGCTGAATAAAATCGATTTACCGCAAGCCGATCCCGATCGTGTCTGTGAGGAAATCGAAGAGATTATTGGTGTTGAGGCGCTTGATTCTCCGCAATGTAGTGCGAAAACAGGCTTAGGCGTTGTTGAAGTGCTCGAAGCACTGATCGCGCGTATTCCGCCGCCAGTTGGCGATCGTGAAGCTCCATTACAGGCACTGATCATCGACTCTTGGTTCGACAACTATCTGGGTGTGGTGTCATTGGTTCGTGTCAAAAATGGCAAGGTGAAAAAGGGCGATAAGATTCTGGTGAAGAGTACTGGCCAGCATCATATCGTCTCCAGCGTTGGTGTTTTCAACCCCAAGCATTCTGAAACCGATGGCTTGTATGCCGGCGAAGTTGGCTTTGTCATTGCCGGCATTAAGAATATTTTTGGCGCCCCTGTGGGTGACACCTTAACGCTTAACACCACGCCAAATGTCGACATATTGCCCGGCTTTAAAAAGGTTAAGCCGCAGGTCTACGCCGGCTTATTTCCGATTTCTTCAGATGACTATGAGCCATTTCGCGATGCGCTATCGAAGCTGACGCTAAATGACTCGGCGCTATTTTTTGAGCCTGAATCATCCGATGCGCTAGGCTTTGGCTTCCGCTGCGGCTTCTTAGGCATGCTGCACATGGAGATCGTGCAGGAGCGCCTAGAGCGTGAATACAATCTTGACTTGCTGACGACGGCACCAACCGTGGTCTATGAAATTGAGACCAAAAAAGGCGACGTGCTCTACATCGATAACCCATCAAGACTGCCTGATACTGGCTCTATCGAAGACTTCCGCGAGCCGATTGCTGAGTGCCATATTTTGGTGCCGCCAGACTATGTTGGCGATGTCATCAAGCTCTGCCAAGAGCGGCGTGGCGTGCAAAAAAGCTTACTCTTTCATGGCAAGCAAGTCGCGTTAACTTACGATGTGCCGATGGGTGAAGTCGTGCTCGATTTCTTCGATAAGTTGAAGTCATGTTCGCGCGGTTATGCCTCGCTTGACTACACTTTTGTGCGTTTTGAATCGACTCGCTTGGCGCGTATCGACATCCTCATTAATGGCGAACGCGTCGATGCCTTGGCGATGATTTGCCACGTCGATAACGCGCGTTATCGCGGCGGTGCCATTGTTGAGAAAATGAAAGAGTTGATTCCACGGCAGATGTTTGATGTTGCGATTCAGGCCGCCATTGGCACGCAGATTGTTGCTCGCCAAACCGTGAAAGCCATGCGTAAAGACGTGTTGGCGAAATGCTACGGCGGCGATGTTAGCCGTAAGCGCAAGCTCCTCGATAAGCAGAAGCAGGGCAAAAAGCGCATGAAGCAAGTCGGTAATGTTGAGATTCCGCAGGAAGCGTTCTTGGCCGTGTTGAAGGTCGATAAATAACCCTGAGGTAGCGTCTGTGGATATTGATTTTTCGCTTGTACTAACGCTTGCCGTGATGATTAGCGGTGCGCTTTGGGCCTTCGATGCCGTACTGCTGAAGCCAGGCCGTCGTGAGCGCCTACAGGCTGCTGAGCAGCAGGCGGCTAATGGTGGGCAAACATTGCCAGCATCAGCCGCTACCGAAATCATGCGCGAGCCTTGGTTGTTTGAGACCGCGCATGGCTTTTTCCCCGTATTGGCCGTGGTGTGGGTGCTGCGCTCGTTTATCGCAGAGCCGTTCACTATTCCTTCAGGCTCGATGATTCCGACTCTGCAAGTTGGTGATTATGTGCTGGTCAATAAGTTCGCTTACGGCCTACGCCTGCCAGTTTTGGGCACTGAGATTTTGCCCGTCGCTGAGCCCAAGCGCGGCGATGTGATGGTCTTTAAATTCCCAGCCAACCCATCGATAAATTACATCAAGCGCGTTATCGGCCTTCCCGGCGATGTCATAGAAAGCCGCAATGAAGTGTTATTTATCAATGGTGTAGAGGCATCTCGTGAGCTGCAATCAGCCTTGCCAGAAGCTGAGTTAGGCGAAGAGATTTATCTGGAAAACTTAAACGGTGTCAGCCATTTCACTCGTGAAGAGGCGGGCATGCAACCTGCTGGACCAATGTGGTCATACACAGTGCCAAAAGGTGAATACTTCATGATGGGCGACAACCGTGACAACTCCAATGACAGTCGTTTTTGGGGCCCTGTTGCCGAAAATCTCATCGTTGGTCGCGCATTTTATATTTGGATGCATAAGCAACCCGGCCTGCACCTACCGATATTTTCACGCAATGGCAGCATTCAGTGAGTGATGCACTCGCGCGTCTACAACGCACCATCGGATACACATTTCGTGATCTAGAGTGGTTACGTTTAGCGCTCACACATCGCAGTGTGTCTGGTCGCCGCAACAATGAGCGGCTTGAGTTTCTCGGCGATGGCCTGCTGAACTTTGTCGTTGCCGACTGCTTATATTTGCAGTTTCCCGAAGAGGATGAAGGCCGATTATCGCGCTTGCGAGCGACCTTGGTTAGACAAGATAGCCTAGCCATCATTGCCCGCGAATGGTCGCTTGGCGATTATTTGATGATGGGTTCTGGTGAGCTAAAAAGCGGTGGTTATCGCCGCGAATCAATCTTGTCGGATACCGTAGAAGCGGTCATCGGCGCTATGTATCGCGACGGCGAAAGCATGCCGGCGATGACTGAGCATCTCCGCCGTTGGCTTGGCGAGCGCTTGAGCGGTATCGTGGTTGGCGATAGCTTAAAAGATCCGAAAAGCCGTCTGCAGGAATGGTTGCAGGCGCGCCGCTTGGAGCTGCCGCAATACGAAGTTTTGCTAGTCACTGGCGAGGCTCATGATCAGTTTTTTCAAGTGCGTTGTGATGTGCCGCATGTCAGTGCCTCGCAACCGGCATTTAGCACGGAAGGCAGTGGCGTGAGCCGTCGTTTTGCTGAGCAGGAAGCGGCGAATGTCGCTTTGCAAAAACTCTTACCGCCCCCGAAATTGGGCTTACGTACCGGGCCATCAAAGCCCACATCAGGACAGTAATATGGCCAATGACGATGTCATTAATGCCTTTTTTGGCGGCGGCGAAAGCTCAAAAGAATTCTCCAGCGATTATCGCTGTGGCTATGTCTCTATTGTGGGGCGGCCCAATGTCGGCAAATCGACTTTGCTCAACCATATTTTGGGGCAAAAACTTTCTATTACCTCGCGTAAGCCGCAGACCACTCGCCATCGCATTTTAGGCATTGTTAGCCGCGACAATGTGCAGGTGATTTACGTCGACACACCAGGCATTCATGGTGAAGAACGCAAAGCCATTAATCGCTATATGAACCGTGCGGCGACCTCAGCGTTGCGTGATGTCGATGTGGTGCTATTTGTCATCGATGCGCTAAAGTGGACTACCGATGATGAGCTGGTGCTGGAAAAGCTGAAAACATCGAAGCTGCCAGTGATTTTGGTGATCAACAAAGTCGATACGGTGGATGACAAAGCCGCGATCTTGCCTTTGATTGAGAAGCTCTCGCAGCGCATGGCATTCGTCGATGTGCTGCCGGTATCGGCGCTACGCGGTCATAACTTAGAAGAGCTGCATTCGGCGGTTGGCAAACGCCTGCCATTGTCGCCACCATTTTTTGATGAAGGCCAAATCACCGATCGCTCGCAGCGTTTCTTAGCGGCGGAAATGGTGCGTGAAAAAATCATGCGCCAACTCGGTGAAGAGATTCCTTACGAGCTCACGGTAGAAATCGAAGAGTTCAAAAAGGAAGGCAAACTGCTGCGTATTTCGGCTTGCATTTTGGTCGAGCGCGAAGGCCAAAAGAAAATCGTCATTGGCGATGGCGGCAGTCGTTTAAAGCTTATTGGCACCGAAGCTCGCTTAGACATGGTGAAAATGTTCGATAGCAAAATCATGTTATCGCTGTGGGTGAAAGTGAAAGGCGGTTGGTCCGATGATGAGCGCGCACTAAAGAGCTTAGGCTATAGCAGCGACTGATCATGAATGAAAAGACCTGGTATCCAGCGTATGTCTTGCATGCGCGCGCGTATCGCGAAACCAGTGTCTTGGCGGATTTATTTCTGCCAGAGTTTGGTCGTATCACCGCCATTGCGCGCGGTGCACGGCGCAAAGGCCAGCAAGTTCCCAGTGTTTTTCAGCCCTACTTTATTCAGCTAGCAGGCCAGAGTGAGTTGCGCGCAGTGGCCGCGCTAGAGGCGACATCGCAGGCTTTATCGTTGCAGGGCGGGGCGCTGTTTTCGGGGCTTTATTTGAATGAGCTACTGGTGCGTTTATTACCGCGCGAGCTAGCCCAACCTGAACTCTTTGTTGCCTATGCCGGCGCTTTGGGTGCGCTCAGTGAGCTTGAGATAGCCGATGCTGAGGCCATTGCGCCGATTTTGCGCAGCTTTGAGCGTCAGTTACTCGAAAGCATGGGGCAGTGGGCTAGCAATACCAGCGAGGCCGAGAGCGGCGAGCCACTGCAAGCGCAGCAGTATTATCAGTACTATCCTGAACACGGCTGGTTGCAGGCGCGTGAGGGCCAGCGCGGCGCTTGCTTGGGCGAAGATATTTTAGCGGTGCATGCTGAGGATTTATCTACACTTAGCCGTCTGCGCTTGGCTAAGGCCTTGTATCGTAGTGCCTTAGCGCCATTACTGGGTGACAAGCCATTGAAAAGTAGAGATTTATTTGCTGCACTGCAAGCCAGTGCGAAGCCGGAGATGCCAACATGAGCGACGTATTA
Organism: Paraperlucidibaca sp.; assembly: GCA_018066805.1. GTDB lineage: Bacteria > Pseudomonadota > Gammaproteobacteria > Pseudomonadales > Moraxellaceae > Perlucidibaca > Perlucidibaca wandonensis. The sequence continues at coordinate 18,158 of JAGPVX010000029.1, read as the reverse complement.
TTGGGCGTGAATATTGATCACGTGGCAACGCTGCGCCAAGCCCGTGGCACGCGTTATCCTGAGCCGGTCTATGCCGCCTTGGTGGCCGAAGAGCATGGCGCCGATGGCATCACCGTGCATCCACGCGAAGATGGTCGTCACATTCAGCTACGTGATGTGCGTTTGCTATCGCAGCTTTTACAAACGCGGATGAACTTAGAAATGGCCGTGACTGAGGCCATGCTCAGCTTCGCGGAAGAGATTAAACCAGCCAATATTTGTCTAGTGCCAGAAAAGCGCGAAGAGCTGACTACCGAAGGTGGCTTGGACATCATCGCCGGCTTTGACCGTGTGCAGGCCGCCTGCCAGCGCTTAGGGCGTCAGGGCATGGATGTGTCGCTGTTTATCGATCCGGAGCCGGCACAAATCGATGCTGCCATTCGTGCTGGTGCGCCAACGATTGAGCTGCACACTGGTGCTTATGCCGATGCGCAAACGCCGGAGCAAGTGTCGTTTGAGCTCAAGCGTATTCGTGATGCGGCAGAGTACGCAGCTGGTAAATTAGTGGTTAATGCTGGTCATGGTTTGCACTATCACAACACTCAAGCTATTGCGGCAATCTCTGTTTTTCATGAGCTTAATATTGGTCACGCACTGATTTCGCATGCGCTCTTTAGCGGCCTAGGCAATGCCGTCAAAGAGATGAAAACCTTGATGCAAAACGCGCGCCGCGACGCACTCTTAGCGGAGCTTGCGGCGCGATGAATGACGAGCAGTTTGAAGCCTATTTAACCACCTGCTCTCAAGCCCTTGCCGCTAAGCAAGCCGCCATCGTTGCTGAACATGCAGACTTCGCTGAGCTGAGCTGGCAGCTCGATGCGGCAGTCACGAAAATTCGTTTTAATGATGGCTCAGGTGAGCGCCTGTGTTTTGGTGTGACGGCCATCGGCACTTTTGCTGCGGCGCAAGAAACCTGGAAATGGTCATGGGCCAATAGCAAACTGCCGCAAGCTGCACGCGACAGCGCTGAGGTGTTAAAAAATCTGCAAGCTGTGACCGATTACGATTGCTTCGCAGACACGGAAGCCTTTGCTGTGGATGACGCGATGGCCTGGGAGTTAGCCGCGGCATCAGTGGCGTATCTCGAGGCTGATGGCTGTTTTCGAGCGCGCAACCGGGACACCTGGTTATTTTTGGCGCTGCATCGCTATTGATTTAGCAGGCATGAAACTCACACGTTCAGCGCCAAAAAAAACGGCTCGATGCAAACCATCGGGCCGTTTTTTATTGCATCAATTTAGCTTAGCGCTGGAGCTCGATGCTGCCATTGACCGTGATACGCACACGGCTTTCGCCGCCGGCCATATCTTGTGTCGGCACGCTATCTGACTCTACCTTCATTGCCATCGCGCGCATCATCATCGGTGGGCGATAGTCATTGCCAGTCGAACCTATGCTCATTTGCACTAAGTCGTAGCGCTTAGCACCCCAAGACTTAGTCACCAACGCGGCCTTGTCGCGGAAGGCAGCAATGGCCTCCTGCGTGAGCGTGTCTTCCAATGCACGGCGTGTACTTTCGGCCACGGTGAAATCTATGCTGCGCAGCTGCAAATGGCTTTGTAGCTTGGCGATCAGTTCGCTGGCCGCTTTAAAGTCGGTGGACTCAAGTTCTAATGTGGCTTGGCCGCGCCAGCCTTCAATTTTCTGGGCACGGGTATAGACCGGATAGCTGCTTTGGTTGCCAGTGCTGACTTTCACGGTTTTATAAAGCTTTGCTTTCGCTAAGCTTAAGTTCATTGCTTCAGTCAACGTTTTTGCCAAAGACACGGGGTCTTTGTCATTTGCTTCGATGGTCAGTTTGGCGCTGAGCAGATCATTGGCCAAGACGCGAGAGACCTCAGTTTGAAAGTCCACACGTTGCATGGGCAGCTTGTCGTCAGCCCAGCTCGGGAGCGAGACAGTTGCCATCAGCAGAACAAGACCGATAGGTTTTAAACGTGTGGCGGCGAACGAGGCCATAGAGCACTCCAAGATTGATAGATCTACAAGAAGACGATTTCGACTCGGAAACGATGACACGGCGCTAGATAAATCGCCAGCGCGCCTTAGCAACTAGGGGAGAAGTGGGCTTTCGAGGCCTACGCTGGCTTGTTCGCCATCATCGAGTAGTGGGCGTTTGATCAAGCTGGGATTGGCTACGATTAGCTCGGCAATGCCTTCGGTGCTGGCAGCTAGTGCTTGGCGCTCAGCATCGAGTTTACGCCAGCTAGTGCCGCGCTTATTGAGCAGAGGCTCGCCAACAAGCGCGTACCAGCGCAGCACTTCATCATGGCTAGGCGGCTGCTTTTTCAGATCACGAAAATTGTAGGCCGTGGTGCTCGCGTCTAGACGCACCACGGCTTTTTTCATGCTGTCACAGGCCTTAATGCCAATCAGCGTGAGCATGGCTTAACCCAGCAGCTGCTGTTCGCGCAGCAGTGCAACAATCTGCGCGGCGGCAGCGGCGTTGCTAACAGCTAGCTGTTGTGGGGCAATGCTGGTGCCGGCATCACGCACGCGCACACTGCGCTCGCCAACGACTTCTTCCGGCACGATTACGATCACACCAGCGCCTTGTAGAGCGTGAACAACGCCACTTTCGCTGGCAATGGCCGGTAGTGCACCTGCTTGGAACAGCGCCGATTCAAGCTGCTCAGCTAGGGCCTGAGCGCCACTCGCCTCAATGACGATGCGCACAGCGGCTTGGCCTAAGCGACGGGCGCGATCGCCAGCGGTGACCGGCACTAGCGTATCGTTGTCATCACCAGCATCAAGGCGGGCGCTGATCATGCCGGCACCGACTGTGATGTTGTTTAGGCGATCGATGATGATGAGGCTGCCGGTGGCATGGCAGTCTTTATAGGCATCGAAGGCGACAGCGCGAGTGAACTGCACGCGGCATAGGGCGATGCCATTGAGCGTTAATTGCTCGGCAGGGCTAGTGGCCAGCGTGTTGACATCGATCTGATGAATGATCTCCGTAACACGGCCACTGGTAAAGGTGGTGCCGAGCTTGAAGTCGTAGGTTTTGCCGACTTGCATGGCCTGCTCGTGCATCCACACCACGTGCGCTTCAAAGCCATGCGCCATGGTCAATGTGTCATCGGCGGCAACAATCATATCGCCGCGAGAGATATCAATTTCGTCATTGAGCGTGAGTGTGATGGCTTGACCGACATGCGCCTCTGCCAGCTCACCTTCCCAGACCACAATCGATTTTACCGTGGAGGTTTTACCGGATGGCAGCGCTTTAATCGCCATGCCCGGCGTCACCGTGCCAGCAGCAATAGTGCCGCAGAAGCCACGGAAGTTAAGGTTAGGTCGGTTCACGTATTGCACGGGCAGACGCAGTGTATCGAGCGCGGTGTCACGCTGCAGCGGCAACGAGTCTAAGAGCGCAAGCATCGCTTGGCCGTCATACCATGGCATTTTTGTGCTGGCATTAACGACGTTTTCGCCTAGCAGCGCCGACATCGGCACGTAGTGAATATCGGGCACATTCAGCGGCGCGACAAAGGCTTCGTATTCCGCTTTGATCTCATCAAAACGAGCTTGGCTATAGTCGACCAAGTCCATTTTATTGATGGCCACAACAAAATGCTTGATGCCGAGCAGCGAGCAAATAAAGCTATGGCGACGAGTTTGTACTTGCACGCCATAGCGGGCATCGATAAGCAAAATAGCAACATCGGCGGTTGATGCACCGGTGGCCATATTACGTGTGTACTGCTCATGGCCTGGAGTATCGGCAATGATGTATTTGCGGTTATCGGTGGCGAAGAAGCGGTAAGCGACATCGATGGTGATGCCTTGCTCACGCTCGGATTGTAGACCATCAACCAGTAGCGCTAAATCAACGACTTCACCGGTGGTGCCATGTTTAACGCTGTCACGCGTGATGGCGGCAAGCTGATCTTCGAAGATCATTTTTGAGTCATGCAACAGACGGCCGATTAAGGTCGATTTGCCATCATCAACACTGCCGCAGGTGATAAAGCGCAGCATGTCTTTGTGTTCGTGCTGGTGCAGGTAATCCTGAATATTGTCGATACTTTCAATGATCATTAGAAATAGCCTTCGCGTTTTTTCTTTTCCATCGAACCCGATTCATCGTGGTCAATGGCACGGCCAGAGCGTTCCGAGGTGCGGGTAACCAGCATCTCTTGAATGATCTCGGGCAGTGTGGCGGCATCAGATTCAACTGCGCCGGTTAATGGGTAGCAGCCCAGCGTGCGGAAGCGCACATTTTTGATCATCGGCACTTCGCCTTCGCGCAGCGGCAGGCGTTCGTCATCGACCATGATCAACATACCGTCGCGCTCTACGACAGGGCGTGGTGCTGACAAATACAGTGGCACGATTTCAATTTGCTCGAGATATAGGTATTGCCAAATGTCGAGCTCAGTCCAGTTCGACAACGGGAAAACACGAATTGACTCACCCTTGTTGATGCGGCCGTTGTAGAGGTTCCACAATTCAGGACGCTGCACTTTAGGATCCCAGCGATGGTTCTTGTCGCGGAAGGAGTACACACGCTCTTTCGCACGTGATTTCTCTTCATCGCGGCGCGCACCGCCAAAAGCGGCATCGAAGCCGTGCATGTTCAGCGCCTGTTTTAAGGCCTGAGTTTTCATAATATCGGTGTATTTCGAGCTGCCGTGATCGAATGGGTTGATGTTCGCTGCCACGCCTTCTTGGTTGGTATGCGAGATCAATTCCATGCCAGCCTCTTTGGCCATGCGGTCGCGAAACTCGATCATTTCCTTGAACTTCCACGTGGTATTCACGTGCATCAAGGGAAATGGCGGCTTGCCGGGTGCAAAGGCTTTACGCGCGAGGTGCAACATCACCGTCGAATCTTTGCCGATGGAGTAAAGCATCACGGGGTTGTCGAACTCGGCGGCAACCTCACGAATGATATGAATAGACTCGGCCTCAAGTGCCTTGAGGTGAGTCATGCGATGTGCTGAAAGCGTCATGCGCGAATATTCCTCTAAAAAGACTCTTAATCTACTAAACGGAGCAGGTCGTTAATGCTGGTTTTGCTGCGCGTTTGCGCGTCGACTTTTTTCACAATGACGGCGCAGGTCAGGCTGTAGCGGCCGTTGTCGCGTGGCAATGAGCCGGGCACGACCACTGAGCCAGCCGGCACGCGACCATAGCTAATTTCGCCAGTTTCGCGATCATAAATTGGGGTCGATTGGCCAATGAAAACGCCCATCGAAAGCACTGAGCCTTCACCGATAATCACGCCTTCAACGACTTCTGAGCGAGCGCCGATGAAGCAGTTATCTTCGATGATGGTGGGGTTGGCTTGCAGTGGTTCGAGCACGCCGCCAATGCCAACGCCACCGGAGAGGTGAACGTTTTTGCCGATCTGAGCGCATGAGCCGACAGTAGCCCAGGTATCAACCATTGAGCCCTCATCGACGTAAGCGCCGATGTTGACGTAGGAGGGCATGAGTACGGTATTACGCGCGATAAAGCTGCCACGGCGTGCGACGGCTGGTGGCACTACGCGGATGCCCGAGGCTTCGAATTGCGCGGCATTCCAGTCGGCAAATTTGGTCGGTACTTTGTCGTAAAACTGCATGCCGCCGCCGGCGGGCACAGGGATATTGTCATTGAGGCGGAACGATAGCAGCACAGCTTTTTTCAGCCATTGATTGACGATCCATTCGCCGTCGACTTTTTCGGCTACGCGTGCGCTGCCATTGTCGAGCATGTCCAAGGCTTGCACGACAGCATCGCGTACTTCTTGTGGTGCGTTGCTTGGGGAAAATTCGGCACGGCGCTCAAAGGCGTCTTCGATCAGTTGGGCTAAGCTCATGGTTATCTCCAAATCAAAAATTGCGACGGCATTTAGCGCGTCATAAAGTCACGAATTCGTTCAGCGGCTTCGATGCATTCGTCGAGGCTCGCCACTAAGGCCATGCGCACATAGCCATCGCCAGGGTTATGACCGTGTTCATCAGCACGTGCCAAATAGCGGCCGGGCAGCACAGTAACTGCTTGTTGTGCATGCAGTTCGCGAGCAAAGTCTTCATCTGAACCAGGTGTCTTCGCCCAGAAATAAAAGCCAGCGTCTGGCGCATGCAGGGGCAATACCGGGTTGAGAATGTCGAAAACTTGGGCGAACTTGGCGTTGTATCGGGCGCGATTGTCGCGCACATGGGCCTCATCGCGCCAGACCTTTGCAGAAACTTGCTGATGTTGTACTGGCATGGCTGAGCCATGGTAGGTGCGATAGCGCAGAAATGCGCTCATCACGTTGGCATCGCCAGCAACAAAGCCGGAGCGCAGGCCGGGTAAATTTGAGCGTTTCGATAACGAATGAAACACCACGCAGTTGCGGTAATCATCTCGCGCAAGCGATGCACACGCTTGTAGCAGACCTACAGGCGGTACGGCCTCATCGCGATAAATCTCGGAGTAACACTCGTCGGAGGCGATGATGAAGCCGTAGCGATCACTGAGCGCGATGAGCTTTTTTAGGGTCTCCATGCTGAGTAGCGCGCCAGTGGGGTTGCCGGGTGTGCATAGATAAATCAGTTGTGTGCGCTGCCACACGCTTTCAGGTACAGCATCGAAGTCTGGCTGAAAGGCGCTGGCTTCGGTGCAGGAAAGGAAATAGGGCTCGGCTCCGGCAAGCAGCGCCGCGCCTTCATAGATTTGGTAAAACGGATTGGGCATGAGTACCAAAGGCTTGTCGCCACTGACACCACGATCAATCACCGCTTGAGCTAAGGCAAACAGGGCCTCGCGCGTGCCGTTAACGGGTAATACCTGTGTGGCGGGATTAACCTCGTGCAGCTGAAATCGGCCACATAACCATTCAGCAATGGCCTCACGAATGACGGGCAGACCAAGCGTGCTGGGATAGGTCGACAAGCCCGCTAAGCCATCACGCAGCGCTTCAACGGCAAATGCAGGGGCTGGATGGCGCGGCTCGCCAATCGACAGCGCAATCGGCTTAAGGCCGGCCGGCGCACTGTGATTAGCGAAGAGCTTGCTCAGCTTCTCAAACGGGTAGGGATGCAGCAACGCTAAGTCTGGGTTCATGCGGCTCTCATATTCAAAAAGTCTTCACTAGTGCTGGGCTTAGCGTGCGTCGAGCTGAGTGCGCAGCGCATCACATAAGCGCTCGCATAACTCAGGGTCAGAAATCGGCTGTTGCTCACTGTCGGTGAGAAAGAATATATCTTCGGCACGCTCGCCTAAGGTGGCGATGCGGGCATTTTGTAGATTGACCTTATGCTCCATGAAAATGCGGCCAATATGCGCCAGCAGGCCGGGGCGATCGAGCGCGACAATTTCAACTACGGTGTGTTGGTTGGCTAAGTCATTGCTTAGGCGGACATCGGTGCGCACGTCGAAATGCTTGAGCTGGCGCGGCAGGCGGCGTTGCACCAAGGTTGGAAACTCATCGGGTTCCGCCAGTGCCTCGCGCAGATGCGCACCTAGGTGTTTGAGGCGCACGGGATCATTAATGGGCTGGCCATTTTCATCGAGCACAACATAGCTATCGAGTGAATAGCGGCTGGTCGAGGTGATAATGCGCGCGTCCATAACGGTGAGGTTGAGCTGGTCGAGCTCAGCCACGGTGGCAGCAAATAGGTTTGGCATATCGCGCGTATAAACAAAGATCTGCGTCGCGCCATCGTATTGGCCGTTATGGTTTTCGCGCACCAGCACCAAAGGGCCGGCCTCGTGTGAGTGGGCAAGCATGGCTTCGGTGTGCCAGGCAATATCTTCTGCCGCCTCGTGCAGGAAGTAGTCATCGCCCAAATGTTCCCAGAGCGAATTGACGGCATCGGCCTTAACGCCTTGGGCAAGCAAAATATCCAGCGCATTGGCGCGTGCTTGCGTGACCCATTCCGGCTTAGCAATGGGGTTGATTAAGCCGCGGCGCAAAGCTTGCTTGGTTTGCATATAGAGCTGGCGTAAAAGCGAGGCGCGCCAAGAGTTCCACAGCGTTGGGTTGGTCGCACAAATATCGGCAACGGTGAGCGAATAGAGATAATCCAAATGCACGACATCGCCAACTTTTTGCGCAAACTCGTTAATCACATCGGGGTCGGAAACGTCTTTTTTCTGCGCCGTCACCGACATCACCAAATGGTTTAGCGCCAGCCACGACACTAGGCCGGCATCCCATTTGCCTAGACCATGATTAATGCAGAAATCGTAAGCGTCGACTGCGCCTAATTCAGAGTGATCGCCGCCGCGGCCTTTGGCGATGTCATGAAACAAGCCTGCCAAATACAGCAGTTCAATCTTCGGCAGATTGTTGGCCACTTGCGCAACAACAGGGAAACGCTCCTCCATTTCGGCGTAGCGAAAGCGCCGCATATTTTTCAGCACCAATAAAGTGTGCGCATCGACCGTGTAGATGTGGAAAAGGTCGTACTGCATCTTGCCAATAATGGCGCCGAAGGCCGGAATATAAAGCCCTAGTACGCCATAGCGCTTCATTTTCCGCAGCGATGAAAATAGCGCCGTGCGGCAGCGCATCAGTTCCATAAACAACGACTTATTGCGAATGTCATTGCGGAACTTATCGTCGATAAGTGGCAGGTGCTGCATGATCAAACGGATGGTGCTGGCGCGTACTTTGTGCACTTCCGCGCGCTCACCGAGCAATACGAAAACCTCGAGCAGTGCCGATGGCGTACGGCGAAATACATCTTCACTGGTGACTTGAATAGCGCCATCACGAATCTGAAAGCGATTGTTGATGGGGATGATTTCATCATCTTCGGCGTGACCTAAAATAGCCTCCTCGAAGTATTGCAGCAGCAACTCATTGAGCATGGAGATGCGCGTAGCGGCGCGATAATAATCCTGCATCAGCTGTTCAACACCACGGTTGGCTACGGTGTCGGTATAGCCAAAAAGTTCGGCAATATGGCGCTGATAATCAAATAAAATGCGGGTTTCGTTACGATGGCTAATCTTGTTGAGAGCAAAACGAAAACGCCAAAGCACGCATTGGCAGGCATCAATTTCATCGAACTCGGCTTCCGTTAAAAAACCGTGAGCGATGAGGCCGCGCAAGGTGTCGGCGCCGAAATGGCGCTTGGCAACCCAGCCAATTGTTTGGATATCGCGAAGGCCGCCTGGTGCGTTTTTAAGGTCAGGCTCAAGGTTGTATTCGGTATTGTTGTGCTTGCCGTGGCGAGCGATTTGCTCATCGCGCTTAGCAATAAAAAAGGCTTTTCCTGGCCAAAGCTGGTCTGGTCCAGTAACGCGCAGCATGTCATCGCGCAGTGCAGCCTCACCAACTAAAGTGCGTGACTCCATGAGGTTTGTCGCGATGGTGATGTCGTCGGTGGCAAGGCGAACGCAGTCGCTGAGCGAGCGCACGCTAGAGCCGACATCGAGACCTAAATCCCACAAATAGGTGATGAATGCACTTACTGCGGCTTGCAGCGTCTCATCTAGGTTGTCTTCTCGATGCAACACTAAGACATCGACATCGGATTGCGGTAGTAGCTCGGCGCGGCCATAGCCGCCGACGGCCAGCAGGCTCAAGTCATGAGCTTTATCTAGGCTTAGCGCCAACCACGCATCGCGCAACACTTCATCGATAGCGGCGGCCCATTCGCGCACCAATAAGCGCACGTCGCGGCCTTGGTCAAAGCGCTCAAAAAGCTGAGCCAAGGCAGCTTTTAATTGTGCCTTGTCATGCGTGGCGTTTAGTGTCGCCGCCGAAATGGCGCTCATGCGGCGGTATCGGCAAGAAAGCTTAAGTCTTCATCTGCACGAGCGGTGAGTACTTCCACGCCGGTCTCGGTGACCAAAAGTGTGTGCTCCCATTGCGCCGATAATTTGTGGTCTTTAGTGACCACGGTCCAGCCGTCGGGCAGCAACTTGGTGTGGTGCGTGCCGGCGTTGATCATCGGCTCGATGGTAAAGGTCATGCCAGCTTGCAGCGCCATACCAGTGTTGGGCTTGCCGTAGTGCAAAATTTGCGGCTCTTCGTGAAACACCGCACCGATGCCATGGCCGCAATATTCGCGCACCACAGAGAAGCGTTGGCCTTGCGCATGTTGCTGAATGACGTGGCCAATATCGCCCAGTGTGCAGCCGGGCTTCACCAGCGCTAGCGCTTTATACAGACACTCTTGCGTGACCTTCACCAAGCGCTCGGCTAGCACCGAGGAGTTGCCGACAAAAAACATTTTGCTGGTATCGCCGTGATAGCCATCTTTGATCACCGTGACATCAATATTGATGATGTCGCCGTCTTTCAACACTTTCTTTTCGGCCGGAATGCCGTGGCAAATAACGTGATTTACCGAGGTGCAGACGCTTTTTGGAAAGCCGCGATAGTTTAGCGGGGCAGGGATCGCCTGCTGCACATTAACAATATAGTCATGGCAGATCTGGTTGATCTCATCGGTGGTTACGCCCGGCTTTACGTATGGACCAATCATCATGAGTACATCGGCGGCTAAGCGCCCAGCGATGCGCATTTTGGCAATTTCGTCGGCAGTTTTAATCAGCGTGGTCATAGTCTTTCCAATTGCGCCTAGCGAATTTACGCGTGGCGGTTGAGAGCAAGAGGCGGCTATGGTATAAAGCGCGCCGCTTTTGAGCAAATTGCACAGGTGTTGCTGTAGGCCGCATAGGGTACAGCCCCAGCGCAAAATGGTTAAGAGCGAAATCCAAATAAGCACATCGGCCGACACAGCTACCGGGTGCCCACTGAGAAAAGTGGGTCGGTATTCTGGGGTCGATGGAAGTTAAACCCAATGGAGTCACACCTCATGGCACAAGTTTCCATGCGCGAACTGCTACAAGCAGGCGCACACTTTGGTCACCAGACCCGTTTCTGGAACCCCAAAATGGCACCGTACATCTTCGGTGCACGTAACAAAATTCACATCATCAACTTAGAGCACACCGTTCCTGCACTGAACGATGCCTTGAATTTCGTCAACCGTTTGGCCAGCCAGAAAAACAAAGTATTGTTTGTTGGCACCAAGCGCGCTGCAGCCCCGATCATTGCTGAACAAGCAGCTCGTGCTGGCATGCCTTATGTAAACCACCGTTGGTTAGGCGGCATGCTGACTAACTGGAAAACCATTCGCCAGTCCATCAAGCGCCTGAAAGATATCGAAGCGCAAATCGCTGACGGTACTTTCGCCAAGCTGACTAAGCGTGAAGCGCTAGAACGCACCCGCGAAATGGTAAAACTGGAAAAATCACTCGGTGGCATTAAAGACATGGGCGGCTTGCCCGATGCCATGTTCGTCATCGACGTTGATCACGAAGCCACAGCGATTGCTGAAGCCCGCAAGCTTGGCATTCCAGTCATTGGCGTGGTCGACACCAACTCCAACCCAATCGGCATTGACTATGTCATTCCCGGTAACGACGACGCTATTCGCGCCATCACGCTGTATGTCAGCTCAATGGCTGACGCCATCATCGAAGGCCGCGACTATGCCTCGACACAAGGTGGTCGTGAAGCCGATGGTTTTGTTGAAGTCGCCGCTGCTGAGTAATTGTTTGACGAATTAGGGGGATAAACCATGGCAGTTGTTACCGCCAGTTTGGTGAAAGAACTACGTGAGCGTACCGGTCTTGGCATGATGGAGTGCAAAAAAGCACTGCAAGAGGCCGATGCCGATATTGAGCTAGCTATTGATAACCTGCGTAAATCAGGCCAAGCCAAAGCTGCTAAGAAAGCCGGCAATATTGCTGCGGAAGGCGCCATTATTTTGGCCGCCGACGGCAATACCGCTATCGCTTTAGAAGTGAACTGTCAGACTGACTTTGTTGCTCGCGATGCTAGCTTCACAGCATTTGCCAACAAAGTGGCTGGCATTGCACTGGCTGCTCGTGAAACCAATGCTGAGAAAATCGCAGCATTGGCTTTCGATGGCATGAGCGTTGAAGAAGCGCGCGTGTTGTTGGTGCAAAAGCTCGGTGAAAACATCCAAGTTCGTCGTGCCGAAATCGTTGAAGGCGCAGCCTTGGCGACTTATGTGCACGGCCTGAAAATTGGTGTCATCGTGGCTTTCAACAAAGCCGACGACGAAATCAGCAAGCAAGTGGCGATGCACGTTGCCGCTAGCAATCCATTAGTGATTAATGCTGAAGACATCCCAGCCGAAGTGCTCGCGAAGGAGCAAGAAATTGCTGCCGCTAAAGCCGCTGAGTCTGGTAAGCCTGCCAACATCGTTGAAAAAATGGTGGAAGGCACGCTGAAGAAATTCAAAGGTGAAGTGTCATTGACTGAGCAAGCCTTTGTCATCGATCCCGATCAGAAAGTTGGCGCCGTATTGGCCAAAGCTGGTTTGACCGTGACACGTTTTATTCGCTTAGAAGTAGGTGAAGGCATTGAGAAGAAAGAGGTCGACTTTGCTGCTGAGGTCGCCGCTACTCAAGCCGCTGCTGCAGCTGCTAAGTAAGTAACTCGTCAGTGATATGAAAAAGGCCCCTCTTTGGGGCCTTTTTTTGCGGTAAACTCTGCGCCACTTAATGCGCATTGCGCGATTTCATTACCGAGGTTTATTCACTATGACTGACCATCGTTTGGCCCACAAACGCATTTTGCTCAAGCTCTCAGGTGAGGCCTTAGCGGGCGGCGCCGAAGTGGGAATCGATCCTAAAGTACTGAAGCGTATGGCTTTGGAGATTGGTCAGTTAGTCGGTATTGGTGTGCAAGTCGGCATTGTGGTTGGCGGCGGTAATTTATTCCGCGGTTCAGAGCTGCAGCAAGCTGGCCTTGATCGCGTCGCTGGCGATCATATGGGCATGCTGGCAACTGTGATGAACGGTATCGCTATGCGCGACGCGCTAGAGCGCAATAACATCAAAACTCGCCTGATGTCGGCGATCCCCATGAGCGGCGTTGTTGACCATTACGATCGCCGTGCTGCCGTGCGCCATTTGCATGGTGGCGATGTCTGTATCTTTGTCGCCGGCACAGGCAATCCATTCTTTACAACCGATACCGCTGCTTGTTTGCGCGGCATTGAAATCACCGCTGATATCGTGATTAAAGCCACTAAAGTGGATGGTATTTACGATGCTGATCCGGTGAAATTTCCGGATGCAGTGAAGTACGACACACTGACTTTCGATGAAGTCTTATCTAAACAGCTTGGCGTCATGGACTTAACGGCTATTTGCTTATGCCGTGATCACAATATGCCGCTACGCGTTTTCAATATGAATAAACCAGGTGCTTTGCTCAATCTCGTTGTCGGTGAGCATGAAGGCACTCTGGTGACTCGTTGAGTAGGAGCTCCCCATGTTAGAAGATCTTAAAAAGGACTGCGCGGTTCGTATGCGTAAGTCGCTCGATGCATTAGAGCAAGCGTTTAGCCGTGTGCGCACCGGCCGTGCCCATCCCTCGATGCTGAAAGACGTCATGGTGCCTTACTACGGCACTGATACGCCGCTGATGCAGGTAGCTAACGTCAATGTTGATGACGCACGCACACTCATCGTGCAGCCTTACGAGCGCACCATGGTGGCGGCCATCGATAAAGCCATTCGCAACTCAAACCTGGGCTTAAACCCAGTCACTGCCGATGTTATTCGCGTGCCGCTGCCTGCGCTTACCGAGCAGACACGTAAAGACATGCAAAAGCTCGCGCGCAATGAAACTGAAGGCGCCCGAATCGCCATTCGTAACATTCGCCGTGATGTCTTAGCCGATATCAAAGAGCTGCAGAAAGAGAAAGAAATTTCTGAAGATGATGAGCGCCGCTCCAGCGAAGAAGTTCAGAAAATCACCGATAAAAGCGTGGCGGAGGCCGACCGAATGTTGGCCGACAAAGAAGCTGAGTTGATGCAGGTATAAGTCATGACAGCCTCGACTCCTGCCGAGACTGTGGCGCCAGATGCAGCCACTGCAACGAGCTTGCCCCGCCATATTGCCATCATCATGGATGGCAATAATCGTTGGGCTAAGCTGCGTGAGTTACCAGGTAATGAAGGTCACCGCGCTGGTGAGCTGGCATTGCGCCAAGTAGTTGAATTGGCAGCAAAAGTTCCTGTTGACGTGCTCACTGTTTTTGCTTTTTCTAGCGAAAACTGGCGTCGTCCACCCGATGAAGTTGCTGCTCTGATGCAGCTATTTTTATTTGCTCTCGATGCTCGTGTGCAAGAACTTGATCGTGCGCGTATTCGCCTGCGCTTTATTGGCGATCGCTCCGCGTTTTCCAGTGAGCTGCAGGCCGGCATGCAGGTTGCGGAGGCAAAAACGGCACATCACACGCGCATGACACTGATCATTGCGGTGAACTATGGTGGCCAATGGGATATGGCGCAGGCTGCTCAGCGCCTTGCCGCACAAGTAGAAAAAGGTGAGCTGAAAGCCGCAGATATCACGCCTGAGCGTTTAGCTGGGATGGTGGAGATGTCTGATTTGCCGCCAGTAGATTTGCTAATTCGCACTGGTGGCGAGTTGCGTATCAGTAATTTTGTGTTGTGGCAGGCAGCCTACGCCGAGCTGCATTTTAGCGATGCGCTATGGCCAGACTTTGGCCATAAGCATTTGCAAGCTGCACTGGAAGATTATGCCCAGCGCCAGCGCCGATTTGGCCGAACATCAGAACAAATAGAGGCCTTACATGCTTAAAGAACGTGTGATCACCGCCCTGATACTACTGCCGATTGTTTTATGGTGTGTTTTTGGTGGCGTTATTGGTGCCTTCCCAGTATTTGCCACCGTATTGGTACTTATTGCGGCATACGAGTGGACGGCCTTAATGCGCCTGACCTCATACGCTCAGCGCTTCGCTTTTATAGCAGTGGTAGCCTTTGGTTTAGCTTATTTTCAGTACCAGGGCTTCAACACCAATACAGGTCTGCTGATGGTGGCAGCTACGCTAGGGTGGTTGATCGCTTTGGGCTGGGTAATGCGTTATCCAACACAAGCTGAGCAGTGGGACACACCAGCGCGTTTGAGCATTATTGGTCTGTTTTTATTGCTGCCGACATGGGCTGGTTTAGTGGCTTTACACGCGCAATCACCATGGTGGTTGATGTATGTGCTGCTGCTGGTGTGGGGCGCTGATACCGGTGCGTATTTTGCCGGCCGACGCTTTGGTCGCGTTAAGCTCGCGCCCAATGTTAGTCCTGCAAAAACCCGTGAGGGCTTATACGGTGGCCTAGTTTTAACTAGTTTGATTATCGCCGGCGTGACTGCGTATTTATCTTTAGATGTGATGCGCTCAGTGCTGTTTATGAGCATTTCCTTATTGACGGTATTGGCGTCGGTGCTGGGAGACTTGTTTGAATCCATGGCCAAGCGCCGTGCGGGCATTAAAGACTCCGGTAAAATCTTCCCCGGCCATGGCGGTGCGCTGGATCGCATCGACTCCATTACCGCAGCCGCCCCAGTGTTTATGGCAGGTTGGTGGTTGGCGGGTGGCTTCTAATTCATGCCCCATTTGCCTAAGCAAAAACAGCAATCGCAACAGCAGCAGTCAATTACGCTATTAGGTGCAACTGGCTCTATTGGTCAGAGCACGCTCGATGTGTTGGCGCGTCATCCCGAGCGATACCGCGTTTATGCCCTTACGGCGCACCGGCAAATTGATGCTTTAGCGGCACTTTGTGAGCGTTGGCAACCGATGGTTGCCGTCGTTGGCAGCGAGGCGGATGCACAGCGCTTGCGTGACATGCTGAAAGGCTCAGCACCAAGCACTGAAGTTCGCTTTGGTGCAGATGCCTTGGCTGAGGTAGCCCAAACAGAAGAAGTCGACACCGTAATGGCAGCGATAGTTGGTGCTGCTGGCCTATTGCCAACCTTGGCGGCCGTGCGTGCTGGAAAGCGTGTGTTGTTAGCCAATAAAGAAGCCTTGGTAATGTCGGGCGCGATCTTTATGGAGGCCGTGACTGAGCACGGCGCGACCTTGCTGCCCATCGACTCCGAGCACAATGCCATTTTTCAATGTTTACCCAACGGCACGCCGGTCAGTCTTGCAGAATCAGGTATTGAATCACTGATTTTAACGGCATCCGGCGGGCCATTTTTAAATGCCAGCGCTGAGCAACTTGCACAAGTCACCCCTGCACAGGCTGTGAAACATCCCAATTGGGCGATGGGCCAGAAAATATCTGTAGATTCAGCAACTTTGATGAATAAAGGCTTGGAGCTAATCGAGGCATGCTGGTTATTTTCGGCAAAGCCTGAGCAGGTCGAAGTAGTGGTGCATCCGCAAAGTGTGATCCACTCCATGGTGCGCTATGCCGATGGTTCTGTATTGGCGCAGATGGGCCAGCCCGATATGCGTACCCCGATTGCGCATGCCTTGGCATGGCCTGAGCGCATGCACTCAGGTGTTGCACTATTAGACTTTACTCGCCTCGGCGATCTCAGCTTCATGGCGCCAGACACTGAGCGTTTCCCTTGTTTGCGCTTGGCGCGTGAGGCGATAGCTGCTGGCGGCACCTGGCCCTGCGTTTTAAATGCCGCTAATGAAGTTGCCGTCGCTGCATTTTTAGCAGGCGAGTTGGCCTTTCAAGGCATTGCCGTAGTAATTGAGGCAGTCATGCAGCAAATGCCCGTGCGGCCGGCTAGCGAATTAGCTACTATCCTGTCTGCCGATCAAGAAGCCCGCGCACGCGCGACCAAATATATTGCGTCGCTGCCAGATCACCCACGCGACTAAACGAGGACAAACAGATGTCATTTCTTACTATTGTTCTCGCCGGCATCCTAGTTCTAGGGCCACTCATTGCGATTCATGAGTTTGGCCACTTTTGGGTTGCTCGCCGGTGTGGTGTGCAAGTACTCACATTTTCAATTGGTTTTGGCCCCGCGTTGTGGCGTCGTACCGCTAAGGACGGCGTTGAGTATCGACTATCGATGATCCCGTTGGGCGGCTATGTGCGAATGCTCGATGAGCGTGAAGGTGATGTGCCTGATGCGCTAAAGCCGCGCGCGTTTAATCGTCAGTCGGTATGGGCGCGTATGGCCATTGTTGCCGCTGGCCCAGCTATTAACCTATTACTTGCTGTCGTGCTGTATTGGTTCCTATTCATGCAAGGTGATGGCGGTCTGCGTCCCATCGTGGGCCGCGTATTACCCGATAGCCCCGCAGCCATGGCCGGCATGCAGCCTGGCGACGAGCTAATGCGCATTGGTGAGCGCTCAGTGAATAACTGGGAGTCATCAACTTATGCGCTTATCGACCATATGGGCGAGTCCGGAAAATTAAGTCTTGAGGTACGCCCAAGCGGTGCCACTAGCACGCAAGAGCGCACACTCACGCTGAATAAGTATTTATCTGGCGCAGATGCTGACCCATATCGCGAGCTCGGCATGCTGCCATGGACGCCGGTAATGCCACCGATTATTGGTGTGGTGCAAGAAGGTAGTCCCGCCGATCGCGCCGGTCTGCAAGCGCAAGACCGCATTTTGCGTATCGATGGCCAGGCCATTGCGCAATGGGCTGAGATTGTTGAGTCCATTGTTGCCAGCCCCGATAAAGCCATGACCTGGGACTTGGTTCGCGACGGTGAAACCATCGTCTTAACCGTGACTCCCGAGCTTGATCGCTCCGCGATGAATGGCTCGCGTGGCCGTTTGGGCGTCGGTGTAGCAGAGGCGCCAGTCGATATTCCAGCCAGTTATCGTCGCAATGCCAACCTAGGACCAGTTGACGCGTTATTTGCTTCGTTAAACAAAACTGGGCACTTGATTAGTTTGTCGCTGTCGTCATTAGGCAAAATGGTTACCGGACTGATTGGTATTGATGCCTTGAGTGGGCCGATTACCATTGTTAAAGTCGCAGGCCAAACTGCAGATATTGGCTGGCAAGCCATGCTCGGTTTTATGGCATTGCTGAGCGTGAGCTTAGGGGTGTTAAATTTACTGCCTATTCCCGTATTGGACGGGGGGCATTTACTGTATTACGCCATCGAGGCTGTCTGGCGCCGTCCGTTACCGGAGGCTGTGCAACAGTTTGGTTTGCGTGTTGGGGTCGCCATCATGGGTAGTGTCATGCTGCTGGCCATTTTAAACGACATACGCCGCTTGTTTTGACGGGAAATACTGAGTGATCAATCCGCTTCGGCCATCGTGGCCCGCTTTTGCTTTATTACCTTTGGCCGCTGCCTTGATCAGTGCCCCTGTCCATGCCGAAAGCTTTGTCATCAAAGACATTCGA
>JAGPVX010000025.1 GCA_018066805.1 Paraperlucidibaca sp. | reverse complement strand
GTCAGCGTCTAGTGGCGGCTCAGCAAGCGTAGGGTTACGCCGGAAACTCGCCGTTAAGCCACCACCTTTAGGTGCTTGCACAGCAAGATTTGCCAGCCATTGCTTAGGGTCTAGGTCGGCTTTAACGCAAACAAACCATGCGCTAAAAGCTGGATCTATCTGCTTCCAGCAAGCCTTTTCTAGATGGCTTTGCTTAGCAGAAAGCGATAACGCCACAGGCTTATTGAGCTGCCAACGGCTTTGTTTTGGCGCCAGCGTGGCCTGCTTGAGCTTACCTTCCCAAACTAACGTTTTTAATGCCAAACCGCCCGCTGCCTGCAATGACAAAGCGCCTTGGTCAGCGAGTATATCAAGACTTAAATTATGCTTCTCAACATGGCCATCGAGCTTAATCATGGCCTGATTGAGCAAAGGCTGTGCGACTTTGTCGGCGCTGTACTGAGCCAAATGCTTCAGCAAGATGTTAGCTTTGCCCTGACCGTCTGGCCAAGCACCCCGCCACTGCGCATCTGCGGTTAGTGCGCCGGCGATCTGAGTTTGAAAGCGCTGCAAGCGCGGCACATGGATGCTTGCCATTAGGCCGCTATCAGGCCAGCCTTTGGCGCTGATCAATGCATTTGCTAAGCGCATATTAACCAGTGTTTGCGCTGTTTTAGCCTGATCAAATTGAGCGATGATAGTCCACGGCTCTTTGCCCAGCTTGCCCCGCCAGTCGATGCCGGCCTTGAGGCTGCCTTCAGGGCTTTGCCAGCGCAATGGCCCCGCCAAATGCGCAGTTCTGGGGACATTTTTAGGCCATTCTAGGCTTGAGCTTTTTAGTAAGTTGGCTCGCAAGTCTAAGGCCAACTCGCCTTGCTCAGTGCTGCCGGCAAATGTCATCGCGCCTGGTGCTAAGTGCCAATCGTCTTGCCCAGGCGGCTGCCATTGTGGCCACGAAATACGGCCCCGAAATGGCAAGGTCGGCAATAAGGCATTGACGGTCGCATCGAGCGCAACAGGGTATTTTGCAGGACCACGCAGCTTCGCGCGCAAGGCTGACAAATCACCTGCTAAGCTGATGCGCTGGCTTGGCATCGTGCTAGAAGCAATCGTCACCGAGGCAGTAAGAGGCCACTGTTGTTCTAGCGCTAGCTCAGCTTGAAGCTGTAATTTCCATTCGCTATAGGCAAGAGACAGCTGATCAATAGTAATACTGCTGCCATGGCCTCTGGCAGATAGCTTAATGTTGTCGAGCGTCAACGGCTCAGCTTCAAAGGCGCTCCAATGCAGCTGCTTTATATGCGCATTAGATAGCCCCCAAAGCAGCGGCAAGGTGATGGTTGGCGGGATAAATACTTCTGGCTCACTGGCCTTTAAGGCCTGAGCTGAGACGCTATCAGCCTGCACATTGGCGATAACTAGTCGCCCAGCGAGTAGCTGCGAATAGCTCAGTGCAAGCGCTAGCTTTTCGACTTGCACGGCAGTTGAGGCGTTATGCCATGCGAGTCTGTCTACACTCAGGCCTGTCGCCAATGAGCCAGATAGGCCATCGAGCTCAAGATCAGGAACCATGGACTGAGTCTGTTGCCAGATCCAGCGCGGTGCTGACTCGCTAAAAAATACGATGCCCGCTGTGATGACCAGCAATAACACGACATAAAACAAAATCGTGCTGCTTAGCCGCCAAAGCCAAGCCAGTATAAACGCTAGCACTCCGCGTGCTTTGCCGATTAGCGTGTTTGGCTTTAGCTCCTCGGTCAAAGCGCAGCCCCTAGCGTTAAGTGCAAACGCAGCGGCTTACCGGGCTCAGATATAGCCGAGGCAATATCGAAGCGTACAGGCCCAACAGGGGAAATCCAGCGTAAACCAACGCCGGCGCCTAACTTTAGCGGCTGCCAAGAGCCCGTATAGGCGTTGCCGGCATCGATAAATACGGCAGGTCGCCACGTTGGCAACCAACGCCAGGCGTATTCAAACGAGCCCGCCACCAAATTCTGACCGCCGACACTGTCACCAGCGGCATTCACCGGCGAAATACTGCGGTAATCATAGCCGCGCACGCTGCTGTCGCCGCCGGCATAAAAGCGAGTGCTAGGCGGCACATTGCTGAAATCTGGACTGATGATATGGCCTAACTCTAGGCGCGTAAGAAACATATGCTGTTTGGCTAGCGTGGTGAGGTGGCGCCAATTAGCACGTAGCAACAGAAAGTCTGCATCGGAGAAAAAATCTCTGCTCGCGGCTTCAATTTGATATTGCTGATTAAAGCCACGAATGGGGTCAAGCCCGCCTCGACTTTCAAGTTTCGATAAGCTCACGCTTGGCACTAAAAGTGCCTGCGCACCAGACTCGCCGCTCTCACGCTGAAAACGCTCCTCGCTGAGTCGTAAGCCATAAGTGCGCTGCCAGCCTCTAGCGGGTGCGATAACGCGCTGTACACCTACTACCGTTTGCGTGGTTTGGGTGTCGTCAATGTCGTCGCGCAAAACGCCCGCTAAAAACTGAATCGTGTCTTCAATTGGGTGCTTATATGGGATGCGATAGCGCACATCAGCCTGCTGGCGCACTACCGAAACTTCGCTGCTGGCCTCAATGCCATGGCCTTTTTCGTTAAAGCGCGGACGCTGCCAATTCACGCTGATACGCGGGCCAACATCGGTGGCATAACCTAAACCAACGGACATTTTATTGGGCTCACGAACATCGACCTGAACGATCACTGGGCGCTGGCCAGCGCTGTTCTCTTCCTGTAAGTCAACGCGGACATCTTGGAAGTAGCGTGCATCGAGTAAGTTTTTTTGCAATGCCACCAACTGCTTAGCGCTAATGGGATCGCCTGCCTGAAATGGCGTTAATGCCTGCAACCACTTTGGCTCTATGGCATCTAAGGGTTTGCCATCTTGATCGATAAAGCTCAACTCACCGAAGTACGCACGCGGCCCGCGCTCAAACGCTAAGCTGATGTCTGCTTTACGACTGAATAAATCCAGCGCAATGCGTTGCGTGACCCAATGACCTGAATAGTAGCCACGCGATAAAGCCAAGTTCTCAACGGATTGTTTATAGTCGCTATAGGCGGCTTGGTTCAGCACATCGCCTTTTTTCAAAGGAAACTTAGGTGGCCGAAAGCCACGATCTGGCTCGTTTTCACCCAGCCATTGCAGCTCAATATTATCAACAAGCACAGGCTCACCTGCTGCCACGATCACAGCCATGCCCTCGCCTGCAGGCATAACACTGACTTCTGCGTCGTAATAACCAACAGCTTTTAAGGTGTCATTAATGGCATCTTGCACAGCCACGGCGCGCGCTAGTTTTGCCGCTGCGGTTAAAGGCTCAGGCTTCTTTTTGGTGAGGTCGATGACATCAAGCAATTCACCTTTTTCATACCAAGGCCCAGCTGCGAGCTCAACCACCGCGCGCAAGCTATCTGGCGTCACTTGAAAGCGCCAGTCATCTGCCCATGCCGCGCTCGTTATTAGCAGCGCGGTCAACAGCAGGATGATTTTTTGCCAAATTCGGCGCATGCCCACAGCCTATGGAAAAATTAATGCGCCATGATAGCGATTATCGCCTCAGTCTGGGCATACTCGACGCTAAATTCCGCTACGAGTTTCACTTATGGTCTCGCTACGTCACGTACTCGCTCAGCGCCAATTTTGGCCATTGTTTGGTACTCAGTTTTTCGGCGCTTTTAACGACAACGCGTTTAAGCAGGCGCTGATTTTATTACTGACCTTCCAAACTGCCACCTATAGCGAACTGCCCGTTGGCCTACTCACCAACCTCTGTGCAGGCCTATTCATTCTGCCGTTCTTTCTATTTTCCGGCATCGCTGGGCAATGGGCTGATCGCTTCGAGAAAGCCCAACTTACCCAGCAAGTTAAAGTGCTAGAAATTTGCCTGATGAGCTTGGCTTTTCTTGGATTTTATTTGCAGTCATTGCCGCTGCTACTCATCACACTATTTGGCATGGGCTCACAGTCAGCACTATTTGGCCCGATAAAATATGCATGGTTGCCTGAGCGCCTAGCTCCCAATGCCCTTATGCCTGCCAATGCTTTAGTTGAAACAGCCACCTCATTGGCGATTCTGCTCGGCAGCTTATTTGGCGGCGTATTAGTCACCGTGTTTGATGCCGATGTCGCTGTACTGGGTGGCAGCCTGATTTTCCTAGCTGTGGTTGGTTGGGCTTTTAGCCGTAATATGCCGATCGGTGTTGCCATCGAGCCAAAACAGCGCACTGACTATCATCTCGTACGTAACACCAAGGCCTGCTTAGGCGCGCTGCGGCGCAATGCCTTTCGCTGGCAACTAAGCTTAGGCATCTCTTGGTTTTGGTTATTTGGCGCACTATGGCTAACGCAGCTGCCCGAATTCACCGCACTTTATTTAGGTGGTGATGCTGGCGTGGCAACGGCTCTATTGGTGCTGTTTTCGGTTGGCATTGGCATTGGCTCATTGGCCTGTCACTCACTAGTGAAAGTGTTGCCACCAGGTCGAGTGGTGATGGTCGGCGGCCTAATGATGGCGGCGCTAAGCCTGCTCATCCCTAATCAGCACTACGTTGGTGAGCTCTTAAATCTGCGGCAATGGATGGAAACGTCTGGCGTCTGGCGTCATATATTTCAGCTCACAGCAGTCGGCTTCGGTGCGGGCCTTTATATCGTGCCTTTATATGTGCTAATTCAGACCGATGCGGCCAAGCATGAACGCGCGCAAGTGATCGCCGGCATCAACGTACTCAATGCGCTATTTATGGTCAGCAGCGCATTGATCGCGATGGTGGTGCTCGGCGTACTGGGCTTATCGCTGTATAGCCTGATGGCTGGCCTAGGTGTGTTGACCTTGCTAACTACTTGGCTGTGGCGCTTTAAACAAGCGCCACAGTAAAGCCCTTTCGAGTCTCTCAATAAGAATGACTCGAAAGGCTCAATAAGCGGGCTTATCGCCAGGATGACCCGCTGCTTCAATGGCCTCTTTCACCCGCGGCGACATATAGTTCTCATCGTGTTTGGCCAAGACTTCACTGGCGACAACCTCGCCATTGACCCACTCACCATTGGCGACAATGCCCTGCCCCTCGCGAAATAAATCGGGCAGGATGCCGGTAAATTGCACCGGGACAGTGGCTTTTAAATCACTGAGCATAAAGCGCACAGCAAGGCTGTCTGGCGAACGCTGCACCGAACCCTGCACAACCAAACCGCCAACCTGAATGTTTCGGCCTTCTGGCGCTTCATGGGCTGCAAGTTGGCTTGGTGTATAAAACAGATTAATGTTTTGCCGCAGTGCATAGCTAGCGAGCGCAACAACCGCACCTAAACCTACCAGCAATAGCACGACCCAAATTAGGCGACGGCGACGTTGTGGATGCATGGTTTAGCGCTCCTGAGTGGTTGAAATAGTGGTTTTATTAGGTTTTCCCGCAGAGAAATGTTGTTGTGCAATCTGCCGGCGTCGGCGTTGCAATGCCAGCCAACGGCGCTGACTTAAGCGCGAGCCAATAATCAACGCCGCAAGGCTTAAAATCATAATGCCGTAGGAGGCCCAAACAAAAGGCGCATGTCCGCCCATGGCGAAAAACTCAGACCAGCTTGCGAAATACATTAGCAGCCTCCGACTGAGTTCGAGGGTGTGACTAACTCAGCTATAGCTGCCTCACCATGAATCTCTGCCTGAACCCAGCGACTACGCACTTCTCGACGTAAAATCTCATGACGGCTGCGCATTAAAATCACGCTAGCAAACAAGCAATACAGCCCTAAAAACATCACTAACAATGGTAGGTACATATCTGGCGGCATGGTTGGCCGTTCGGTGATGCGAAAGGTTGAGCCTTGATGCAGCGTATTCCACCATTCCACCGAGTATTTGATGATGGGCAAGTTGATGACGCCGACCAAAGCAAGCAGGGCCGAAGCTTTGCTGCCCTGGCTTTGGCTATCAAAAGCTTGCTGCAAAGCCATCACGCCGCAATACAAAAACAGCAAAATCAGCATTGAAGTCAGGCGTGCATCCCACACCCAATAAGTGCCCCACGTTGGTTTGCCCCAAAGCGAGCCGGTAATCAGTGCTAGCAAGCAAAATAGCGCGCCCACTGGAGCTGCCGCACGCGCCACGGCATCGGCTGTTTTCACTCGCCACACCAGTGAAATCACCGCGCAGATGGCCAAGAGTAGATAGCCGCCCATGGCCAAGCTTGCCGCCGGCACATGAATGAAAATAATGCGATAGCTATTACCTTGCTGGTAATCCTCGGGGGCAATCGCTAGGCCCCAGATCAGACCAACACTGAGCAATATCGCAGCAGGCCAAGCAAACCATGGCAGCCATTGCCCACTTAAGCGGTAAAAATGCCGCGGGCTTACTGTGCTTTCAATGCTTGCCCACGCTCGTTTAAATACATTCATCTCGGTCGTTGTACTCGCGTTAATCAATACTTTGGGTCAGGCCAATGGCGGCAGCGCTAGCGATTGGTGCGATCATCAGTGCCAGTAATAAAAATGCCGCTAATAAGGCCATAAAACCAGACACAGGCTGCCCAGCCACACTGGCTTGCACGGCAGCTGTGGCAAAAATCAATACTGGAATGTGCAGTGGCAAGGTAATTAATGGCACCAATAATCCGCCACGCCGCAAGCTAACCGTCAATGCTGCACCGATGGCGCTAATCAAGCTCAACGTTAACGTACCCATGAGCAAGCTCAAACACAGCACGCCAATGGCATGCGCCGGTAAGTTTAGTAACAGCGCCGCTAATGGTGCCAGCAACGTTAAACACAGGCCAGTAAGCAGCCAGTGCGCGATGATTTTTGCCAGCACCAGCCACGCCAATGGCGCCGAATGTAGCGATAATTGCTCTAGCGTGCCATCGTCAAAGTCGCTACGAAACAACCCATCCATGGCCAATAGTACAGCCAGCAAGGCCGCAATCCAGATGATGCCGCCGGCAAGTTCACGCAATTTATCGGGCGCAGGGCTTACCGCGAGCGGGATTAGCGCAATCACCATCAGGAAAAAAACCAGCGGGTTTAGCCAGCCGCCGCCTTGGCGCAGACCGATGCGGAGATCGCGAACAAGCACCGCGGTAAAGGCCGACATCAGTGCCAGTCCTCAACAATCGCTTGAAGATCAAGGAATTGCAGCGGACAGTTTAGCGCTAACGGATGGTGCGTAGTGAGTAGTACCACGCCACCTTGCTCGCTGTGTGCTGCCAACCAGCCCTCTAGCTCGCGCACGCCAGCTTGGTCGATCGCGGTAAATGGCTCATCGAGCAGCCATAACGGCACAGGCTCAGTAAACAGTCGGGCTAGTGCAACGCGGCGCAATTGGCCGGCAGAGAGTTGGTGGCATGGCATATCGTCATAGCCGCCGAGGTGAACGGTATTGAGTGCTTGCGAAATAGTATGCGTCAACAAATTGATGCCGCGACACGCCGCTAGGGCTTGTAGGTTTTCAGCCACAGTTAAGGCCGATTTCACGCCAGGCAAATGGCCAAGATAAAGCATCTGTTGCGTGAAGGCATCGCGGTCATCATGACTGTCTGTAGATGCCCAGCTGACCTGTCCTGCTCGCCTCCCTGATAAGCCGGCGATGTGTTTGAGCAACGTGGTCTTACCAGCGCCATTGGGGCCGCGAATTTGCATGACCGTGCCGGTCGGCAACGACAGATCGACATCGCGATATAAGCAACGGTCATCTCGCCACGCACTCAAGCCTTGCACTCGTAACACGGCCACCCCCAAAAAAATCTGCGCGTAGTGTAGCCTAAGCGATCGGCTTATGCGTCTCTCTAGCATCATCGACGGATTTGTCGGCATAGGCTTTGCAGCCTTCGCCCGTGCAGGCCATACTTGCGCGCCTTAACTGCCCTGAAATGGGCTTAATCTCATAGGTTTTGCCATGCCGAGTTTGAATACGCCATGAATTGCTCTCAGTCGCTAGCTTGCCCTGCGCCGCGTGACCTACGCATGAAACACGGTCTTTTCACCTTTGCGCTTTTTTGCTTGCTGTTTATTAGCATCAGCGTAAGTCATGCCTCTGGCCTTTTTGGCAACACACCGCGCCAAGGCGAATTTTTACCTGTTGATCAAGCGTTTATTCCTAGTGTTTTAGCAGAAGATGGCGACCTAGTTCTGCATTTTGCCATCACGCCAGGGCACTATCTTTACGATAATCAATTTCAGCTGAAATGGGCCGATGGCAGCATTGCACCCATGTTGCCTACGCATACCATCTCCAGCCTTGGCGAAAGCCATGACGACCCAACGTTTGGTCGTGTCACGGTCTATCGTGAAGATATTAATCTGACGATTCCGGCGCCGGCGCATGAGGCGACCGGTGTTGTCGAGCTTTTGGTGCGTTACCAAGGTTGCGCCGATGCGGGTTTGTGCTATCCGCCAGAAGTTTGGCGCGTGCCTGTGGACTTGGCGCGTTGGCAGCCCGATTTAAGCGGCTCAGCTACGATGGCGAGTGCGCCTGCTGTGATTCAACAAGAGCAAGCCTCTTTTGAAAATCTCCAACCTCAAGTTGCAGCCCCCTCAACTGCACCAGATGCCACCAACGCCAACGCCCTAGCACAATGGCTAGCGACTGCCTCATTTCCAGTTGTGCTAGGCATGTTCCTTTTACTAGGCCTAGGCCTAGCATTTACGCCCTGCGTGTTGCCGATGCTGCCGATCTTATCGGCCATTATTGCAGGGCAAAAAACGCCAACCGCACGCCAAGGCTTTTTATTGGCGCTGAGCTATGTGCTCGGCATGAGTGTCATGTACACCATCGCCGGCCTGCTCATTGCCAGCCTCGGTGCGGCGGCAAACATCTCGGCCTTATTGCAAAAGCCGGCTGTGCTCATCAGCTTCGCGCTGATTTTTATTGCACTCGCCATCATGCTTTGGCAAGGCCGCGCCATCGCCCTGCCGCAAGCCTGGCAAGACAAACTCAACCAAGCTCAGCAGCAACAACGCGGTGGCGTCTACGGTTCAGTATTTGTCATGGGTGCAATCAGCAGCGTCATCGTCTCGCCTTGCGTATCAGCACCATTGGCTGGCGTCATGCTCTTCCTAAGCACGAGCCAAGATGCCGTTCTCGGTGGCAGCGCCTTATTTGCCCTAAGTATGGGCATGGGCTTGCCATTACTCGTGCTGGGTGCCGGCGGCGCGCGCTTGATTCCCAAAGCTGGCGGTTGGATGGATAACGTCAAACGCCTATTCGCCTGGGGCTTGCTCGCCGTTGCCGCATTGATGCTACTACGCTTAGTCAGCCCTGCTCAGGCACAAATTGGCTGGGGCGTATTTTTCGGCCTAAGCGCGCTTGGCCTCGTCAGCATCGGCTCGCAACGTCGCCTCCTCGCCTTACTGCTCGCCACCATCATGATGATCTATGCCGGCAGCCTCGTTTGGTCTGGTGCGCAAGGTGGCCATCAATTGCTAAAACCATGGCAGCTGCCCGTTAAAGCTGTGCAAAACGGCAACGGTGAAGACGCACTGGGCTTTGTCCGCGTTAGCGAGCGCGCAGATCTCAATAGTCTAATTGCCGAGGCTAAAGCCAAAGACCAGCCAGTCATTGTCGATGTGTACGCAGACTGGTGCGTGAGCTGCATCGAAATGGAAAACGATGTGCTCGCCAAACCCAGCATTCAAGCGCTGTTAAAGCCGGCGAAACGCATCAAATTTGATATCACCGCCACCACCGCCGACCAATTAGCGTGGATGTCAGAAAACAACTTATTTGGCCCACCCGCGTATTTGTTTTGGGATGCCGCTGGCACGCCGCAAAACAACCTCGTTGGCGCCACCAGCCTTGATAACTTTGCCGCACATTTGGAGCGCGTATGGAACTGATCGACTTCATCTTGCATGTGGATGTTCACTTGCAAACCTTCGCCAATGAGCACGGTTCGACCATGATTTATGGTCTGCTATTTCTCATCGTGTTTGTCGAAACTGGCGTAGTCGTGATGCCGTTTTTACCCGGCGACAGCCTGCTCTTTGCCGCCGGCGCACTGGCCGCGACTGGCATCATGGACCCAGTGACATTGACGCTGCTGCTCTGGTTTGCTGCGGTGCTAGGTGACAACTGCAATTACTGGGTTGGCCGCACCATTGGTGAGCGTGTCTACACCTGGGATTCGCGCTGGATACGCCGCAAGGATCTTGATCGCACGCAGTCATTCTTTGCTAAACATGGCGGCAAAACCATCGTTATTGCCCGCTTCATGCCCATTGTCCGCACCTTAGCGCCGTTTGTTGCTGGCGTTGGCCACATGAACTATCGCCGCTTTTTCGCCATCGATGTCTTTGGTGGCATTCTCTGGGTCGGCACATTTGTCACGCTAGGCAATTTCTTTGGCAACCTGCCTGTCGTGAAAGAAAACTTTGTTTTCGTGATTTTCGGCATCATCGGCTTGAGTGTATTGCCAGGAATCATTGGCTTTATTAAAGCCCGTCGTACTGGGCCAATATTGCCGTAGTGCTTTTGATAAGGGCCGCTACTGACAGCGGCCCTTAATTAGCCACAGGGCGTTTACTTAAGCGCCGCTGCAATGTGCGCCGATGCATTCCTAAGCGGCGCGCGGTCGACGACACATTGCCATCCTCTTCCAATAACACTCGCTGAATATGCTCCCAAGCCAACCTATCCACGCTTAAAGCCGGCACATCGACGTGATGATCAGCCGCCGTTTCTTCGGGTGCATTGCCTACGCGCAAGGCGGACAAAATGTCTTCCACAGATGCAGGTTTAGCCAAATAGTTCACCGCCCCGCGCTTCACTGCCTCCACTGCTGTCGCAATCGAGCTAAAGCCAGTAAGCATGAGCATGCGCAATGCCGGTCGAATGGCCAAAAGCTCAGGCAGCAACGCCAGCCCCGAAGCATCAGCTAAGCGCAAATCCACTACCGCGGCATCCGGCTCAAACTCTAAAGCTAAGCCTAGAGCCGATGCACGATCAGCCGCCACGGCAACTGTGCAGCCACGGCGCTCACAGGCGCGCGCCAAGGCTGAACGAAAACCTTCATCATCATCAATAATAAGTAACTTCATCGGCGACTCATTAGTAAGCGCATCATTTTGACGCCAGCGGCAGCGGTAACGTAATGCTCACCACTGCACCGGCATCATTGCTGAGCGATAACGAGCCGCCAAGCTCATCTAAGGTAATCAGCGCCAAGCACAGACCAAGGCCTAAGCCATCGGGCTTTTGACTGGCATAAGGCTCCAAGCGCTGCTCATGTGCCGCGGTGAGCATGGCCTGCGTGAAGCCCGGACCATTGTCACGAATCTCACAGCTAAAATGCACAGCATTGGTACTCGCCTTAATGAAAACCTCCGTGGCTGGCGCCTCCAAAGCATTTTTCAAGGCATTACTAATAACTTGCTGAGCCTTCCACGGCATAGCAAGCGCAGTACTTGGTGAGCTAACAGTCAGCATGATCTTTTTACTGGCGAAGCTTTCACGTAATGGCGCAACAATATGTTCCATGAGTTGCGCCAAAGGCTGCTCTGGCAACAGCTCAGGATGCTGCGCTTGCTCACGCAGCTCAGCCAAAATACTACGACAGCGCTGTAGCTGGGCTTGAACATCGGCACGTAAATCTGTCGATACGCCATCTAGCTCTTCCGCCAATAGCGTTAAGGTGGCAATCGGCGTCGCTAAATCATGCACGGCAGTGGCTGCTAAGGAGCCTAAGGCCAACGCCTGATCGCGTAATAACTGCTGGCGCTGCTGCTCAATGTGATGCTGCTCTTGTGCCCGTAAGCGCTGATGCATACGGCTGAGAAAAAATACCAGCAAGCCAGCACTAATGCCGAAGTTTGCCCACATGCCGAGCAAATGACCTTCATAGCTATGCCACGGCCAAGGATTTTGCGCGACGGGACTTGGCCACCAAAATAACGCGCCATAGGCACTAAGCATCAGTAGCGCTAAGCAATACGTTTGCCGCCACGCCAATGTCGATGCAGCTACCGCCAGTGGCACAAGGTAATACGTAATAAAGGGATTGCTGCTGCCGCCGCTCTCGCGAAATAGCCAGGTCAAAACCACTAAATCAAACAGTAGCTGGAGAAATAACTCGTCATGATCAACGGCGAGCGTTGAGCGCAGCCGTAGCTGACTCAATACGTTAATTAGTATCAGTAAAGAAAAAGCCAAAAGCAGGCTTGTAGACCAATTTGGCGCAGGTTCAGCTAGCCATTCGCAAGCGAATGCCATCAGCACAAGCAGTAGCGCAAATGCCCAACGTAAGTTGATAAGCATGCGCACATGGCGTCGCAACATGGTCTCGGAATGCAAAAAAGCACCACGAGGGTGCTTTTTTGTAGACACGTTACGCGGCAACTTCGTGGTCAAAGTAGCCGCGTCACTAGGCACTTAGCCAGCCAAATTGGCGTTGGCGAAGTCCCAGTTAACCAGCTTGTCTAGGAATGTGCTGATGTAATCTGGGCGACGGTTTTGGAAGTCCAGATAGTAAGCGTGTTCCCAGACATCAATGGTTAACAGGGCTTTATGGCCATGAACCAATGGTGAGTCGGCGTTGCCGGTTTTGGTGACGGCTAATTTGCCATCGGTACCAACAACCAACCATGCCCAGCCTGAGCCGAACTGTGTAGCTGCTGCGGCTTTGAACAACTCAACGAATTTATCGTATGAGCCGAAGTCAGCATCGATTTTTGCAGCGATTGCGCCAGTTGGCTTGCCACCGCCATTAGGCGCCATGCTGTTCCAGTAAAATGTGTGGTTCCACACCTGTGCGCTGTTGTTGAAGATGCCTGCTTTAGCGGCATCACCAGCACTAGCCTTCATAATGTCTTCTAAGCTTTTATCAGCCAGATCAGTATCTTTGATCAGGTTATTCAAGTTAGTCACATAGGCATTGTGGTGTTTAGCGTGATGGAAACTTAAGGTATGCGCAGTGATGTGTGGTTCAAGTGCGGCGCTGTCATAAGGCAGTGCGGGCAATTCAAAAGCCATGATCAAATCCTTGTTTTATGTGAGTGAATCGAACCCCGCCATTATGCCCAGTCAGCGCCGACGTGCAAGTTCAAGGCGCTAACTGGCTTGAGCAATCGAACAATTAATCGTCTAAATCGAAATCGTAGTCGCGTAGTTCGCGACGTAGGCGGCGCTCGTCGAGCTTGTCATCTAAGGTTCGACGCTTATCGAGCACGTTTTTAACGGAATTGGTCTTTTCCGTCTCTTCGTTATCTTGATCACCCGCATCTTCTTCTAAAAATGCTTCTTCCATCACCAAGCCCTCCTACAGGCCACGCGTTATCGTGTTTAGCTGGCGATAGCTCATGCTCGAGCATGCAATTGCGCCGCTAAACGCGCTATTTACTCCAAGATTTTTCATCTGTAAAGCAATCTTTATAGCCTCATCCTTCGCAGGCACACGGCGACTTCGCTATACTTGCCCACCTGCTGAATTAGCAACAGCTATTCACCCCATTTTTGATCTGAGAAGTTGGCCTTATGCGTAGCCATTATTGCGGTAATTTGAATCAATCGTTTATCGACCAAACCGTGACTCTATGCGGCTGGGTGCACCGTCGTCGTGATCACGGCGGCGTGATTTTCCTCGATCTGCGCGATCGCGAAGGCTTAGTGCAAGTAGTCATTGATCCAGATACTCCAGAAGCATTTGCTACCGCCGATAAATCTCGCTCGGAATATGTGCTGAAAATCACTGGCCGTGTGCGCCAGCGTTATGCCGGCACTGAAAACAGCACCATGCCATCGGGTCAAATTGAAGTCTTGGGCAAAGAAATCGAAATTTTGGCGCAATCAGAAACGCCACCCTTCCCGCTCAACGATGACTTCAGCAACGTCGGCGAAGAAACCCGTCTTAAATTCCGTTTTCTCGATATGCGTCGACCAGAAATGCTCGAGCGCATGCGTTTTCGCTCAAAGGTCACTACGCTAATTCGCAATTATTTAGATCGCCACGGCTTCTTAGATGTGGAGACGCCCATCCTGACTCGTGCCACACCAGAAGGCGCGCGTGATTACTTGGTGCCGTCACGGACACAACCCGGTAGTTTTTTTGCGCTGCCGCAGTCACCACAGCTGTTTAAGCAGTTATTGATGGTTTCCGGCTTCGATCGCTATTACCAAATCGCTAAATGCTTCCGTGACGAAGATTTGCGCGCCGATCGTCAGCCAGAATTCACACAGATCGACATCGAAACCTCGTTCATGAACGACGAGCAAATCATGCAGATCACTGAGGATATGGCCGTTGAGCTGTTTGATCAGCTGCTCGGTGTGAAATTTGACGCATTCCCGCGCATGACTTATGCCGATGCCATGCGCCGTTTTGGTTCAGACAAGCCCGACCTACGTAACCCTTTAGAGTTGGTCGATGTCGCTGATTTGATGGACAAGGTTGAGTTCAAAGTTTTCGCCGGCCCAGCGAAAGATCCTAAAGGCCGTATCGCCGCCCTGCGCGTACCTGGCGGCGCTGCTATGCCACGCAGCCAGATCGACGAATACACCAAATTTGTCGGCATTTATGGCGCCAAAGGTTTGGCATACATCAAGGTCAACGATGTCAGCAATATCCATAATGGCGAAGGCAGTGGCTTGCAATCGCCCATCGTTAAGTTCCTGCCCGATGACGCGTTAAAAGCCATCATCGAGCGTACTGGCGCTGACAATGGCGACTTAATCTTCTTCGGCGCCGATAAAGCCCGCGTGGTCAACGACGCTCTCGGTGCATTACGCGTGAAAGTCGGTAACGATCAAAAACTGCTAACCTGCGAATGGGCACCGCTATGGGTCGTCGACTTCCCGATGTTTGAAGAAATCGGCGATGGCCAGTGGACTTCAGTGCACCATCCTTTCACTTTGCCAAAATGCGACGTTGAGACACTGAAAACTAATCCAGGCGAAGCCATTTCGGTCGCCTATGACATGGTGCTCAACGGCACCGAACTCGGCGGCGGCTCACTGCGTATTTACAATCTCGACATGCAAAAGGCCGTGTTTAAAGCCCTGGGCATTAGCGATGAAGAAGCCAATGAGAAGTTCGAATTCCTGCTCGACGCACTGAAATACGGTGCACCGCCCCACGGCGGCTTGGCATTTGGCCTCGATCGCTTAGTCATGCTGATGACTGGCGCGACCTCCATTCGTGACGTGATTGCTTTCCCGAAAACGAAAACTGCTGAATGCTTAATGACGCATGCGCCAGCGCCGGTTGAAGCGAAACAGTTACGTGAACTGGGTATTCGTCTGCGTGAAGAGGCGAAAGTGGCCGCGCCAGCAACCACACCGACAACTACGCCCGTAACCGGCGCCTAAGGAGTAAGCCATGGCTGGACATTCCAAATGGGCAAACATCAAGCATAAAAAAGCGCGTACCGATGCCTCGCGCGGCAAAGTTTTCACCAAGTTTATTCGTGAAATTACCGTTGCTGCGCGCTTAGGCGGCCCCAATGAAGCCGACAACCCGCGTTTGCGTGCCATTGTCTACAAGGCCTTGGGTGCGAATATGACGCGCGATGTCGTCAACCGTGCCATCTTGCGTGGCGCTGGTGGCGACGACGATAAGAAGCTCGATGAACTCACCTATGAAGGCTATGGCGTTGGCGGTGTTGCCGTGTTGGTCGAAACCATGACCGACAACATCAACCGCACAGTCTCGGAAGTGCGCCATGGCTTTAGCCGAAATGGTGGCAACTTGGGCACCAGCGGCTCAGTGGCTTACTTGTTTGCTAAGCGTGGCGAAATCGTTTTCAGTGCCGACACCAATGAAGACCGCCTGCTCGAAGTTGCTTTAGAGGCCGGTGCTGAAGATGTCGAAAGCGATGAAGATGGCTTCACTGTTGTTACCACGCCAGAAGCATTTGGTGCCGTCGCTGATGCCTTAGAGGCTGCCGGCCTAAAGTCTGAGCAAGCTGAAGTGACCATGAAAGCCAGCACCGAGGCCGACATCACTGAACTCGAGCAGGCCGAGAAAATCCTCAAGCTAATCGATATGTTAGAAGATCTTGATGATGTGCAAAACGTCTACACCAACGCCAATTTCAGCGAGGCAGTGATGGCCGCGCTGAACGCGTAAGCCACGCTTGAGCATCATCCTCGGCGTTGATCCCGGCTCGCGCATTACCGGCTACGGGATCATTGCCGCCGAGGGTCGTGGTTGGCGCTATGTCGACAGCGGCTGCATCCGCATGAAAACTGAAGAAACCCTTCCTGAGCGCGTACTGACGATATTCCAAGGCTTAAGCCAAGTCATCGCGCAATGGCAGCCAACTCAGGCCAGTGTCGAGCAAGTATTTTTATCGAATAATGCCGACTCAGCACTCAAACTAGGCCAAGCTCGCGGAGCCGCGCTAGTTGCTATCGGCCATGCCGGCATAAGTGTTGCCGAGTATAGCGCCAGACAAATTAAGCAGTCTGTAGTTGGCACCGGTGCAGCCGATAAGGTACAAGTTCAGCACATGGTCATGCGCCTGTTACAGCTACAAACTTGCCCACAAGCCGATGCTGCCGATGCCTTAGCGGCTGCCTTGTGCCATGCTCATGCCAACGCAAATATGCTAAAAATGACGATTACTGGGTTGCGTCGAGGCCGTGGCCGTTAATGCCTCACGGCAGGCTCGTACACAATGTGCCAATTCGGTCCAGAGCAGCCTCATATAACAAGGATAACGTGGCATGATTTCGCGCTTAAGCGGCATTTTGATCGATAAAGACAGCGCACAAATTGTGCTCGATGTTCAGGGCGTGGGTTACGCCGTAGACGTGCCGTTGACCACGTATTATCAGCTACCGAGCACGAATGAGCCGCTAACCTTGTGGACGCATATGGCTGTGCGTGAGGATGCGCATCAGCTGTTTGGCTTTCATGAGCGAGAGCAACGCAGCGTGTTTTTGCTGCTGATAAAAGTCAGTGGCGTTGGGCCAAAACTGGCTTTAACCATACTCTCCGGTATGGAAGTCAGCGCCTTGCGTAACTGCTTGCAGCGCGAAGATATCGCCACCCTCACCCGCATCCCTGGCATTGGTAAAAAAACCGCTGAACGCTTAGTGATTGAGCTGCGCGATAAGCTCGATAAGTTCTCCGTGTCATTGCCCGGCGAGCAAAAAGCCGCCAATGTTTCGCTAGTGCCAGAAGCAACCGCCAGTGAAGAGGCGATGAGCGCGCTTGTAGCTTTGGGCTATAAGCCAGTAGAGGCGCAGCGGGCGGTTAATGCCGCGCTAAAAGACAGTGCCTTAAACAGCGATGACACCGCCAGTGTCGTCCGCGCCGCGCTAAAAGGCCTATTGAAATCATGAGTGTCGAATCCGATCGCCTCATCACCGGTGAGCGCAAACCTTTAGAGCAAGCCATTGATCGCGCCATTCGCCCAACGCGCCTTGAAGACTATATCGGTCAGCCGCAAGTGCGTGAGCAAATGGCCATCTTCATTGAGGCCGCGCGCAGCCGTGAAGAAGCGCTAGACCACACCTTAATCTTCGGCCCACCAGGCTTAGGCAAGACCACTCTGGCTAATATCATTGCCCGAGAAATGGGCGGCGAATTGCGCTCAACCTCCGGCCCTGTGCTTGAGCGCGCTGGTGATTTAGCCGCACTCCTGACCAACTTAGAATCCGGTGATGTCTTGTTTATCGACGAAATTCACCGCTTATCGCCGGTAGTGGAAGAAATTCTTTATCCAGCAATGGAAGATTATCAGCTCGATATTGTCATTGGCGAAGGCCCTGCCGCTCGTTCGATTAAGCTCGACCTGCCGCCATTCACACTGATTGGCGCCACCACGCGCGCTGGCCTGCTCACTTCGCCATTGCGCGACAGATTCGGCATCGTGCAACGCTTACAGTTTTATAACGTCGCCGACTTAACGCATATCGTCACCCGCTCTGCAGATTTATTGAATTTGCGAATCGAGCCTGCAGGCGCGGTTGAAATCGCTCGCCGAGCTCGTGGCACACCGCGTATCGCCAATCGGCTGATACGACGCGTGCGTGACTTTGCCGAGGTCAAAGGCAATGGCGTCATTTCGCAAGCCATCGCTCAAGATGCATTGACTCTGCTCGATGTTGATCCACAAGGACTCGATGGCCTCGATCGGCGCTTCTTATCGCTATTAATAGAAAAATTTAGCGGCGGCCCAGTTGGCGTTGAGTCATTGGCGGCGGCACTTTCTGAAGATGCTGGCACGCTTGAAGATGTCATCGAGCCCTATTTGATTCAGCAAGGCTTACTAATTCGTACGGCTCGCGGGCGCATGGCCAGCCAACAAGCGTGGTTGCAACTCGGCCTAAAGCCGCCGGAGCATCGTAATGACTGAGTTTAGCTGGCCTGTGCGCGTCTATATTGAAGACACCGACGCCGGCGGCATTGTCTATTACGTCAACTACTTAAAGTTTTTCGAGCGCGCTCGCACCGAATGCTTGCGTAGCCTCGGCTTTGACCATTATTTAACGAGCCCAGACCCCGTGTTATTCGTTGTCCGTCACGCCAGCGTTGACTATAAACAACCCGCTCGCCTAGATGATCATCTCATGGTCAGCGCAGCCATAAGTAAAATTGGCCGTGCATCGCTACATTTTCGTCAACGCATTACGCGCGCCGGCGTCTTCATAGCCGATGCTCATATTGAAGTTGCCTGTGTTGACCAACAGCACTTGAAACCACGGCCGCTGCCCACTACCTTGTCCGACTTACTTGCACCCTTGCTAGGAAATACCCCATGACCGCTGCTCCCGAGATGACCATCACTTCCTTAATCCTCGGTGCCAGCCCAGTTGTTCAGGCTGTCATGCTTATTCTTGTCATCGCCTCTGTGATGTCTTGGGGCATTATCATGCAGCGCCGCGCTGTCTATAGCCGCGCAAAAACACTGGCATCAAAATTCGAAGAACGCTTTTGGTCCGGTGCTGATATGCGTCAACTCAGCGAACAAGTAGCGCAATCACCTAGCACCGATTCTGGCTGCGAGAATCTATTCCGTGCCGGCTTCCAAGAGTTTCTCCGTCTGCGTGAAAAAAATGCCGACCCAGATGCCACCATGCAAGGCGTGGCACGTGCTTTACGCATTGCGCTGAGCGTTGAGCAAACTCGCTTAGAAACACAACTACCCTTCTTGGCCAGCGTTGGCTCTACCAGCCCATACATCGGCCTATTTGGCACAGTATGGGGCATCATGTCATCGTTTATTGGCTTGGCAAAAGTGCAGCAAGCCACGCTCGCAGTGGTCGCCCCCGGCATTGCAGAGGCCTTGATTGCTACTGCCATCGGCCTGTTTGCTGCTATTCCAGCAGTGCTTGCTTACAACCGTTTTGCTGCAGAAAGTGATGGTTTATTGTCGCGCTACGAAATCTTCGCTGAAGAACTAAGCAGCATTTTGCATCGCGAAGCACACTCTGCTCGCTCGAGCACAGGCCACTAAGCATGAGCTTACAGTCTTCGTTTCGGCGCCCACGCAAAAAGCCCATGTCGGAAATGAACGTGGTGCCTTATATCGACGTCATGTTGGTGCTTCTAGTAATTTTTATGATCACAGCGCCAATGCTCACGCAGGGCATTGAGGTCGACTTGCCTGAAGCTGAGGCCGATGCATTATCAATTAATGACCAACAGCCGCTTATCGTCACCATTAAAGCCAATGGCAGCTTCTGGCTGCAATCTGACCCGACCACGCGAAATGAAGTGAGCATGCAAAACCTACCGAATGAGATTCGGGCGCTACGTCAATCACGCGGTGAAAAGCTGCCAGTCTTGGTTAATGGCGATCAGCGCGTCAGCTACGGCCGTGTCATTGAGCTGATGTCATCTCTGCAACAAGCTGGCGTCACGCAAGTAGGCCTGCTGACTGAGTTACCCAACACGCCATGAGAGCGCCCAGCCGTTTAGTCTGCTTACTAAATAGCTCACCCGCGATGTTGAGCGGTGCAAACTCGTCTTGCTGCAGGATTAACGCTCGATGAAGCTGAGCTGGCCTGCCACCACGCTATCGCTTATTGGTCACGCCGTATTGGTGTTGATCTTGGTGCTATTTGCTCGACCACATACATTGCCGGACGTTCCTAGAGCTATGCAGGCAATGTTGGTAGCACCTCCAACCACGGTAAAGGCGGCACCTAAGTCATCGGCACCAGCAGTTGAACCTGCGCCCGAACCATTGCCGGCTCCTGACCCAGAGCCGAAAATTGAGCCAAAGCCAGAGCCCAAAGTAGAGCCTAAAAAAGAGCCTGTGCCTGAGCCAAAGACGGAAACTAAACCTGCGCAGAAGCCAGACGCAAAGCCAAAAGTTAAACCTGATCCAGAGCCTAAGCCAGCGCCTGATACAAAGCTTGAGAAAAGTCCAGACCCCGCCGCTGAAACAAAACGCGTCATGGATGAGGCCAAACGAATTGCCGATGCCGCGCAAGCCAAGCAAGAGGCAGATATACGTCGTAAGCAGCAGGAAGTGCTTGCCCAGCAAATGCAGTCCGAAATTGATGACCTAGCCAACTCAGCGACCAATGCCGCCCTAGCTAAACAACAAGCGGCGCAGTTGCGAGAGTTCACACTAGCCATTAACCGTAAAATTAAAAGTCAGTGGCGCCGTCCACCGCAAGTAAGCGGACAGCTCAGCACACTGATGCGCATCACGCTAATTCCGGGCGGCGAAGTCACGTCGGTTATCGTCACCAAAAGCAGCGGCAATGAAGCCTTCGACGCCAGCGTTAAAGATGCTGTTTTACGCGCCAGTCCGCTTCCGGTTCCTGCCGATGCAGCTGTGTTTCGTGATAACTTCCGTATATTCTCGCTGAACTATACTACTGAGGAGTAACTTATGGTGTTGCGTCACACTTGGCTCGGTCTATGCTTGCTGCTGGTCTCAAGCTTAGTCCAAGCGGCTCTGACCATTGAAATCACTCAGCGCTTAGATGACGCATTGCCCATCGCCGTCGTACCTTTTGGCGGCATATCCGCAGGCGATAACACCGGAAACATCATTCGAGCCGACTTAGATCGTAGCGGTCGTTTTCGCTCGCTCGACACCGCGGCCCTGCCCGGTCGGCCCAGTAGCAGCGCTGAAATGCTACCTGGCGTTTGGCAAAATGTGGCAGCCGACTTAGTTGTTATTGGTCAAGCCAGTAAAACCGCCGATGGCCGCTACTCATTCCGCTATGAGCTATTGAAAAAAGGTGGCCTTGAGCGCGTTTTAGGCGAAACCTTTACTGTTGATGCCAGCCGCTGGCGTGATGCCGCGCACTACATTAGCGATCGCATTTATAAGCAAGTTACCGGTGAGCCGGGCGTATTTTCGACAAAAATTCTTTATGTGAACCAATACAAGCGTGACGGCAAGCGCCGCTATCGTCTTGAGCTTTCTGATATCGACGGCGAGCGTCAAATCACCTTGCTCGACTCTGTTGAGCCGATTTTGTCGCCAACATGGTCGCCAAGCGCTCGCCAAGTTGCCTATGTCTCTTTCGAAAGCCGTAAGCCGGCCATTTTTGTGCAAAACCTAGCCACTCGTCAGCGCACTAAGCTCACCGACTTTGCTGGCCTTAATGGCGCCCCAGCATGGTCGCCCGATGGTAAATCGATGGCACTGACATTATCTCGTGATGGCAATCCAGAAATTTACCTAATGGATCTCACCACCAACGCATTGAAGCGCTTAACGAATAACCCAGCCATCGACACTGAGCCACGCTGGAGCAATGACGGAAAATCACTCATTTTCACTTCTGATCGCAGTGGCGGCCCACAAATTTATCGTCTCAATATCGCCAATGGTGAAACCAAACGCCTGACCTTTAGCGGCAACTTCAATGCCCGCGGCGACATCAGCCCTAATGGTCGCTACTTGTCCGTCGTCCACCAAACTGGCGGCAGTACTTACGCTATCGGCATTCAAGATCTTAATAACGGCGTATTCAGCATCCTCACCGATACACCTTTGGATGAGTCACCAAGTTTCTCACCCAACAGCCAGATGGTCGTTTATGCGACCCGAAAAGGCAATTTAGGAGTGCTCGGCATCATGTCTTTAGATGGCCGTTTTAAGATGCGATTACCCGCGGTCGATGGCGAAGTTCGTGAACCTGTGTGGTCTCCCTATTTACGCTAATGCCGATGTAAGTTAATGTTGCGCCATGTATACAGCAGCCTGAATATTTTTTGAGCTACTGCGACTCGTGGATGACAACGAATACGTTAAAACCATGAAAAAAAT
Organism: Paraperlucidibaca sp.; assembly: GCA_018066805.1. Taxonomy (GTDB): domain Bacteria; phylum Pseudomonadota; class Gammaproteobacteria; order Pseudomonadales; family Moraxellaceae; genus Perlucidibaca; species Perlucidibaca wandonensis. The sequence goes on along the minus strand of JAGPVX010000025.1, from coordinate 11,967 downwards.
CGTTGTTCATTTTTGAAACTAAGGAGCACATCTTGAAACTTGCCAAGTCCGTTAAGCTGGCCACCGTTGGTGCAATCATCGTAAGTCTTTCGGCTTGCTCGATTTTCCAAGGCCCTCGCCCTATCGACCCCAATGACGATTCGCAGTTTGAGAATTTACCACCGGCACCAGCTATTGAAGCAGTGACACCGATTGCCGAAAACATTGACTCAATGCCTGAAACTGGCTCTGCCAACCTTGGCAATGCCATCGAAGGCAATGTGATTGCCGATAGCTCAACTCAAGTTATCTCTACCGATAGCTTGTCTAGCTCTGCCGACCTGTTGCGCATCCGTGTGTTTTACTTCGGCACCAACGTTAGCGACATCACCGCGATTGCTTATGGTGGCCTCAATGCTCACGCGCAATACTTGGCCAATAACTCCAGCGCACGCCTGCAGCTATCGGGTCATACCGATGAACGCGGCACACGTGAATACAACTTGGCTCTTGGCGAGCGCCGTGCCAACGCTGTGGCTCGTTACTTAGTCAGTGCCGGTGTCAACGCGAACCAACTGACCGTCGTCTCTTACGGCAAAGAAAAGCCTGTTGCTGATGGCAGCTATGAAGATGCATGGTCTAAAAACCGCCGTGTTGAACTAGATTACGTGTCGGGTAGCCCCAACTAATCACACAATCGATACGCAATAATAAACGGGCTACGGCCCGTTTATTATTTACACTACCGCTGCTTGCTACACTTTACTGGTCACCTTGAGGAAACATCGCTATGTCACGGTTTGCTATCTGTCCGTCTGCAAGACTCGCCACTGTCGTTTTTGTTGTGAGCTCACTGTCATTAACAGGCTGTCAATCCGTGTCAGCTGAGCAGCGCAGTAACGGCTTACGCACCATGGCGCCAGTAGAGAATATTGATCAACGTAAAGCCCCTGCTGCCGCATCAGCCACTCCTAAAGCGAATCCTGCAGCGGCTGTAGCAGCGACACCCGCCGCCGCCAACCCTGCTTGGGATATGTTTCAGCAGCTTGAAGGTTTGCGCACAACAGTAGCTAGCTTACAAGGCCGTGTTGAAGAACAGCAGCAAGTCATTGATCGTTTAAAGGAAGATAGTCGTGCTCGCTACACCGACCTCGATCAGCGCATTGGGCTGCTAGAACAAAGCATGGGACCTGCGCCGATCAATCCTGGCGCAGCAGCAGCCACACCCGCTGCCGCAGCAACATTGGCCGATATTGAAACGCAGAAGCAAGCCTATTTAGCCGCGTACCAAAGCTTTCGTAGCGATGGTCCAGCAGCTGCTATTGGCTCAATGAATGCATTTATTTCGCAATATCCCGATAGCGTGTTTGTCGCTAACGCTTACTACTGGCTCGGTGAATTCCATTTAGCCGAAACACCCGCTAATTTAGATGCCGCGAGCGCGCAATTTAATCGCGTCATTAAAGAATACGAAGGCAGCCCAAAAGTGGCATCGTCTTACTACAAGCTAGGCACCATTGCTGACTTACGCAATCAGCGCAACGAGGCTCGCCAGCTCATGCAAACCGTGGTCAATCGCTTCTCAGATAGTGCCGAGGCCGGTCTTGCTAAAAGCTATCTCGATCAGAACCCGGCTGAAGTGACACGCTAAAGTGAGCCTTCGCATCACGGAAATTTTTTACTCGCTGCAAGGCGAAGCACGAACCGTTGGGAGACCAACGGTTTTTGTGCGTTTAACTGGCTGCCCGCTGCGCTGCACCTGGTGTGACAGCGCCTATGCCTTTCAAGGCGGCACTATTTGGTCTGAAGATAAGGTCTTAGCCGAAGTTGCAAGCTTTGGGCCTCAGTACGTCACCGTGACCGGTGGCGAGCCTTTGGCGCAGCCTGAGTGCATCAGCCTCTTAGAGAAACTCTGCGACGCTGGCTATGAAGTGTCTTTAGAAACTAGCGGCGCTCTGGCTATAGATGCTGTCGATGCGCGCGTGGTCAAAGTCATGGACTTGAAAGCCCCAGGTTCAGGCGAACTACATCGTAACCGCTTTGAAAATATCGCCTGCCTTAGCCCAAATGACCAAGTTAAATTCGTCTTAAGCACCCGCGAAGACTATGACTGGGCAAAAATGCAATGCGACCTACACGGACTCTATGAGCGCGTTAGCGATGTGTTGTTTTCGCCCACACATGAGCTGCTTGAGCCACGCACATTAGCCGAATGGATACTCGCTGACCGCCTGCCGGTACGCCTGCAATTGCAGCTTCATAAATACCTTTGGAACAACGCCCCAGGACACTGAGTTATGCCGCATGCCGTGGTCTTACTTTCAGGCGGACTCGATTCGGTCACCTGCCTCGCCCTCGCCCAATCACAAGGTTTTAGCGTTACTGCGCTGAGCTTCGACTATGGCCAACGCCATAATGCCGAGCTCACTGCCGCCCGAAATATCGCTAAGCATTACGGTGTCACAGACCATCGCGTCGCGCATATCGACCTCGGTGCTATGGGCGGCTCAGCACTCACTGATGCTGCCTTAGCCGTGCCAGAAACTGAAAGTGAAGGTATCCCCATCACCTATGTACCTGCTCGCAACACGGTATTTCTCGCCTTCGCCTTGGGTGTCGCTGAAGTCACGCAAGCAGAGGCTATTTATATCGGCGTTAATGCCGTGGATTACTCGGGCTATCCTGATTGCCGGCCGGCGTTTATCGAGGCCTTTCAGACACTCGCAAACCTAGCCACGAAAGTCGGCGTTGAAGGTGCTAGTGTGCGCATTGAAACGCCGCTAATCGCCATGCCCAAGTCTGAGATTATTCACACTGGGCTTAAGCTTGGCGTAGATTACGGCTTAACCGTGTCATGCTACCAAGCTGATGCTCAAGGCCATGCCTGCGGGCGCTGCGATGCCTGTCGCCTACGCCGTGATGGCTTTTTGGCTGCAGGTGTAAGTGACCCTACACGCTATCAAGCCTAAATTTTATTTTAACGAAGGAAACGTTATGCGCCCTGATGCCGAACATTATTTAGTTATTTCCGCCATGGGCACCGATCGCACTGGCATCGTTGAAGCACTCGCGCGCGCCGCTAGCGAATGTCGCTGCAATATCGCCGACTCGCGTATGGCCGTCATGGGTCGCGAATTCACCATTATTTGGATGGTGTCTGGCACCTGGGATGCCATCGCCAAACTCGAAGCCCAGCTGCCAGCGGTCGCCAAACGTTTATCGCTAGAGATGATTTGCAAGCGCACCGAGCTTCGCATGCAAGCGGTGCCAGCCATGCCCTATACCGTGCATGTAATTTCGCTGGATAACCCCGGCATTGTCTCCGATATTGCCAATTTCTTTGCCAGCCAAGACATCAATATCGAGGCTATGGAAACCAATACCTACGCAGCGCCACACACCGGCTCGCCGATGTTTGCGCTGGCGATGACGGTGAACATTCCTGGCCAAATCCACATCGCTTTATTGCGTGAAAACTTCATGGTGTTTTGTGATGACCGCAACCTCGACGCGATTATCGAACCGTATAAGCCTTAACGGCATATTTCGCTGAAACGCACTTCCCGTCTCATCGTTCACATAGGAGCCACTCCATGACTGTCAGTATTGGTCAAGCCGTCGCCGAATTTTCGCTAGCCGCTACCGCCGACAAAACGATTAGCCTGTCATCGCTGCAAGGCAAACGCGTTGTACTGTATTTTTATCCGAAAGATGCCACACCGGGCTGCACACTAGAAAGTCAGCAGTTTCGTGATCTGCACGCTGAGTTCGTGGCTGCTAACACAGTCATCTTGGGTGTCTCTCGCGATAGCGTGAAGTCGCACGACAAATTTCAAGCCGCGCAAGAACTACCCTTTGATTTGCTCAGCGATGCCGATGAAGCCTTATGCACTAGCTTCGATGTCATCAAGCTAAAAAACATGTATGGCAAACAAGTGCGTGGCATCGAACGCAGCACTTTTTTAATCGATGAGACCGGCGTGCTGCGTCAGGAATGGCGCAAGCTGAAGGCAGATGGCCATGCCAGTGCTGTTTTAGAGGCTGTGAAAGCGCTGTAATTAGCCTTGAGCATCAATAACAAACTGCGCCGAACCATCAGGGCTTGTGTCTAATGACACCAGCTGATGGCTGGTGTGACGTAAAAATGCCGGAATGTCACGTTGCGCTCCGCTATCAGTCGTGAGCACAATCAAACGCCTGCCCGCCTCGGTCTTATGCAAAGCTTGTTTCAGCTTTAGTAATGGCATCGGGCAGCGTAGGCCACGTAAATCAAGTGTGGTTGCGTCGGTCATTGCAGTCATCGGCTAGCGTAGTATCGGCGTTCATTCTACCATGAGCCTCCGGCACTACTGCCGGCCCAGGAGTATGGTGTGTCCTCTTGTTATCGTCTGCAATCTTTCTCACGACATCTTCGTTGCGGCGTTTTGGCACTCATGCCTCTTGTGTCCTTAAGCACCTTCACCAGCAATGCCGCTCATGCTGGTATGTTTGATGACCCCAATGCCCTGCCCACACTTGGCCAACCAGCCGATCTCATTGCCGATGGCCCAACTGAGCAGCGCCTAGGCCAAGCTTGGCTGCGGCAACTACGCGGCAGCGCGCCTTTATGGCCAGATCCATTAGTCCGCGACTATATTGAAAGCCTGCTCTATAAGCTGTCACTGCACACCCCGCTGCAACAACCTGACTTTTCGGTCGTCGTTGTCGATGACACTCAGGTCAACGCCTTCGCTGTGCCTGGTGGCGTAGTCGGGGTTAATACCGGACTGATTTTAAGCTCCGATAGCGAAGATGAATTGGCCAGCGTGCTTTCTCATGAGCTCGGCCATTTAAGCCAACGCCATTTCGCGCGCTCGCAAGAAGCCAATCAGTACAATCAATGGCTAGCCCTAGCAGGGCTATTAGCGAGCATTGCTGGCGCGGCAGCGGGTGCAGGTGGCGACTTAGGCGTGGCGGTAGGTGCTTCGGCACAGGCACTCGCGGTGCAAAACCAGCTTCGCTACAGCCGTGCTTACGAACAGGAAGCTGATCGCCTAGGCCTGCAAACCTTAACCGAGGCTGGTTATGACCCGCATGCCATGCCAGCGTTCTTTCTAAAGCTCGATCGTAATACTCGTAGACTGGGCTATATGCCGGAGTTTTTGCTGACTCACCCCTTATCGACCACGCGCTTATCGGATCTTGCTCGCCGCGTCGCTGATACCCCGCGTGTGCCATTAGCCAATCATCCTGAATTTCGCTTTGTGCAGATGCGCTTGCAAGTGGCCCACAGCACACAGCTCGACGACCTTATTGGCGCCCTCTCAAACTCGCTCAATGGCAGTAGCAATTCAGAGGCCAGCCGTTTTGGCCTGAGCTTGGCGCAGTTTCGCAAAGGTGATGTCGATGCCGCACGCGAAACGCTGGCACCGCTACTGAAGAGCGACCCAAATCGCTTGGACTTTCGCATCAGCGACATAGATTTGGATTTAGCGGCAAGAAACTACGCTAGCGCTTATGAAAAATCTCGACGCAGCCTAAGTCTTTTTCCAAATCAACCGAGCTTGCTGCTACGCCTAACTCAGGCTGCCCTGCCTTTGGGCAAAGCCGATAGTATTCGCGCGGACTTAGACAGAGCTGTGGCCATCCGCCCAAATGATAATGGCCTATGGCGCTTGATCGCTGACTGCGCCCTCAAGCAGCAAGACACCTTGGGCGTATTTCGTGCCAGAGCAGAGTATTTATTTCTAGAAGGCCGTTTGAAGGCCGCAGAAGATCAATTGAGCAATGCGCTGCGCGTGGCTGGTGAAAACTATTCATTGAGTGCGCAAATTCAGCGACGACTTGCGGTAATGCGTAAGCTTGATCAAGAGTTTCGCTAAGGCTTTTGGCTGACTGATCGCATAGATTACTAGGCGATCAGTCTTGCCTCATTCGGCGTCTTAGCCACCACGGCTACGCTTAAGCTCGGCGGAAAAATCCAACATGCGCTGCAAAGGTTGCATTGCCAGCACACGCGTAGGCTCATCGACAAAAATCTCCTGATCACCATTACGCAGCACCTGCGCTAGGTTCTCTAATGCGTTCATTGCCATCCATGGGCAATGTGCGCAAGAGCGACAGGTCGCGCCAGTGCCAGCAGTTGGTGCTGCCATAAAGGTTTTATTGGGAGCTGCCTGCTGCATTTTGTAGAAAATGCCACGGTCGGTCGCAACAATAAATTGCTGATGCGGCAGATCTCTAGCTGCTGCAATGAGCTGCGATGTCGAGCCCACGGCATCAGCCACGGCCACCACAGACTCAGGTGACTCGGGATGTACTAATACGCCAGCATCAGGATATTGCAGCTTCAAATCTAAGATGCCGCGCGCCTTAAACTCTTCATGCACGATGCAGGAGCCATCCCAGAGCAGCATGTCGGCGCCGGTGGTTTTTTGCACATAGGCGCCAAGGTATTTATCCGGCGCCCATAAAACTTTTTCACCAAGTCCAGCAAGATGATCAACGACATCAACGGCAATGCTAGATGTCACCACCCAGTCGGCGCGGGCTTTGACCGCTGCCGAGGTATTGGCGTAAACCACAACGGTATGGTCTGGATGCGCATCGCAAAAAGCACTGAACTCATCGATTGGACAGCCAAGATCCAAGGAGCACGTTGCCTCGAGCGTGGGCATCAATACGCGCTTTTCAGGATTGAGAATCTTCGCCGTCTCGCCCATAAACTTAACGCCGGCGACGACCAGTGTTGTCGCTGAATGCGCATTGCCAAATCGCGCCATTTCTAGCGAGTCGGAGACGCAACCACCGGTTTCTTCGGCTAGCGACTGGAGCTCGGGGTCCGTGTAGTAATGCGCAACGAGCACGGCATCCTTGGCCTTTAGCAGCGCTTTAATTTCTTCGCGCAAGACGAGGCGTTGATCAGGGCTGAGGTTGTCAGTATCGCTAGGTGGCAGGTGTAAGCCATCCAGATGATGTTGTACGAGGCGATGAGCCGCCGTTTCAGAAGAGGTCATGGCAAAGTCAAAATCAAATAAAGAGGGATATTAGCGCAGCCAAGGCCACGCGGGTACAGGCTCAGGGCTCGATCGGCTGCTTTCTAGGCTCACGCTCCCATTCAGGAGGCGCCCAAATATGCTTTAAGCGCTGGGCTATTGGCCCAGGCTTGGCAATATCTCGCAGCATGTCGATGAACTCATGAAGGTTCAGCGTAAGAATATTATTGCTGTGGACTTGGCGCACAATGCCGTACTCCACTTTCTCCTCTTCCGCTTCAAACGTACCAAAGATGCGATCGAAAATAATCAACACACCGCCGTAGTTTTTATCGATGTATTGCTCGTTGCGGCCGTGATGCACACGGTGATGTGATGGCGTCACGAAAATATATTCGTACCAAGCCGGCAGTTTCCGCACTGATTCGGTATGCACAAAATATTGATACGCCAGATCGACGGCATACATGGCCAAGGTGATTTCTGGTGAAATCCCAAGGAGCATTAAGGGCGTGAAAAATAGCCAATAACCCGTTAATGAATACAGCATGCTTTGGCGCATAGCTGTGCTCAGATTCATGTGCTCACCGCTGTGATGCACGACATGGGCACACCAAAACCAGCGAATGCGGTGACTGCTACGATGGAAAACGTAGTAGCAAAACTCAAGCAAAATAAACAGCGGCACGATGGTCCAGATATTCACCGGCACATTGAAAAAACGTTGGTCATAAACCCAATGCATTGCTGCCATGAAAAACAGCGCGTGCACGATCAGTTCAAATACTTGGTAAATGCCGCCCAAGTTTAAGTTGGTCAATATGTCTTTGCCGACAAACTGTGTGGTTTGACCGCGGCGGCGCATCACCCACCATTCGACGAGAAATGTGCCGATAAATATCGGCGCCAAACCGATCAAAATAATCTGCTTCCAGTCGACCGGCCCGCCGAGCCAGCCCTCAAGTGTGGGTATGGCTTCTTGGATTATTGTTTGCGCAGTATCTAGCATGATCGTGGTCTCAGAGCGGTTTCATTTCGGCATCAAAATTAGCCAACGATGGCATCACTAAAGTCTCTCGCTTCTCAATGTCGCGAAGCTGAGTGCGGAAATCATCGAGCACGGCCTCACGAGCTTCTTGGCTAATATACGGCACGTGATAGCCATAAAAAGGCGCCAAAACGGTCATGCCGGCATAGCCCAATGTGCCTTGTAATATCGGCTTTAGCGTCTCGGTTAAGTCGCCATGAATACCACCGGCACTGAGCATATGATCGCGCCCGCCTGTGGTGGCAATGACCATTGCGCGCTTACCTGATAAGCCACCTTGATCGTAAATGCGACGGCCGCCATAGACGATGCCAGAGACGAAAACACGGTCTATCCAACCCTTTAAGATGGCTGGCATGGAAAACCAATAGAGTGGAAAGCTCAACAATACTAAGTCGGCAGCTTTAATTTTTGCCAATTCAGCCGCGATGTCTGGCGCAAGGCTATTGGCCTTAACGTTATGGCGCTGTTCAAGTGCGTAGTTCAGGTAATCCTCGCTACCGCGCGAGCCGAAATCGGCCGCACTGGCGACGGGATTAAAGTTCATTGCGTACAGATCAGATACCACGACCTCGTGGCCGGCAGCTGTTAATTCAGCAACAGCTGCGTCCTTTAATGCATTAGTAAACGACTGCGGCTCAGGATGGGCGTGGACGATCAATACATTCATAACAAACTCATGTTGGCTTTTTGCAGATGCCGAAGCATAGCCGCTTGAACAGCTCGCGACTAGCGGCTAGCTCAGGCAGTTAAAAGCTAACACTGCGTACATCAGGCATAGGCATCTAACTGGCTATTGCTCGAGCTTGTTGTTAACGCAGTCGGTTCAGCGGATGAGCCGGATACGCCTCCAACAACATCATCCGACACATTCGCTGAGCCGGCGCGTTGCTCGGATGATCCAGAGCCAACTTGAGCTTGTTGCTGAGCAGCAGCCTCATGGCCATTTTGCTGATCATTGAAATCCATTTGCGCTGCCTGTGAAGCGCCGGATTGCACACGAACATCATCGAGTCGTATGCCCTGAGCTTCAAACGCCGCCGTAAGTTTTGGCAACATGCGCTCGATCAAACCTTGGGTATCGTGATGATCCGCGCTAAAAGAAACTTTAGCGCCGTCTTCACCCATTTGAATGCGAACATGAATCGGCCCAAGGTCATCTGGAGTGATGTGCAAAGAGGCGCTAGTCATACCATTTTGGCCGAGCCAGGTGAGACGATCAGCCATTGCCGATGACCATGCGCTGTTATCCAACAAGGCGTGGCCTGGCACCGTCCATTGACTGGCAGTAGGTGCAGCAGTTGCTGTCGTACTTGCGGCCAATACATTCGCTGATGGCGCACTTTGACCTTGAGCCGACAAGTTAATTAATTGGTCAGATTGATCGCCGCTAACTCCAGCTTGCTGCATGGCTTCTTTCATCACGCTAAGCGCGGGTGAAATAGGAGCGCTGTCTTTGGCGGCGGCGAGCGTGTCTGCTGTGCTATTGAGCGTGACTGCAAAGTTTGTGCTTGATGTTGGCTTGGCCAGCGACTCAGCGACATCATCAGGTGTAGTAGTTAAGGCGCTATCGCTTGCTGCGTTATTGCTACGGGCGGACATACCACCTGCCGCAACGAGCACGGCATCATCGGCAGTGCTTGCTGTGCTGCTAACACCAGCTATCACGCCAAGATCTTGACGCAAGACCATAGGAGCTTGCAGAGGCGTCAATAATTGGTCGCCAGCGACGGTGCCGGCCAGTAATGCATCATCAGCACTGAGTTCGCTATCTACGGTTTCACTGGTAGGCGCTTTAGTACCGGTTAGCGATGACTTTAGCTGACCTAAGGCCTGCGCAACATCCGCTAAGGCGGCGGCGATATCATCCGGTAGATCCGCCAAAGCATCGCCCGAAAGCAGATCAACACTAGAGGTTGTGACATAGCTAACCGAGCCATCTGCAGTTACAGGCAGCGCAACAGCAGCGTTAGCGCCTCCATTAGGCCCCATAAGACCACTGAGCAGAGCCACAAAGGGGTTCGATGAAGCATTGGCCGCGTTAGCGCTCGCGTTCGATGACGCGCTAGCAGTTGCCGCTGTAGCGGAGCTGGTATCACTAAAAATGCTGACTATACTCATAATCATTCTCTGCTTTAAGGCTTAGCCAACTTGAGCGCTCAAGCGCCATGCCATGCGCTGCCCAGCCATTTCATCCTGCTGCTTTTGCTCGCGCTTATCGCTCATTTGACGCTCTTGCGCCTGATAGCCCAGCACTAAGTCATTAATACTTTTTTGGTGCCGTTTCGCGCCTAGCCATAGGCCTCGAGCTTGATTCACCAGGCCATCGATACGACGAATTTCAGCCTCTTGCATGCCAATCGCCTCGCTCAAGCGCTGCAAAAACGCGCGGGCACCTTGCAGACGCGCTAAGTCGATTGGACGACCAGGCGCTTGCTCGGCCATGGCGGCGTAATCCAGACGGTAAAGCACCAACTGTTGCAGCTTCTCTTGCGCTAATTGATGCTGCCGCAATTGAGCGGTGTAAGCCTGCGCTAGCTGCGACTCTTCGCGCTCAGCTAAATCTATTACCGGTTTTAAACGCTTCGATCTGGTCATACGACCTCCTCGCCTGCCATTACTTGCCTTAAGCGCTGCCCTGCTTGCACATAGCTCACCGCCTCATGCGTATCCTGCTGCAAGAACTTTGCCATGCTTGGCTGCAGGCGGATGGCCTCATCAATTCGGGCATCTGAACCACGCTGATACGCACCAATAGCGATCAAGTCTTTATTTTGCTGATAGGTCGACCACACCTGCCGAAAGCGGCGAATGTCTTGCTTATGCTCAGGAGTGATGATGTCGTTCATCGCGCGACTGACCGAGTGCTCAATGTCGATAGCGGGAAAATGCCCAGCCTCGGCAAGTTGCCGAGACAACACAATGTGGCCATCGAGAATGGCCCGCGCGGAGTCAACAATCGGGTCTTGCTGATCATCGCCTTCGGCTAGCACGGTGTAGAACGCGGTAATCGAACCGCCGCCCTCATCGCCATTACCAGCGCGCTCGACCAATGCTGGCAGACGCGCAAACACCGTGGGTGGATAACCTTTGGTGGCGGGCGGCTCGCCAACGGCGAGTGAGATTTCACGCTGTGCTTGAGCAAATCGCGTCAATGAGTCCATCAGCAATAAAACGTGTTTACCTTGGTCGCGAAAATACTCAGCTATTGCGGTTGCCTGCCACGCTGCACGTAGACGCATCAATGGCGAATGGTCGGCTGGTGTGGCAACGACTACGGCACGGCGCATATCTTCAGGGCCGAGAATATGATCAACGAACTCTTTGACCTCACGGCCACGCTCACCAATGAGCGCAACGACAATCACTTCGGCTTCGGTGTGGCGAGTCATCATGCCCAAGAGCACGGACTTGCCAACACCACTGCCAGCAAAAAGACCAATACGCTGGCCACGGCCGACGCTGAGTAAGCTATTGATCGCACCAATACCAACATCGAGTGGCTCGCGAATAGGTTTGCGTAGTAAGGGATTGATGGGTGCTGATTGCAGCGAGCGTGTGCTGCTACAGTTCAATGAGCCCTTGCCATCGAGTGGGTTGCCAGCGGCGTCAATAACGCGTCCAAGCAGGCCATTTCCAACTGGCACATTGGCGCTACGCGTTTGCGGAATCACTCGTGCATCGGGCATAACACCGCGCATATCGCCGGTAGGCATTAATAAAATACGATCGCCAGAGAAGCCGACGACTTCGGTTTCCAGCCAATCGTGATCAGCGGTTTGCACCATGCAATAACCGCCGATGGGCACTTGGCAGCCAACGGCTTCAAGCATTAAACCAACCACACGCTTGAGCTTGCCCTCAACGACTGGCGTCGCAGGCTCATCGCCTAGTTGGCGGCGGCGCTCACTCAGCCATTGCGCCCAGCGCTCGCTGGATGAGCTGCTCATGTCGCTGACTCACTGT
>JAGPVX010000003.1 GCA_018066805.1 Paraperlucidibaca sp. | reverse complement strand
CGCGAAGCGATGGCCATTAGCGACTTACTTTTACTGCCGCTAACGGCTTCGGCGCCAGATATTTGGGCCACTGAGTCAGTGATGGAGTTAGTGAAGGAATGCAAGAAAACTAACTCGCGATTAACTACTCGTTTAGTTTGGAATAGGCTGCGTGCTACTCGCGCAACGGCAGATTTTCTCGACGGCACGGCAAAGGCTTTACGTGCGAAAGAGCTAAGTTCGCACTTGAGTCTTCGCACTGCCTATGTCGAGTGCATTGGTCGTGGCCTGTATGTAGAGGAATGGCATGATCCGCGAGCAAAGGCAGAGTGCCGTGTACTGCTGAAGCAGGTGATGAAGCAGATTAAATTGAAAGAACCTGATTTCTCCGCAGGTTAGACATCTTTGGTTTCGCGACTGTTTCTACCCTGAGCATCAACTAAGTTAAAGCTTGGTAATGGTTTGGTGGTGACCTGAGATCCTCATGGAATATCTATATGAACAACTTTAAGCAAGATGCCTACAGCGCTGATTCAGCCGTCTCTTCAGTGCGCGCTGACTTTAGTTTGCGTGAGGTCTGCTTTGCCGCAGATGCGCAATGGCTGGACTCACCAAGTGGTGGCGTGGTGCGGCGCGTACTTGATCGCATTGGAGCGGAAGTGGCTCGTGCGACTAGCGTGGTGCGCTATGCACCAGGCGCACAGTTCCCCACCCATATACATGGCGGCGGTGAAGAAATTTTCGTGCTTGAAGGTATTTTTTCTGATGAGCAAGGTGATTACCCCGCTGGCAGTTATTTGCGAAATCCACCGGGCAGTTCACACGCACCGTTTTCGCGTGAGGGCTGCACTTTATTGGTGAAGCTGTGGCAGTTTACGGAGGCTGATTCGCAGTCACTTAGGCTTAACACGCGCGAAATACCTTGGCGGCAAGGCATGGTCGAGGGCTTAACGGTAATGCCTCTACACAGTGCTGATGGTGTCGATACGGCGTTAGTGAAGTGGGCGCCAAATACGCATTTTAATCCGCACACGCATCCAGGTGGTGAGGAAATTTTCGTGCTCGACGGCGTATTTAGCGATGAGCAGGGCGACTATCCCGCAGGCAGCTGGTTACGCAACCCGCGCTGGAGTCGCCACCAGCCATTCACGCGAGCAGAAGGCGCGTTGATTTATGTCAAAGTTGGGCACTTGGATGCACCGATGGTGGCGCTGCCAAGCTAGCTCACGGCAGCACATACATGCCAATTAATACGCAATGGCAGGCGGCGCCAGCGGCGACAAATACATGCCAAATCGCATGCGTATAACGCACTTGCTTAGCAGCATAAAAGCCTGCACCCACGGTAAAGCAGAGGCCTCCGGCGATCAGTAGCCAAAAACCCGGTCGTGCCAAGCTCGCCCACAGCTCATTAATCAATGCTAGTGAGATCCAGCCCATCAGCAAATAGGTGATGAGTGAGAGCTTTTTAAAGCGATGGATGAGAAATATTTTGAACAAGATGCCGGCAAAGGCTAATGCCCAAATCACCACTAGCATGATTTGAGCGTATGCGCTGTGCGCTAACGTGATGGTCAGTAGCGGCGTATAAGTGCCGGCAATGAGCAGATAAATAGCGCAATGATCTAGGCGCTTTAGTGCGGCCTTGCTCGGTGCGTGAGTGATGCTGTGGTACAGCGTAGAGCTGAGAAATAGCAGGATGAGACTAGCGCCATAGATGGCCACACCGGCGAGTTGGCCAGTGCTCAGTGTGGGCATGCCTTTCACCAGCAAGAGCGTGGTGGCGACAATGGCAGCGGCCATGCTAAGACCGTGGCTCAGAGCATTGGCGATTTCTTCAGCAACGCCATAAGGCGCGGCAGCATTAGTATGTTTATTGGCTGACATGAGTAGAGGCTCTGTGCGAAGAGCCTCTACTTTATCGCATTGTCTTAGCGATCGGCACGCAATCTATTGGTCCATTCTGCGAGAGCAACCAACTGCTCACGCATGAATTTCTCAGTCATGGCGTCGGTGAGCTTGCCATCGGCATCGAAACGCTCATGTGCGCTGCCGATCATGATCTCTGGGCGGTTGAGCACATGGGCATTGATGAAGATTAACGATTGGCGCAAATGGTATTGCGCACGCACTCCGCCCATCACGCCCATACTGGCGCTCATGATGGCAACTGGTTTGCCATTGAGCGGCTGGTCTGGCATGCGTGATAGCCAATCGATGGCATCCTTCAATACACCAGGTATCGAGTAGTTATATTCCGGTGTGGCAATCAGTACGGCATCGGCGGCGCGCACTTGCGCATCGAGCGTTTGCACGGCAGCTGGGATTTCCGTGTCGCGCAGGTCTTGGTCGTAATGCGGCAGGCCATGTAGATCAGCATGCGTAAAGCTCATGCCTTCAGGTGCTAGCGCTTCGGCTGTGCGCAAGGCCATGCTATTGAAAGAGGCCTTACGCAGGCTGCCGGAAATAGTGAGTACTTTAATTGCTTTCATGTCTGCTTCCTTTATGGGAGTTATTAATCACAGTTGGCCAAAGTGGCCGTGGTTAAAATCATCAATCGCCTGATTAATTTCTTGGCGAGTGTTCATCACAAATGGGCCATAACCCTCGATGTTCTCGTTCAGCGGCTCGCCGCTAAGCACGAGCACTTTGCTATCGCTTAATGCTTCAAGGCTAAAATCGCCGCCATTGTGCGCAAACACCACGGTGTGATCAGTGCCAATAGCTTGCTCGCGATTGACCATGACCTCACCTTTCAGCACGACCACGATCAAGCTGTGGCCATCGCTGACGGAGAAGTCCTGAGCGCCACCAGGCTGTAACGACAAATCCCAGACATTGATCGGCGAGTAGGTGAGTGCAGGGCCTGCATTGCCGGTGTAATCACCAGCAATAACTCGCAAAGAGCCGTGATCTAGCGCCACTGTTGGAATCGTTTTCGCGCCGATGCCTTGATATCGCGGCGGCGTCATTTTGTCTTTTGTTGGCAAATTTACCCAGAGTTGCGCCATCTCCATGGTGCCACCGGTTTCGCTGAAGCGCGGGCTGTGAAACTCCTCATGCAAAATGCCGGAAGCGGCGGTCATCCACTGCACATCGCCAGGATAAATGGTGTCGGAAAAGCCAGCCGAGTCACGATGCGAGACTTCGCCATCATAAACAATGGTGACGGTCTCAAAGCCGCGATGTGGATGTACGCCGACACCGCGAGGTTTATCGCTGGGTGTAAATTCTGCAGGACCGGCGTGGTCTAGCAGTAGAAATGGGCTGATATCGTTGTCGTGCATGCCATAGCTAAACAGTGAACGCACAGGAAAACCATCGCCGACCCAGTGTTGACGAGGTGGTGCATAAACGCCTTTGATTTGCTTCATGACCTTGCTCCTCTTTTTGTTGATACGTACAGAGTTGATGTGCACAGGTTATATCTGGAACAATATGGTGCAAAGATGCTATATAAAGACATAGCGTTGCATATATGGAACGATGAATGCGTGATTTAAACGATATGCAGTACTTTGCAGCGGTGGCCAGACATAAAGGTTTTGCTGCCGCGAGCCGAGTTATTGATGTGCCGAAAGCGACATTGAGTCGGCGAGTGGCTGCTTTAGAGGCGCGTTTGCAGGTGCAGTTATTGCATCGCGGCAGTCGCCTATTTCAACTGACAGAGCTTGGTCAGGCCTATTATCGGCACTGCCAAGCCATGTTAGTGGAGGCTGACGCCGCCGATGAACAGGTCGCAAGGCTGCAGGCTGAGCCGCGTGGCACCTTGCGCTTAAGCTGCCCGCCGGCATTGATGAATAATGAGTTTGCTGAGCTTATCGCGGCGTTTATGGCGGCTTATCCGCGCGTTAATGTGCATGCCGAGGTGACCAACCGTGTCGTAGATGTGCAGCGCGAGGGCATGGATTTGGCGATTCGCGTGCGCTTTCCGCCATTAAGCGATAGTGATTTGGTGATGCGCAGCTTGGCGTGGAGTTGCCAGCGTTGGTTGGTCGCGCCGAGCTTATTGGCAAGCCACACGGAAAGTGCTGAAGGCAAAGCAGCTGCTGTTTTTTCAAAACCTGCTGATGTTGCGCGCCTGCCCAGTTTGCATCTAGGCGATGGCCAAGGTCGTGCCGAATGGCATTTGCTCGGGCCTGAGGGTGAAAAAATCACAGTAGCTCACGAGCCTAAACTCATAGCTAATGACATGAGTACGCTTTATCAAGCGGCGCTGCGTGGCGTTGGTGTAGCGGCTTTACCTTTGGTGATGGCCGGTGATGCTATCGCTGATGGTCGCTTGGTCGAGGTAATGCCGGGTTGGCTGCCACGGCCTGGGATATTGCATTTGGCATTTCCCAGTCGCCGCGGGCTACTGCCCAGCGTGCGGCTTTTTATCGACTTCTGTGTGCATGAATTTGAGCAGCCTGAGCGCCTTAACCGAGGTTATGAGGCGCTATAACTCAGGAGCTATAAATCAGCTTTCGGTACTTTTGGTGATTTTATCGAGATAGCCCATGGCAAAGGCAGACACCACAAAAGTGATGTGAATGAGCAAATACCATTGGATTTTATCGTTATCGATATTCTCGGTATTCATGAAGATTTTCAGCAAATGAATCGAGGAAATTGCCACGATGGAGGCCGCTACTTTGTTTTTCAGCGAGCCAGCATCTAACTTGCCTAACCAACCTAGCTTTTCATCACTTTCATCGACATCTAAGCGCGATACAAAGTTTTCATAGCCTGAAAACATGACCATGACAATCAAGCCGCCGACTAAGACAATGTCGATCAACGACAGTACGACTAAGACCAGGTCAACTTCACTCATGCTGAAAATAATGGGCACAATGTGGAAGATTTCCTGAAAAAACTTAATGCCTAGTGCGAGCAAGATTAGGCTCATGCCAAGATAAATTGGCGCCATAATCCAACGCGATGAGTACATCAGTTTTTCAATAATCTTTTCCATCAACTCAGCTCAGTTTTGTAAAAAAGTGGCGGCAATTATGTTCCGAATTAGCTGCCAGCGCCAAGGTGTTAGCAGTTAAATCCCGCATTGAACAATGCTGTCGCCACTTTTTACACTAGAGCCTTAATGCATGCGCAATGCCTCATCGGCGACAGCATCTTTCAGCAGCATGGCTTTATCTTTACCGTAATGCATCGTGACCTGCCATGGAGCCTGCTTGCCTTGACGCGGCATGATGTCCTTTGCGCGCTGCACATAGCCTGACTGCAAGCTGTCTACAATGCCGACATCGAGCGCGATTCCTGGCGGGCTCACGGGCATAGCGACGGTTTTATCTTCTGCATCCATATGCTTAAACAGGCGGCATAAATAGCGCCCAGCAAGATCGGCTTTCAACGTCCATGGCGCATTGGTATAGCCAAAAACCCACGCCAGATTTGGGATATTTTCGATCAATAGGCCCTTATAGACCATCTGCTCATTGAGCGGCCGCGCTTCACCATCAACTGATATCGCCATGCCGCCGAGCATCTGCAAGGTAAGGCCGGTTGCGCTAATAATGATATCGGCTTCAAGCTCTTTGCCGGACTTCAGCAAAATGCCTTTTTCGGTAAAGCGATCGATGTGATCAGTTTCAATTGAGGCCTTGCCGCTGAGTAGTGCCTTAAACAAATCGCCGTCTGGCACAACGCAGAGGCGCTCATCCCAAGGCATGTATTTTGGGGTGAAATGACGCATGTCAATATCAGGGCCAATTTGCTTTTCAACTTGCGAGAGCAAGAATTTACGCATGGCATTGGGCCAACGGCGGCAGGATATATATAGCGCGCGCTGAATGGCGATATTGCGGCCGCGAGCCAGTTTAAACACCACGCTGCCCGGTAGAAACTTACCCAATGCATCGGAAACTTTGTCTTTGTTTGGCAGCGCGAAAACATACGATGGTGAGCGTTGCAGCATGGTGATATGGCTGACCTTTTCAGCCATCGCGGGTAGTAGTGTGACCGCAGTGGCGCCACTGCCAATGACAACAACACGCTTATTGCTGTAGTCGAGATCTTCAGGCCATTGCTGGGGATGAATGATTTGTCCTTTGAAGTTTTCCTCGCCTGGAAACTCAGGGCGATAGCCATAGTCATGATTGAAGTAGCCGGTACAGCTAATCAAATAGCGGCAGGTAAAAACCTGTTCTTCGCCACTGTCTTCATTGCGCGTTACTAATGTCCAGAGCTTATCTTCCGATGACCAATTGGCGGTTTGAGTTTGCAGACCAAAATGGGTTTTCTCATAGAGTTTGAATTCTTTTGCCGTCTCAATGACGTAGTCGCGAATCGCTGGGCCATCGGCAAGTACTTTCGATGATAACCAAGGCTTAAAGCCGTAGCCAAAACTGGCCATGTCAGAGTCGGAGCGAATGCCGGGGTAGCGAAATAAGTCCCAGGTGCCGCCCAATGTTTTACGGCGCTCAATTAGGGCGATTGTCTTATTGGGAAATTCACGGGCAATGTGGCAGGCGGTACCGACGCCGGAGAGGCCGGCACCAATGATTAGAACATCCAGCGGTTTTGTTATTGTTTGCATGGCATGAGTCTCATAGTGAATTGACCATGCCACTGTACGACCCTGCGAAAGCTAGTTATTGGCAAAAAGCGACAATTAATTGTCTTTAGACGACAGGCTCAGGCGATAAGCTCTGGGCGTTTGCTCGAACCAACGGCGAAATGCGCGATTGAAGCTGCTTTGCTCGGTATAGCCGAGCATGCCGACGATTTGCGATAGGCGCAGGCCTTTTTCGGCCAGATAGCGCGTGGCAAGTTGGCGGCGATGGCTATCTAGTAGTGAATCGAAACTTTGCTGCTCTTGCAGTAATCGCCGTTGCAGCGTTCGAGTATGTATGGCGAGTTCATCTGCTACGGTTTCTATGCGGCATTGGCCAGTAGGCAATAGGCCGCGAATAAGCTCAATAACTCTGGGTGTTAGGCTAGATCCAGGCGCATGAAACGAGGCTAAATAGCTGATCGCGAGGCGGTGCGTTTCGGTATCAGCCTGATCAATAGGGCGCGCTAATTGCTCGGGGCTGAGCTTAAAACCAGACCATTCTTGCTCAAAATACACAGGGCAGCCGAGTCGTTCTTGATAGACGTCTAGTGCAGAATTTGGTTTGTGCGCGAAGTGTAGGGCGACTGGCAATGTTGCTTCACCTCCTAACATTCGTAAGGCATGGACGGCATTTGCGATCGTTAGCTCATAGGCTTGGTCAAGAGGTGTTTTTGGCTCGTCGATATGAAAAACAAAAGAAATATTGCCATTTGAGTCGGGCGCTAGAATGCTGAATGAGAGCGCAGGGCTGTGCACATGAAGGTATTTAGCCACATCCTCCATTGCCGACTGAACGGTGTCGGCGTTGCGAATCATCACGGCAATGGGGCCTAAAATACTCGGCCCCTGCCACTGAGAAATGCGCAGACCAAAGTCTGGGCAGTTCAAGCTATTGGCACTGACTTCGAGCAGTAAGGCTAGCTGCCGAAATGGCATGAAAGTGTCGTTTTTATCTTCTAAATCATCTGAAACATGAAGCTCTTGCAGCAGTTGTTGAGGGTCGCCACCGAGCGAGCTCACAAGAGTTTTGTAGCCCCGTAAATTTGTTGTGCGTATTAAATTTGTCATTATTAGCACTGGCAGCTGTCGTGTAATGACAATAAATTGTCGTTAAGTGGCAAGCAAGGCCATACATCCGAACGTAGTCTCACTAATTGAGCTAAAAACTTAGGAATGACGCTATGAGCGCTTTACCCCCAATTGTGATGATTCATGGCATGTGGTGTGTGGGAGAGATTTGGTCATCGTATCGCCTGCCATTTGAAGCTGCAGGTTATACCGTGCATACGCCTACCTTGCGCCATCATGCCTTGGGTGCACCACATCCTGAGCTAGGCACGACCAGCTTGCGTGATTATGTCGATGACCTTGCGGTGTTTATTGCCACATTGCCTGAGCGACCTATTTTAATTGGCCACTCTATGGGCGGTTTGTTGACGCAGTTGCTTGTTGCTAAAGGTTTGGCAAAAGCCGCCATTTTGATTTGTAGTGCTGCGCCGCGTGGAGTTTTTCCTGTGCGCCTATCTATGTTGCCGGCCACCACGCGCATCTTTAGCACGCCGGGCTTTTGGAAGAAGCCGAATAAGCTCAATGCGCGCGAGGCTCGTTATGCCGTATTCAATGAGCTCAGCGAGAGTGATGCGGCAATTCGTATTGCAGATTTAGTGCATGAGTCAGGACGAGCAGCAGCAGAGATTGTCTTTGCGATGTTTCAAAAAAATGGCGCCGCGACGGTCGATTTCAATGCCAACAAAACGCCATTGTTAAGCATTGCTGGCGGGCGAGATCGCATTGTGCCTAGCAGTGTCTGTCGCAAAAACGCAGCGCTTTATGGCGAGCGCTGCGACTATCTCGAGTACCCGAACAATGCCCATTTAATCCTTGATGAGGATGGTTGGGAGCGGGTAGCTGAGGATTGTATAGCGTGGCTTAAGGCGAAAGCTTAAGCCATGTTCAGTTGTGGTAAGGGATTCGTATCAATATAAGCGTGGCACCATAATAAAAAGAGAAACTACATGAAAAAACTGATTATCCCTGTCTTTTTGATTGCTGCCTCTGCCGCGCCAATGGCTCAAGCAAACCAAACACTCTGCGTTTATGACCTGCTCGGTGGCGCTGGCGATATGGTGAATATTGCCAAAGACTACGCCGTAGCTGCTCAGAACATGGGCGCAAAAATGTCGATCAAAGCCTACACTGATGAGCGTGTAGCCACCGAAGACTTAAAAGCAGGTGAATGCGACTCGGTGATGGCTACCGGCTTTCGTACCCGCCAATTTAACCCCACAGCTGCGGCGCTCGACTCATTAGGTGTGTCGACCATTATTCGTAATGGCAAAGTTGATATGCCAGCCAGCTATGAAACGGTGCGCAAAACCATTTAAACCTTCGCATCACCCGCGGCTAGCAAGCTGATGGTCAATGGTCGTTATGAAGTCGCTGGAATCATCCCATTTGGTACGGCGTATCCTGTGGTTAATGATCGAAAAATTAATACGGTTGAGGCATTGGCGGGTAAGCGTATTGCCTCGTTTGATTACGATAAAGCGCAGGCCATCATGATTCAGAAAATTGGCGCACAGCCCGTTTCAGCCGACATCACCAACTTTGCCGGCAAATTTAATAATGGCTCCGTGGACTTTATCGCCGCTCCAGCGATGGCGTATCGACCACTAGAGCTTTATCGCGGCATTGGCACTAAAGGTGCGATTAACCGCTTCCCAATCCTCATTCTGACGTACCAAATCATTATTAATGAGACCAAGTTTCCAGAAGGATTTGGTCTAAAGTCACGCCAGTATTGGTTGGGTCAATTTAATCGTGCAATGTCGCTTATCAATAAGGCAGAAAAAGATATTCCTGCGGCGACTTGGGGCGATTTAACATCGGAAAATATGGTCAAGTACACCATCATGCTGCGCGACTCACGTATTGCGATTGCTGAGCAAGGCATCTATGACAAGCCTGGCCTGAAGATCATCAAGCGCGTTCGCTGTAGCATCAACTCGGCTGATTCAGAGTGCAGTGCTAACACCGAAAACTGGTAATTAGTAAGCGTATTTTTTGGTTTTTATGATCGCCTAGGACTACAGTCATTCCATGACACGGTAGATAAGCTAAGCGAGCCAGCTATTCCCAATGCAGATGCATTAGGGTAGCTGGCGAACGAGATGCTGAGGAGAGTGGCTTTACTGATCAGTAAAAGCATAGATTGCTCTCGGCATATGTTAAGCGGCGGCGTGATTAACAGTGCCTGCTTACTGAAGGGCCTTGTCGATATATGGACCTTGGGGCACGCGAAGTGAGACTGCACCATTGGCCGTACGAGTGAGTGGAAGGTAGTTTGGTTTCGCCTTGGTTGCCATCGCGGTCACTGCCATAACAACCAAGTCTACTGCCAGGTTGCCAGACGAATTGTTCTGCTGCGGCGAATACAGCATGGTTTGCTTGTCTTTCCACAAGCTCTCGCCGTTACGGCCATCCTTAATTTCATAATCAAAATCGACAGTGACCGTGGTGTTTAGCACGGCGTATCGTGCATCCCAACGATTGATCGTGACGTACATAATGGCATCTGCACCAAATAGATTGCCGAGAATTGTCGGGTCGGCGCGATGTGCAAGATCTGCATCGGCCATGCCCTCAGCATCCATCACGGATTTCACGGCATTTACCGGGAAGACATAAAAACCACGATTGGCAAATGGCACTGCAATAGTGCTGAGGAAGTAGTTTGGTGCCTCAACGTCATTACTTCTATTAACCACGGGAAGAATCAAAATCGATCGAGGCGCGGCTCTATTAAAGGCTGAGTAGTCGCGCGGAGCTGGCTTGGCGGCGCAACCTGCTAATAGCGCGATGGCTAACGTTGCAGAAACTAGGCGGATCATTTGTTAGCTCCGGAGGCGTTATTAGCTTGCACCGCTGATTTGTAAAGTGTGTCCATGAATTGAGTCGATTCAGGCCATAGCGCTTTTTCTTTGTTGAAATAAAACGCTGCTTTACGCGGCATGCCTGCTTCAAGCATCAAGTAGCCGTATTCGGCATAAAGCCCAGGTGGGACACGATTAATTTTTTCAGCTTTTTTGATGTCTTTTTCGAGGGCGCTAGAGAGCTCTAAAGACTTTGTTGGATCGGCGTAATGGTCATAAAGCTTCTGTTCATAATCGCCCCATGCATAGCCGCGCTGTGTAGCGCAGCCAGTGGCCGTTAACATTAGTAATGTGATGATGCTGGCGCGAATCATTCGGTAACTCCAGCGGATAAAGTTTTACGAAGGCCTTCGCCGAGGTAGATTTTTTCGCTGATTAACGAGCGGCCGTTATAGTTAACTTCTACCTGATGCGTGCCTGGTGATAGCACGATGGCCTGCTTGCCAGATGCGATCGCGCCAGCGTCACCGACAGTAATGCCATCGATAATTAGCATGCTGCCGTTGGGTGCGTTACTGATGGAGAGTGTAGGTCGTAAATCCACTGACTGAACCTGTGTCACTGGCATTGAGCAAGCGGCTAAAGCCATAGCAAAAGCTAGAATAAGCAGGCGTTTCATTTCACTTCTCCTACAAATAAATCAGTGCTTGTGCTTGGAATGCTGCCAGCGATGACTGTTGCCTGTGAGCCTTCATTGGTTTCGTTATCACCAAACTGAGAGGCGACTTGAAGCTTGGCAACTAGCGTGGCTGGAAGCTCAATATCAAAGCCGCTTTGTGCTGAAGTTATCGTTTTTCCTTTGCGATAAACCGCTAAGGTGTCGCCAATTTGAATGCCTTGAAGAGCAGCGCCTGAGATGAAAACAGCGCCATCTTGAACACTTAAAATGTCAGTGCGCCAGGGCTTCTCTTTTAGCTTTTGAATCAGTGAGTTTTGTACTTCACTAATGGCTGCGCCAATGGCGCGATCATTCAGCGAATCATCGTAGTCCGACTTGCTGCCATAGCCCGCGATGCTGCCAGACTCGGTGCTTGCAGAGCCTGCACCGGTAGCCGAAAAGTAGACTTGGCCAGTTTTTGC
The DNA here is from genome assembly GCA_018066805.1 of Paraperlucidibaca sp. GTDB lineage: Bacteria > Pseudomonadota > Gammaproteobacteria > Pseudomonadales > Moraxellaceae > Perlucidibaca > Perlucidibaca wandonensis. Next base: position 7,714 of record JAGPVX010000003.1, on the reverse strand, counting down.
GTTGACTAAACGCAGTTCAACTTTAGCGCGTGCAACTTGTGTTTTGGTTTGGCTTAAAAAGCCAGTAGTGCCTTGTGTTGTACGGCCAAACTCGGTAACCGAGCCTAGGATAAGCGTATCAACACCGACCAGTTTGGTTGGCCCTGAAATAGCAGCTTCGCGCTCTAACTTAGCAATATCTGGGCGCTCAAAAACGACGAATTGGCCTGAGTCTACAAGGCGAGTTGAAAGCATGTCAGATGCTTGTTTGCCGAGTGGATCCATTTCGCCATCGCGTAAGAAGGTTTTGCCGTAGCGCGTTTCGTTGGTAAAGCGACCAATAGCGACTTTGCGTTTAAATACTTTTTGCTTGGGCACAGATGCTTGTTGAGCTTGCTGAATAGCAGCGGACGTATTGGTGGGTAGTTCAATAACCCGTGGTGGGTTTGATACTGTTGCGCAGCCGGCAATAACGAGCGGGATGCCGACGGCAAGAAGGGAGAGCTTACGCATGATCATGCCTCAGGTTAGCGATTTGATAGTCTTGTTCAGAGGTGTATTGAACTGAGACGTGTCCGCTGGATGAGCCTGAGGCCTAATAAAGCAGTGCTTCAATGCGCTTCTAATCAAACAGTCCTTGTTCAAAACGCATTCTACGAAAGTTAGGGGATTATTGAAACTAGCGCTGCTGCAGGATTTTCCCTACCACGGTGCTGCCAGCAATAAACGGTTTGCCAGTGAGCGAAATCAAGTCGCCATTGCGCGGCACGATGCCATCCATACCCAGCGTACGACCGACCTGCATATGCGCCTCTTGATGCCGAGTCTCGCCATGCACGGGTAGTAAATAGCGCGGCTTTAGCCAGCCATAAAGCGTGGTTAAGTCTTCTACTGGCGGATGGCCAGAGGCGTGCAGGGCGTCATCGTCAATAATGTGCACACCAAGCTCACGCAAGCGCTGGCATAGCTGCTCTAGCGCTTGTTCGTGGCCTGGTATCACGCGTGATGAGAATAGTACGGTATCACCCGCTTGCAGGCCAAACGCAGGATGATTACCCATGCTCAAGCGCACCAAGGCAGAGCCTGGCTCAGCTTGACTGCCAGTAGCTATCCAGCATTGTTGTTCGCGCGGTAAAAAGCCTAGCTCCCAATTTGGTAGTAGCTGCGTGTCGGTGTCTAAATAGCCACTGGCACGGCTGGCGCCAACATGTGTTGCGATGCTGCGGCCAAGCACGCCGCTATAGCGATCAACACGATCGGCGGCGGCAACAATGCTGTGCATGCGCGCCACATTGCTGGCGAAACACACCACCACAAGACGGCCGCTGGCAGTTTTCATTGCCTTCGCCAAGCTTTGTGCAACCTCTTGTTCGGAGCGGCTCGAGCCTGCCACAGTGGCATTGGTGGAGTCGCCAATAACAACATCTACGCCGGCACGCCCCAGCTGTTGCAGCGCGGCCTGTGCAGTCAATGGACCAACCATGGGCTGCGCGTCGAGCTTCCAGTCGCCGCTGTGGTAGAGGCGTTTGCCAGCGACTTCAAGGCAAATAGCTTGCGCCTCGGGAATGGAGTGAGTGACGGGCAGCCATTGCGCGCTAAACGGGCCAACGCTCACGGTTTGCATGGGCTTAACCATGATTTGTCGTGGGCCATTTTCATTCGGATTAAGCTTGGCACTGATTAATCTGTGCGTATGAGCCGTGGCATAAATCGGGCAGCTAAGCTTGCGCCATAAAGCAGGGATCGCGCCGATGTGATCTTCATGTCCATGCGTTATTAATAGCGCCTCAATACGAATATCGAGTTTGTCTAAGGCCGCTAAGCTAGGCACCGAGACTTCGGTGATGCCGGCCTCATTACTATTCATCGCCATACCGCAATCGACGGCTATCCACACACCAGCGCTGCCATAGAGCGTGAGGTTAGCGCCAAATTCGCCACAGCCGCCAAGTGCCAGCATCCATGGGCCGATGTCTTGATGAATATGGTGGTAGCGGGGTGATGGCGGCATTTAACGACTCTTTGCAGCTGCTGCGGAAGCCGCTATTGTGCCTTGTGTTGGCTCAGTTAGGTTTGATTTACTCGGTAGTACATTAAAATGAACGCATAAGCGCCTTTTAAACTGTCATCTCTCAGCGGAATCGGGAATAATCAGACATAATTCGGTTTTGTAGGACAATACGCATGTTGAAAGTTGGGGTAGTACTCGGTCTGTCTGCTGTCATCATGGCTTGTTCGCAAGCGCCTGCACCTAGCGAAGACACCTCGCCTTGGGTGAAAACTCAAAAAATTCAAAGCGGTGATGGCATTGCGCTATCGCTGACTGGCATTGTGCGCGCGAAAGTTGAGTCGCCAGTCGCGTTTCGCGTGAGTGGTCAAATCGCTGAGCGTTTGGTTAATGCTGGTGAGCATGTGAAGGCCGGCCAAGTGCTATTTCGCCAAGACCCTAGCGATAACGCCGCTACCATGCGTGCAGCTCAAGCTGAAAATACATCAGCTGCTGCGGCATTGGCCACAGCGAAAGCCGAGACTGCTCGTCAGCAGGAGCTATTTGATAAAGGCTTTATCAGCAAGCAATTCTTAGACCGCACAGATCTCTCCGAGCGTGAAGCGAAAGCCCGCGCGAACGCCGCGCAGTCTCAATTACTGCAAGCGAAAAATGCCAGTGCTTATAACGTCTTGCGTGCACCATCAAATGGTTTGTTGCTAGATGTCACCGGTGAGCCGGGCCAAGTCGTTGCTGCGGGGCAAGCCGTTGCGGTATTTGCTCAAGATGGCGAGCGCGAAGTTGAAGTATTTTTCCCCGATCGCATGCCAGTACCTGAATTAGGTGAAATCATCACCGCTGAAGGCAAGAAAGAAGCGATTAAGCTCAGCGAAAAAGCTGGTGCTCTTGATGCCATGAGTCGGACTCAGCGCGCCCGCTATAAATTAGTTGGCGCCAGCACCGCGCCTGCCTTAGGCGCCATTATGCAAACGCGCTTTGCCGTGCCAAGCCTAACTGAAAATACTTTAGAAGTGCCGCTAGGTGCTTTGGATGAGCGCGGTAAAGGCCCGCACGTTTGGTTAATCAAAGAAGGTAAGGCGCAACCGATGCCGGTTGTAGTGACTTTGCTCAGCAGCGAAACTGCACGCATTAAGGCTGAGATCCCTGCCAACACATCGCTGATTGTGCTCGGCACGCATTTATTGAAGCCCGGCATGGCGGTGCGGGAGTTAGCGCAGTGAGCTTTCCCAATCTATCGGCGATAGCGGTAAAGCAACGAGCACTCACCTTATTTTTTCTAGTGCTATCGATTTTTGCCGGCATTTACTCCTTTGTTGCCCTAGGCCGTGCTGAAGACCCAGCATTTACCGTTCGCATCATGATGGTATCGGCGCAATGGCCAGGCGCTTCGCCTGAGGAGATTCAGCGCCAGCTCGCCGACCCGATCGAACGGCGCATTCAAGAAGTGGAAAATGTCTATCATATCGAAAGCATTATCCATCCTGGCCGAGTCGATATTGTTATTGAGTTTGATGACGCCACGCTTAGTGAAAAGATGCCGCATTTGTTCTATGAAGTGCGCAAACGCATGCAAGATCTGGCGCCATTGCTGCCACAAGGCGTCATTGGGCCAATATCAAACGATGATTTTGCCGATGTCTATTTCAGTGTGCTGTCGCTGACCGCACCGGGCCTGCCGATGCGCGATGCACTGAGCACGTTAGACGGTATTCGCGATCGCCTAGGCCGTGTTAAGGGCGTTCAGAAAGTCATTGTTATTGGCGAGCCTAAGCAGAAGGTATACCTCGAGTTTGATAGCCAAAAGTTGGTCAACCTAGGCATCGTGCCGCAGCAGATTTTTGCCGCTATTGAAGAAGATAATCGCCTGCTTCCTGCCGGTCGTTTTGAGTCGGCTGGGCCGCGAATTTATGTCCGCATCGATAATGATTTAAGCAAGCTCGAGCAGCTCGCTACTGTGCCGATTCGCATTGGTAATAAGCTGATTCGCTTACAAGATGTTGCCAGTATTCGCCAAGGCTACGAAGAACCGCGCCAGTATGTGGTGCGCTCGCGTGGCGAAGATGCGCTGCTCATCGGCATGGTGATGAAGAAGGGCGAAAATGGCCTCGATTTAGGCGATCGCTTGGCTGATTTTATTACCGCAGAGCAGGCACGCTTGCCTTTGGGCATGGAATTTAAAGCCATGACCAACCAAGCGCATGCGATTTCAGCGGCAGTAAACTTATTTCAATTCAAGTTCTTAGTCGCCATGTTGGTGGTGATGGCGGTGAGTGTGGTCGCCATTGGTCTACGTGCTGGCATCGTGGTCGGTATCGCTATTCCCATCACGCTCGGACTGAGCTTTTTGATCATGCTGAGCATGAATATCAACCTCGATCGCATCACCTTAGGTGCATTGATTTTGGCGCTCGGGCTTTTGGTCGATGACGCCATTATTGCCATCGAAATGATGATCGTGAAGATGGAGGAAGGCTTAGATCGTGTGCGTGCAGCGTCGTATGCATGGAAAGTGACAGCTGCCCCAATGCTCTTTGGCACCTTAGTGACCGTGGCGGGTTTTGTGCCGATTGGATTTGCTAAATCGGGTGTTGGCGAATACGCCGGCAATATCTTCTGGGTGTTGGCAATTTCGCTCACGGTTTCATGGCTAGTTGCGGTGACATTCACGCCGTATTTAGGTGTGAAATTGTTGCCAAACCCAAGTCATAGCGAAGGCCATTCGCCCTATGACACACCGGGCTATGTCCGGATGCGCTCGTGGGTTCGCCGCTGTGTGGCGAATCGCGGCCTCGTTGTAATGGCCACCTTAGGCATTCTCGTACTGTCTATAATCGCCATGGCCACTGTAGTAGAGAAGCAATTCTTCCCCAGTTCAGATCGCCCAGAAGTAATGATTAGCATCTCGATGCCGCAGGGCACGTCGATCGATGTCACCGATAAAACCGCGCGTAAGTTAGAAGCGATTTTGCATGACATGCCAGAAGTCAGCACGCTGTCGACCTACCTTGGCGGCGGTGCGCCACGCTTCTTTATCTCGATCTTGCCCGAACAGCCTGATCCTGCTTTCGCGAAAATGGTAGCAGTAGGTCATAACAAAGAAGACCGCGACACGATTATCGCGACGCTGCAAAAGCGCATCGATGGTGGTGAGTTCCCTGAGGCTCGAGTACGTGTCACCAGCCTGCTATACGGACCACCTGTGACTTGGCCGGTGAGCTTTCGTGTCGTTGGCCCCGACGTGCAGAAGCTTCGTGGCATTGCCAAAGAGCTGCGCGAAATCATGGCAGCGAACCCTGCGATTCGTGATCCGCACCTTGAGTGGGATGAGCGGGCACCGATCTTGCACGTGGCCATGGACACCGAACGCCTGCGTTTAATTGGCCTAACCCCAGCGGAAGTGTCGCGCCAGCTGCAATTTGAGCTTGAAGGCGGGCCAATTACGCAGCTGCGTAAAGGCAATCGCTTGGTTGAAGTGGTGGCTAAAGGTCATAGTAGCTCTGAGGCGCGTTTGGCTGGGCTAGAGTTGCGCTCGGCAGATGGCCGTAAGGTGCCGCTTTCCCAAGTTGGTGATGTCACTGTGCGCTACGAAGAGCCGGTGTTAAAACGCTATAACCGTGAGCCCTTTATTGCTGTCCATGCCGAAGTCTCCGGAGCACAACCTAATGACATGACAGCGACTATTTGGCAGGCATCAGAGCAGCTGCGAAATCGTCTACCGCCAGATTACCGTATCGATATCGGTGGCAGCGTCGAGCAGTCTGGCAAGGCCGACGCCTCCATCCAAAAGCTGCAGCCGCTGATGATCGCGCTCATGCTGATCTTTGTCATGCTGCAGATGCGCAGCTTTGTCGGCATGTTTATCGTGGTGGCAACGGCGCCTTTGGGCATCATCGGCGCGGTTTTAGCCTTGCTGCTTTTCGGCCAACCCTTTGGCTTTGTTGCCTTACTCGGCTTAATTGGTTTGGCCGGCATTCTCATGCGTAATACGCTGATTTTGACCCAGCAAGTTGCCGATAACTTAGCGTCGAATATGACGCCAGTGAATGCTGTCATCGAGGCCGCTGTACGCCGCGCAAGGCCAGTAGTGTTAACCGCAATCTGCGCTGTTTTTGCCTTTATTCCACTCACCTTCGATAGCTTCTGGGGCCCTCTGGCCTATGTGCTAATTGGCGGCATTGCGGTTGGCACGGCCATCACACTGTTCTTTGTGCCGGCGCTTTATGCGCTCTGGTACAAGCTGGAGCGCTAATGCTATTTCGCTACCAAGCAGCATGGTTTGCCGTACTCGCCGGCCTGCTGTTGGTCGCGTTAGGCATCAGCTGGTGGCTACATGCCGAGTTTAATTACGGCTATGTGCTTTGGTATGACTGGCTAGATTTGCATGCACAGATAGCCGAGTTTGGCCCGCAGAATCGCTATATTTTAGGTTTTGACACCATCACGCCCAGTGCGCAGCAAGCAGCGTTCAATGCCATCGTGCACGCGATTCATAATAGCGGCTTAGGTCTTGCGGACATTCGCTTTACCGATACTTATGGCGCCACTAAGGCACTGTTGCGCGAACCAGAAGTAGTGCATCTACAAGATGTTGCCGCGCTAATCGACTGGCTACGCGTGGCCTTGTATTGGATAGCAGGGCTGACGTTGGCGGGCTTATGGCTGTTGCGCCATCGTATCGATGAGATTAAGTGGCGCTGGCAGGGAGGCTTATTGCTAGCATTGCTGGCAGCACTCGTTGTGCTATTGGCTTTAGCAGGTTTCGAGCCCGTGTTTTATCAGCTACATCATTGGGTATTCCCCATCGGTCACGAGTGGTTTTTCTTTTACCAAGACTCGTTAATGAGCACGATGATGAAGGCGCCAGACCTATTCGCCGGCATTGGCGCAAGCTTAGGCTTACTCGGTTTGATGATTTATGTGGTGATGCTGATGCTGCTAAGGCGAGCTAATACGAAATAATACAACCGCAAGCTGCGATTCAATCGTAAGTGAGTGTTTAGAGAGGTGTTACGAAAGGGGAGTGGGGTGACCGATGGGGTTCGAACCCACGACAACCGGAATCACAATCCGGGACTCTACCAACTGAGCTACGGCCACCACATAGTTTGCGCATTTTGGTGCGCCCGGCAGGACTCGAACCTGCGACCCTCGGCTTAGAAGGCCGATGCTCTATCCAGCTGAGCTACGGGCGCATGACCGTTCACCCATCTGAACATTCAGAAAATGGTCGGGGTAGAGAGATTCGAACTCCCGACATCCTGCTCCCAAAGCAGGCGCGCTACCAGACTGCGCTATACCCCGTCTGAACTGAACAACATGTTGCATCAGCTAAGTGGCGCGCATATTACCGTCGCCAAACGGTTCCGTCAACAATGAAAACCAAATTCTTATATATATCTGCCCGCTAACCCTGAAACACCTGGGCAAATCACCCCAATATCAGCGTGTGTTCCTAAATTGGAGTTGAGGGGCAAGCGTGAGACAATGCGCGCCTTCACTTACTAATGCCCAACCGACAAGACGAAACATGAGCGCCAAACTAATCAATGGAAAAGAAATTGCCGCCGAAGTCAGGCAACAAGTCGCCCTCGGCGTAGAAAGCCGCACCGGCAAGGGGCTACGCGCACCCGGCCTGGCCGTGGTACTCGTGGGAAGCGACCCGGCTTCTGAGATATATGTAGGCAACAAGCGTAAGGCCTGTGACGCTGCCGGCATTCTCTCACTCTC